>NZ_NQWI01000069.1 GCF_002532535.1 Candidatus Viridilinea mediisalina
AGGAACGCTGTGGGAAATCGCCACCCTGGGAGCGCGGGCGTCCCGCCCGCATGCGGGCGGGACGCCCGCGCTCCCAGCTTTGGCCCAGGGCTTCTTCGCGCTAACAAACTCTTTTTGTTGCTTTTTGGCGGCTTCGCCGCCAAAAAGCAACAAAAAGAGTTTGGGGCGCAGCCCCAACGACTTTGACGTGGCCCTACAGAGAGACGAGTACGAGTTTACAAACCTTATATGTTAGTATATGCTACTTCATAAATGGTACATATACTTACTAAAGGTGTCTGGTATATAAAAGTCAGCCTGATACCTATGCTACGCGAACCGAACGCAGCATTATACGCTTTCGGTAGTCTGAGAAAGAAGGAGCAGCCCTATGTGTCAACGGCTAGTTACGCTGGCGAGTGATGGTGCGGGCCACCGCATCGCGCAGTGCGAACATGGAACTATTCACCTCGCGGAATTAGCTTGACGGAGGCTCTTATGCTCGCAGCGATGCCCACGCCGCAGGTGATGCGCGGCGCTACTCACCACAGGTTCTACTTCAACCAGCAACCGCATTTTTTGACCGTCTCAGACAACTTACACGCCACCTACTCGTTTGATGGCGAAGGGCGGTTGCTGGGGGCGTTTCGCAATGGTGTGAACTACCGGCGGGGGCTACGCGGCGACATTTTGATGAAACAGGAATCGCTGTAGTTTCTGCACCTTTTACCGCGACCGCAAATTTCGCATCAAGACACCGGCTGCGTTCCGTGAGCATGTGCAGCGGGTCAAGGCCTTTCTGGGCCAGGGGCTCAGGATGCGTAAGTCGCTCTTTCTCGGTGATGCCAACGCATTGGTTATCGCTCAGGCACGTTTGCGTGAATTGCTCTCTATTGTGCACGACGAGTTTGCCTTGGGCGGCAGCCATGGGCTTAAGGGGATTTATGCCTTTCTCGACATCTTTGGTGCCGAGCAGAAGAGTGCGTCAGACTACCGCGAACTGCGCGCAGCCCATGTGCGGCGTATCTATTTGGGGCTCGAAAGCGGTAACGCCGAGGTCTTTCGCCTGCTCAACAAGCCCGGTTCGCCTGCGGCGTGCATTGAAGCGGTACGGGCAATCAAGGCTGGCGGCATCAATGTGGGCATCATCATTTTGGCCGGTGCGGGCGGTACACGCCTGGCGCAGCAACATGTCAGCCACTCGCTCGCCGCACTCGCCAGCATGAACCTCGGCCCAGGCGACATCGTCTACATCTCGCCGCTGATCGTCCCCCCGGACGGAAGCTACGCCCAGCAGTTGCACGAGGCGGCTAGCCGCCCCCTACACGTTGTGCGCCAACTTGAGCAACTCAAGGCTGGGGCGAAGGCGGTGTGCGCCCCCGGCAGCAAGGTGGCGCTCTACCATATTGAGGAGTTTATCTATTAGCACTCCATGACCATGGCAAAGGAATAGAACATGAGTGATTCGATTGCTGTCCCAACGACAGCCGAACAGCCCGCCGTCGCGGGCGTTGCACAAGCTCGTTCCGCTAACGTTTGGCGCTTCATCCGCCTCGTGCGGCCTGAGATTACGCTCGGGATTGTCCTCGCGGCCTTGGGTGCTGTGACCTCAATTGGGGCGTTGCTCTGCATCGCACCCATTATTGCCGCCCTGCTTGTCCCCCAGCCCGATGCGGCTCAGATTAGCAATCTTGTCATTCTGGCGCTCGTTTTGACGGCGCTGACCTTTACGTTACGCACGCTCGCGTTTCGCATTTCGCACATGGGTGCGTTTCGCCTAGAACAGATCCTGCGTACCCAGCTTACCGAGCATCTGGCGCGCGTACCGCTGGGCTACTTGGTGACGAATGGCGCGGGGGCGCTGAAGAAGATCGTTCACGATGATGTGAAGGCGCTGCATGCCTTTGTAGCCGATAGTACGCCGCTGATGGGCCGTGGCTACGCTTCGCCACTTGTCACGGTCGTTGCGCTCTTCATCATTGACTGGCGCATGGCTCTGGTGGCGCTCGCGGTCTTGCCGTTTGGCATGCTGAGCATGCGTCTCGCTATGCGCGATTACGCGACGCTCTCGCAGCAGTATAACCAAGCCAACGAGCGCATTAATGGCGCAGTGATTGAGTTTGTGCAGGCGATGCCGGTTGTACGCACCTTTGCAGAACAACCCGATTGTGGTGCTTGATGAGGCTACCGCCTTCGCCGATCCTGAGAATGAAGCCATGATCGTTGCCGCACTGGCCAACCTGATGCGCGGCAAGACGGTGATTGTGATTGCCCATCGCCTTGCCACCATTGTTGATGCCGATCAGATTGTGGTGCTCGATCAGGGGCGGGTGGTCGAGTGTGGCCGTCATGCGGAACTGACCGCAGCCAATGGACTCTATGCCCACCTCTGGGCCAGCTACCAGCAGGCCCGCGACTGGGGGCTGCGCGGTGGTGCCGCTGCGAACAGCTAGAAGGAAGCTCTTGTCATGGTTCAGACCTATCGTCGCATGTTGCAAGCCGCTGGCGCAGGTGCGCCTCACTTGCGCCGCACGCTCACTCTGCTCGTTATAGCCGCCGTAGCCCAAGGGGCAGCCTTCGCCTGCTTCTACCCGCTCCTGCGTGCGCTCTTGAGTCCCGTGCCCGATCCGACAACCATTCTTATGTGGCTAGGTGCGCTGCTGCTCTTCGCCTTCGGCGATCTGGGGCTGCGCTGGTGGGCCCACGCCTTCGACTACAACGGCCCCTTGGTCGATATAACCCACGATCTGCGTTTGCGCCTCGGGGCGCAGTTGCGCCGCATCCCCCTCGCCGAACTCTCCCGGCGGCGTACCGGCGATCTCAACAATGTCCTAGCGGGCAATGTTGAGGAGGTGGTTGCCCCGATGGGCCTCGTCTCATCACTCGTCATCCGCACCATCATCGTGCCACTCGTTGCGGTACTGGTAACGCTCTTTATTGATTGGCGTCTTGCTCTGGCAATGCTGGTCATCTTTCCACTCGGAGTACCGATCTACCGTTGGATCCGCACGCTTGCGGGTGCCGAGATGCGTGAAGGGGCGGAGGCGCACGCCCAGACGGCCTCCGAGTTGGTAGACTACATGCAGGGGCTGCCGGTGCTGCGGGCGGTCAACCAGGTGGGAGCGCGGGCGCAGCGCCTACAGGCATCCCTGGCGCAGTTGCGCCTGGTACAGACCCGTTTCAACCTCAAGAGTACCTGGCCCACCCTGATCATGGCGAGCATCGTAGAACTTGGTATCCTTGTGGTGCTCGCGCTCGGTGCCTGGTTTGTGCTGGGCGGCACCCTCGACGCGGCGGCACTAGCGGCGCTGCTGGTCGTAGCGGTACGCTTCAGCGAGCCAGTAGCCATCCTCGCTAACATTACCATGATCTACGACTACATGGAGGCCGGCTTTGAGCGCATTGAGGCGCTCTTGGCGCTAGAAGCGTTGCCGGTGCAGAGACCGCCGCAAACCATTACGCGCTTCGATATTCAATTCGAGGGCGTGAGCTTTGGCTACGGCAACGAACCAGCAATTCTCCGCGACATCACCTTCACGGCGCCAGCCAAGTCACTCACCGCGCTCGTAGGGCCGTCGGGATCGGGCAAGACCACCATAACGCGCCTGATCAGCCGCTATGCCGATCCGCAGCAGGGAGCAATTCGGATCGGCGGGGTGGATCTGCGCGCCGTCGAGCCCTCCGACCTGATGCGCCACATCGCCGTCGTCTTCCAGGATGTCTACCTCTTCGACGACACGATCCGCAACAACATCCGCATGGCGAAGCCCGACGCAAGCGATGCCGAAGTAGAGGAGGCGGCACGCGAGGCCAACTGCCACGAATTCATCACACGGCTACCCGACGGCTATGCTACGCGGGTAGGCGACATTGGCGGGGCGCTTTCGGGGGGCGAACGTCAGCGAGTGAGCATCGCCCGCGCCATTCTGAAGGATGCGCCCCTCGTGCTACTGGACGAACCGACCGCCGCCCTCGACACCGAAAGCGAAGTGGCGGTACAGCACGCGATTGACCGGCTGGTACGCAACAAAACCGTCATTGTCATCGCCCACCGCCTCTCAACGGTTGTGGGGGCCGACCAGATCCTCGTGCTCGATAATGGCCAGATTGTCGAACGCGGCGGGCACGCCGAACTCTTGGCCCTAGAGGGCAAATACGCCGCAATGTGGGCCGCCCAGCAGCGTGCGAAGCATTGGCGTTTGGAGAGATCTTCAGCGGTATGGCGCACCTAATTGACGAAAACATTGTTGACTAAGAGTTTTCGTCGTTGCTATACTTGCAGCATCGCAACTTGTATAGGATGTAAGGAGTTAGCCGTATGAAGTACACAATCGATGCCAAACTTTGTGTTATGTGTGACGCCTGCCGCCCGGCTTGTCCGCGCAACGCCATCAGCGTACACGAGAGCGACAAGACCTACATGATCGACGCAAAGTTGTGCAACAACTGCCAAAATATGTCGGCGGTGCGGTGCGTACCGCAGTGTCCAGTTGATGCTATTCTTCTGCCAGCAAACTGAGCTACTCGCCCCGACAGCGCTCTTAGAGGCTGTCTGAAAAGTCTATGCACTGGCGTTGGAGTGCCGGCTTTAGCCGGCTAAAGCCGGCACTCCAGCGTGTGCCACATCGTGTGGAACGACACTGAAGCCCTTTTCAGACAGCTTCTTACGCTTGCATGTTGGCAGTGAAGCCGCGCCAACATGCAAGCGTAAGAGACTAAGGGTGCGAAGAGGCGATGACGCGAAGCTCTCGCCTCTTCGCCTCACGCATCCTCCCCCAAAGCACGAGCAAGTTTACGCTGGGGTATAGAGGAAATGCAGGGCTTGGCGGCGTGCCTCGGCGAAATTCCGGCTCCGTTCGAGGGATTGTTCGGGATCGCCATAGATACGCCAGCCACAGCAGCCACTGCAATCGAGTGGTAGCCAGCCCATAAACCCAAGTACATCCTTCACTGGATAACCGAGCGCCAAACCGATTTCGTGCGGGATGGCGCTCTTTTCGTGCCAACGGTGGGCAACCTCGGCGAGGAATTGGTGGGGCGTGGGATGGGGCGCATAGCCAAGCTCACAGAAAAAGCATGGCGTCACCTCATGCAGCGCTGCTTGCACCATCTTGGGATTGTAGACAATCACCTTGGTGGAACCAGGGCACTGTTTTAAGACATGCTGGGCACAGCCCCACTGTGCGGCGCATGTGGCGATACGGCGCAGACGGATAGCGATGCTGAGATCAAACTGAGCGTGGGGCAGCGTGAGTAACTCACCGGCTTTGCCCCCTAAAAGGACACTCGCTACGCTCACAAAGAGCCACTTCTCAAATTCGGCAAACGTCGTCGGCAGTTGGGTGACCCGCGTTTTCCAATGAATCACCGGCAGGGGAACGCCACGCAAGGGATGCATCTAGGTCTCCTCTTCTGCTTCATCAACACCAATATCACGCGCAAGACTTGGGTCGAGGGCAAGCGTCTGATTGTTCACCTCAAGCATAAGCGGGCCAGCAAACGGGGCTACCGTCATCACGCGCAGCACCGTTCCGGGCACGATGCCCAGATCGTACACATTAGGTAACCCTCTGGGTCAGGCGATAGACCGTCACCAGGTACATCTCGGTCGATTCACTCAGATCGGCAGCCATCAGTCCAAACCTTTTGAGTTGTAGTCTGGAAATTGACGGGGTTAGTATATGCTCATTGTTGTTGTGTGTCAAACTATTGACAAATCCCAATGATTAGTATATACTAACCAACAAGCTGATTAAATACTTATCAAAAGTATTTTATATCGAAACTGGTTGTATTAGAGTATCCTATGCCCACTCCTCTGCTTGAAGCACGAGCGCTCTCCTATCAGGTTGCTGGCCATGTGTTGCTACGCACGGTTCAGATGCGGGTTGCGCCCGGTGAGTTGTTGGCACTAGTTGGGCCGAATGGTGCCGGTAAGAGTACGTTACTCAGCCTCTTGGCGGGTGATCTACAGCCCAGTGCCGGGGAGGTGTGGCTTGATGGCGAGCCGCTTGCCCAGTTGAGTACACAGGCGCAAGCGTTGCGCCGGGCGGTGCTACGCCAGCGCATGGGGGTGGCGTTGCCCTTCACGGCCTATGAGGTTGCGTTGATGGGTCGCCATCCCCATGTGCGGGGAGGGCTAGAGAGCCCGACCGATCATGCCCTGACCCGTGAGGCGTTGGGGCAGACGGAGATGCTGCCCCAGGCCGAGCGCATCGTTCCGACGCTTTCGGGCGGCGAGCAGGCGCGGGTGGGTTTGGCGCGGGTGTTGGCCCAACAGGCCCCGTTGCTGCTGCTTGATGAGCCAACGGCGGCGCTGGATCTGCGTCACCAGCATAAGGCCTTGCAGATCGCCCGGACACTGACTACGGCTGGTGGGGCCGCCATTGCGGTGCTGCACGATCTGAATCTCGCGGCGCTCTATGCTGATCGCATTGGCATCTTGCACCAAGGGACGTTGGTTGCTTGCGGAACCCCTTGGGAAGTTCTCTCTGCCGATCTGCTGCAGACCGTCTATACGGTTGATCTGATGGTGCTGCCCCATCCCCGTTTGGCCGTGCCGCTCGTGCTAACGCTGCCTTCAGCGTGTGCTGCAACCTTTGCGGAGGAGCTTGACCATGCGCGTGTGGCAGTCTGAAGGGATGCACAAGCGCATCCTACACGCTCTCTTCTGTCTGCTCTGGATCATAGGCTTAGGCGCTTGTGGGACAACGGTGTCCCCGCAAGAGGCAATGGTGCCAACCAATGAGCCTGTAACGGCAACGAAGCCGCCTGACCGCCCCATGCCGTCTACATCCGTCGCGCTAGAATCTCCGCTCTCTAGCGCGATGGATGGGGACATGCCACAACTTCCAGCCACGGTGCATGATTATCAGGGCCAAGTGGTTACAGTGGACTCAATTGAGCGCATTGTGAGCCTCAGTGGTGATGTTACCGAGATCATCTTTGCGCTGGGTTTGGGTGAGCATGTGGTGGGCGTGGATAGCAGTGCCACCTACCCGCCAGCGCAGACGCAGGCGTTGCCCAATATTGGCTACCAGCGCCGCCTCAGTGCCGAGGGGGTGTTGAGCCTCAATCCGAGCCTGGTGCTTGGCGATGAGACGGCAGGGCCGCCGGAGGTGTTGAGCCAGATTCGGGCCACGGGCGTGCCGGTGGTGCTGGTGGCCGATCCGCCCACACTGGCGTCGCCCGCCGCAAAGGTGCGCTGGGTGGCTGCGGCACTGGGTGTGCCGCAGCGTGGCGAAGCATTAGCGACCCAAGTTGCCGCCACGATTGCGGCGGCAAAAGCCACAACTTTGCAGCAGGATGCACCGCCACGAGTTCTTTTCCTCTACCTGCGGGGCACCGATGTGCAGCAGGTTGCGGGTAGAGAGAATCCGGCTGATGCCATGATTGTGGCGGCGGGCGCAATCAATGCCGCCGCCGAGGCGGGGATTGTTGAGTTTAAGCCGTTGAGCCCAGAGGTGATTATCGCCATTCAGCCCGATGTGATCCTGGTGCTAGAGAAGGGTTTGGAATCAATTGGTGGTGTGGATGGGTTGCTGCGTATTCCTGGCATCGCCGCAACCCCCGCTGGGCGGGCGCAACACATTGTGGCTTTCGACGATCTCTATCTGTTGGGTTTGGGGCCACGTACCGGCCACGCCCTCGCCGACCTCATCGCGGCACTCCAGACAATCACGACGGCGGAGGCAGCAGAATGAGTGCAGTAAGTACCGCGCTTGCTCGCGGTCACCATCGATTGAAAACCCAGCGTAGCCGCCTGCTCCTTCCAGTATTGCTGCTGCTTCTTTTGGGTAGCCTGTTGCTGGGCGTAGGGATTGGCCCTGTTGTTGTTCCGCCCGAAGTGGTGGCTGCGATTCTTCTGAGCAAAGCCGGGGTGCCGCTCGACATTGCGGTGAGCCCCCAGCAAGAGGCGGTACTCTGGAACATTCGTCTGCCAAGGGTGCTGCTTGGGGCGCTTGCGGGCGCGGCGCTCGCCGTGAGTGGTGCATTGCTCCAGGGCGTCTTTCGTAACCCACTAGCCGACCCGGGGCTGATTGGGGTGAGCAGCGGGGCGGCCTTGGGTGCCGTCGCGGTGATCGTGCTAGGGTGGGCACCCTTGGGCCTCTTCACCCTACCCCTGGCCGCCTTTAGCATGGGAACCGCCACTACCCTGTTGGTCTACCGTCTGGCCCAACGCCACGGTAGTACCGATGTGACGACTATGCTGCTCGTAGGGCTGGCGCTCAATGCCCTGGCAGGGGCGGGAACGGGGCTGCTGACCTATATGGCCGATGATGCCGCATTGCGTTCGGTTGTCTTTTGGAGCATGGGCGGTCTCGGCGGCGCACTCTGGGAGACGGTATTGACGGCGGCACCAGCGACTATTGTGGCCCTTTTGATCGCACCGCGCTTGGGCCGTCAACTCAATCTGTTTGCCTTAGGCGAAGTGGAAGCGCGTCATCTGGGCATTGAAGTGGAGTGGATCAAGCGTGCGGCAATCTTGCTCGCGGCACTGGCCACCGGCTCTGCCGTAGCCCTCGTGGGGCCAATCGGCTTCATCGGGCTGATTGTGCCACATATCGTACGCCTGCTCGCCGGGCCCGATCACTGCCGCCTGCTGCCTGCTGCGGCCTTGGGCGGGGCCGCCCTGCTAATCCTCGCCGACCTACTGGCACGCACTTTGGTTGCCCCCGCTGAAATACCGGTTGGTCTCATTACCGCCTTTGCTGGCGGCCCCTTCTTCCTCATACTCATCTTGCGCTCACGACGCCATGCTGGAGTTGCGGGGGCGTAGCCCCATACGCATTACGTTTAGGGCTGCCGCCCTAAAAACCCGCTTTGGGGCTACGCCTCAAACTCCGTTTTTTGTTGCGTGTTGGCGGCGAAGCCGCCAACACGCAACAAAAAGAGCTTTTTTGGGGGAGGCGAAGCCTCCCCCAAGCCCCCACCGGAGGCGTAACGTAATGCCTATGCGGCATATTCAACGATAACTGATGTAACTAGAGCAGAACGATGAAGCGATCTCCCACTTTGTTAAGCAGCGGACTCTTCCTCATGGTTGCACTCCTTAGCCTCATGATTGGCAGCGTGGCGCTTACCCCCGTCCAGGTACTGGATGCCTTGGTGCAACCAAGGCTCGATGCGCCAGCAGCGGCGATTGTCTGGGAACTTCGCATGCCACGTCTGCTCTCCGTTTGCCTCGCTGGTGCGCTGCTTGGCATCACAGCAATACTGCTTGGACGCATCGAGCGCAGTGGCGTACGTGATCCCGGTTGGAGTGGGGTGTTGGCGTTGGGAGCGTTAGGGGCGGTGGTGCTGCTCGTTGTGGCACCAACAAGCTCAGGATGGGCGATTGCGCTCGCCAGCAGTGGAGGCTGTGGCCTGGGCATGCTGATCTTAGCAGCAACAAGACAGCGTTGGCCTCAACACGTTACCAAGCTGGGATTGCTGATTGCTTGCACTGCCCCCATGCTCACCTTCGCCCTCTTGATCGGCGATATACGAGTGGCAACGTGGATCCGCTGGTCCATAGGGAGCTTCGAGCAGCGCGATTGGGCCATGTGGCAGCAGGTCTGGCCAATGGCAGCCTTGGCACTGCTCGCGCTGTGCGCCCATCTCATGCGGCCCCGCCACCACCCCACCCTCTGGCTGGCGGCGCTGCTGAGCGCAGGTTGTGCAACGAGTGCAGCGGGTGCATTGGGTCTGATTGGCTTACTCGCAGGCCGTTTTGCCACACGCACGAACCTTGGCCTTGCTGGGTTGTACACCCTCGCGGCCCTGCATGGCGCTGCCCTGCTGCTCGCTGCCGACCTGTTTGCACGTCTCCTGAGCAGACTGCTCCCCTCGCTCGTACTCGTAAGTGAATTACCTGTCGGCGTCCTCCTGATTGCCGCCAGCAGCGTTGTCGGTGTGCGGAGGCTTGCATCCGCGCAGCCTGTAGCCTGACGAAGCGGGCTACTTATACCAATTACTCTTGAACATGCCGCATGATCAAGAATGTGAAAGCCCATTGAAACGCCATGTTCGACAATCTGCAATCTGCAATCTACAATCGTAAATGGCACTACACCCACGCGGGCAGCGGATCGTCAAACTGCTGCCAGCCCTCTGGATCGAGCGCCAGCTCCTCATCAGTGAGTAGGGCTGCATCGAGCGCGGTGCGTATCGCGCTTTCGTTCATCTTGATGCCGATACAGACCAGTTCTTGGCGACAATCACCAACGGTGGCATCCCAATAGCGAGCAACATAGGCATCAACTTCTGCTGCTTGGGGCCACTCGTTGCGCGGTACGGCGGCCAACCAGAGCGCCCCTCCGCCCATCGCTAGGTAGCGCCCGGTCTTCTGCAGTTGGCCCGCCCGGTGGACACGGGTGGCCAGCCAGAAGGTGCCTTTGGCGCGCAACACCTGTTGCAGGCTCACGCCATAGCGGATGGGCGAGATCGGTCTTGTTGAGGACAATCACGTTGGCGCACTCAACCTGCTCGATCAAGAGATCGGCGAGGGTACGGGTATCCTGTGGCCCCATCGCCATCCCTTCGGCCTGCAGATTGCGCACCGAAATATAGTCTTTGAGGAAACTCGCCCCATCCACAACCGTCACAAGGGTGTCGAGTTGGGCGAGATCGGCAAGGCTGGTACCTTCAGCAAAGGGGAAGCTGAAGGTCATCGCTACCGGCAACGGCTCCGAGATGCCCGACGACTCGATCAAGAGGTAGTCGAAGCGTCCAGCTTGGGCCAAACGCCCAACCTCACGCAGCAGATCATCGCGCAGCGTGCAGCAGATACAGCCATAGGTCATCTCGACCAACTGCTCTTCAGTACGGCTCAACGCGGCACCCTCCGCAACCAACTGCGCGTCAATATTCACTTCGCTCATATCATTGACAATTACCGCCACGCGCTTACCGGCACGATTGGCCAACACATGGTTGAGCAGGGTGGTCTTGCCTGAGCCCAAAAAGCCGGAGAGGACGGTCACCGGCAGCCGGGGGGTAGGGTTTGTCATATGCTGATACCTACTATCATTCTTGACGTGTCTGAATGATAGTGGGTATCAACCGTGATGTCAAGTCTGGAAGATGGCAGCATCAGCCTCACCCTTGCCGACCAGACGCTCACGACGCAGCGCGTCATCCTAGCAACCGGCTTTACCCCCCAACGCCCCGGCGGGCCTTGGCTTGATCATGCGATTGCCGCCCACGATTTACCACTCGCCCCCTGCGGCTACCCAGTCATCGCCCCAAGCCTAGCATGGGCACCCGGCCTCTACGTAACCGGCGCACTCGCCGAATTGGAACTGGGGCCAGTGGCACGCAACATTGCAGGGGCACGCAACATTGCAGGGGCACGCCACGCAGGGGCGCGGTTGGGAGGAGAGCGGTAACCAAATGCTGTCAGGTCGTTGGGCTTGACCCATCGCAGCAGATGTCGAGATCATCCACTTAGCCTGACACCCAAACAAAGAAGTTCCGTGATTCACGGATGCGCTTGGTCTTCGGGCGAATGGTAAAGCTGATCGGCGCTTTACGCATGCGGCGCGGCGAGAGTCCGTAGGCGCGCCGCCGGTTGTGAACCGTTCCGATACTTACACCTAAATGGGCTGCGATGCGGGCAATTGGGAGCTGCTCTTCACTGTAGAGCCGCTCCAAGATTTCTGGGGTGATCTTGCTGGAGGGAAAGCGCCCGCTCCGTACCTTGATGCCACACTCATGGATCCGCTTCGAGACCGTGGCAGCACAACAGCCCATCTGCGCTGCGATTTCGACCATTGACCAGCCCTCTGTACTGTAGAGTTGCTCCAGTTGTTCACATGGGAGCAGAATGCGCTTGCTCATGACCACCCCATCAATTCTATGTGTCGTCCAACCATGAATCCCAAACAGCATAACACGTTACCGTGTTAATGTCAAGGGTGGTTCAGACGTTGGGTATGGGGCATAGCTTCCCATAATACCAATTACCATGGAACCGCTTCAAAATTCCGCTCCTAACCATCAGGATCAGCAGTCCGCTCACCGTCGGTCTCATAGACAAACCCGGCTTGCTCCGCCACCATCGAGAGGGTCTTCTGGGTGGATCGGTGGGGGCGGTGGATGCCCGTCTCCCATTCACTAATGGTCTGCTGGCGCACGGCCAATTCATTCGCCATCTGCTGCTGGGTCATCCGCATATGCAGGCGTAACGCCCGAATGCGCTGTGCATCCCACTCTTGGCGCTTCTGCGCACGCGACGGTATGGGCGGGTATTGATACTCTTCACTCATAGACGTTCCCTCTTTTGTACTTTGCAATGTGATCCGAAGTGCGGCAACCAGCGTATCTTGGTTACGCACCCCTCGCTCTCGTGCGTATGCTACAAAGTGTATTGTAACCCGACAACGGATATTATCAAGTCCCTAAAAGCAACAAGTTCGTGCTACAATTGGTATGCAGTATGTCCTACTTGTCACTCGCCACTCAGAACTGGTATGCTACCAATGACCCTTGAGCATACCGCAGTCCATTGGGGCGTTATGTTCGGCAATCTACAATCTACAATCTACAATCTACAATCTACAATCAGAACTGGTATGACCCTATGCCCGAGTTGTTTCAGGTTGTGACCATAGCTGAAGCGTCTGCGCGTCTTCAGACCTATCTTTCGCCGCTGGCCCGCGTTGAACAGGTTGATCTCCATGCGGCACTGGATCGTGTCCTTGCAGCTCCGCTGTATGCGCCCACCGATCTCCCCGCCTTTCCCCGCTCTACGATGGATGGCTTCGCTGTGCGTGCCGCCGATACCTATGATGCCTCTGAAAGCCTCCCAGCCTATCTGCATCTTGTTGGTGAAATAGCGATGGGCCGTCAGGCTGATCTGGTGGTTGGCCCCGGCCAAGCTGCTCGCATCCATACCGGCGCGATGCTGCCCCCAGGTGCCGATGCGGTGGTGATGGTGGAGTATACCCAAACCCTCGATGCCACAACGCTTGAAGTGGTACGCTCCGCTGCCGTTGGCGAACATATTATCGCAATTGGCGATGATGTGCGCTCAGGCCAGGTGATCTTCCCCCAAGGCCACCGTCTGCGCCCCCAAGACCTCGGTGGCCTCGCGGGGCTTGGTCTGACTTCCGTGCCCCTCGTTGCGCGCCCCCGCGTTGCGATCCTCGCTTCTGGCGATGAAGTAGTCCCCGCCGATCAGACGCCAGGCCCTGGGCAGGTGCGCGACATCAATAGCTATACGCTGGCCGCACTTGTGCAACGCTACGGCGGTGAGCCATTGTTGATCGGGATTGCTCCCGATGAGGCTGCTACGCTCCAGCACATGGCCCATGCTGCCTTCGCTCAAGCTGATCTGCTGATTGTCTCGGCGGGTAGCTCGGTCAGTACTCGCGATATGGCTGCTGAAATCATTGCTAGCCTTGGTACCCCCGGTATCCTTGTCCATGGCGTTGCGATCCAGCCTGGGAAACCTACGATTATCGCTTTCGCAGAGGGCCGCCCCATCTTTGGCCTGCCCGGTAACCCAGTCTCAACCATGGTCACCTTTGAACTCTTTGTCGCTCCAACTCTGCTGCAACTCCAAGCGACTCCCCCGCATCCGCCTCGCACCACTCCTGCACGTCTCACTAAGAATATTGCCTCCAAAACAGGCCGTGAAGACCTCGTGCCCGTCCGCTTGCTCCAGCGTGAAGCTGAAGCCTGGGCCGAACCTGTCTTTGGTAAGTCTAATCTGATCTACACCATGATCCGCGCCGATGGCCTCGTCCGTGTGCCCCTCGATCAGTCCGGGTTGTATGCGGGGGATCATGTGCTGATACACATGTTTACCTGAGGGAAGATTTCAGAAAGGCGCAAGGTCGCTTTACATTTATGATTGTAGATTGCAGATTGCCGAACATGGCGTCCCAATTGGTATGCACCTTCTCCTACCACCTCAACCATCCCCAACTCAACCAGATCGCCCAATAGCTCACCCTGGGCATCCCAGACCAACTGACGCCGCCCGCCCGCATCGGGCAAAAAGAGACCCACGCGCAACCGATAAGTACCAGGTGGAAGATCAGCAGGCAGATTGAGCCAATGGGTATCGTCCACCCAATCGCCCCGCGTCCAACGCGGAAAGGGTAAGCCCGCATCGCGGGGCTGACGGTTACTCTGGGCCACAATCAACTCTTGTTCATCTACCAGATGCACAAAGACCGTCCAGGGCCGAGGGATCGCCTCCAGGCTCTGCCACGTCAACCGCAGCCCCACCTCCTCACCAGGGCGCAGCGGAGCAGTCCAAGCCCAACCACGCAACACCACCCCCTGCTCCCACGAAGCAGCAAAGCGCGCATAGCTCGGCTGCCCCAACGCAGCCTGCGCCTCACGCGGCCCCAAAACCTCCCAGGTATAAGCGGGGCGAATCACCCCCAACGGCATCCAGAAGGCCAGCAAGCCCAACAATCCAAGCAGCCCAACCAACCCAGGCGTGACCCTCTGCCCCCCTGCCCCCCTGTTCCTCTGTTCTTCTGTTCCTCTGTTCTTCTGTTCCTCTGTTCTTCTGTTCCTCTGTTCCTCTGTTCCTCTGTTCCTCTGCACCCCTGTTCCTCTGCCCCCCTGCCCCCCTGTTCCTCTGTTCCTCTGTTCTTCTGTTCTTATCATCCCACCAGCCAACAGCAACGCAACTGCCGCCAACGCCGGAAAGAGCATACGCCCCTGCCACGCCACCAAACCCGCCGTCGCCACAAAAGCCATTGTCCACAACCCAGCCAACGCCAACGCCAGCAGCGGCCCGTGCCACACAGCCAAGCCCTGCTGCCACCAGCGCCGCCCCAAGCCCAGCAGCGCCCCCGCAGTGAAGAGCGCATAGACCCAGAGCATCCAGGCGGGCGGATGGATGTTCATCCAGCCAAAGCGCGCCCAGTACGAGCCAAAGAGTTGCCGTAGGGCCGCTTGCCAGGCTGCGCTATCGTTCCAAACAAAGGCTTGGGTACTAAATTTTTGTTGAAAAAGGCTCAGACCAAAGGGATCGCCATAGAGCCAGAGGTTGCGGGCGTGCCACCACCCTGCCACCAGCAGCGCCATAGCGATCCAGCGCAAACTCATGCCCAGAAAAATACGCCAAGCCCCCCCACTGATCCGCCATGTCGCCCAAAGCAACAACGGCCCCAACAGCAGCGCACTCTGCTTCGTAAGCAACGCCAAGCCAAAGAGCAGCCCAGCGCACCAAGCCCAGCCATAACGCGCAACCGGACGCGCCAAGCTATGCCAGAGCAACGCAGCCCCCAAGGCGGCCAAAAGCGCATCATTCGTCACCAAGGCACTCATGAAGAGCAACTGGGGATGCAGCGCCACCAAGAGCGCCGTCAAAGGCGCAAAGAGCCGATCATGGGGCAACAGCCGCCGCGCAGCCAGATAGCTCAACGCAACCGTCGCGGCCCCCGCCAGCCCCGAAGCGCCCCGCGCCAGATGCCAAGCCAGCGCCAGCCCCTCCCAAGGCCACAACTCACGACTCGCCCGCACAAAAGCCCCCGGCGCATCCCCACCCACCCAGACAAAGTCGGGATTAGGCTGAAGATCGAGCTCCCGCTCCTCTGGGGGCAACCATGCCACCAGCGTTGCCGCCAGCAGATAGGCCAAAGGCGGCTGATGGCCCTCGCCAGGCACATCGCTCAACGCAGGCGGCGGGCGCTGCACCGGCAAACGGCGCTCAAAAGCCAAAAAGAGTACATACGCCACATGACCCGGCTCATCCGGCCCCTCACCCAGCGGCGTCGCCCAGTTGTAGAGCCCATGCAGCACAGCGAAGAGCGCAAGGATGAGTGCGAGCGGGAGTAGTGATGATCGTGGGGTTTTTATCACACCTTATACCAGTTACCCTTGAACATGCCACATCATCAAGAACGCCAAAGCCCATTGGGAAGCCATGTTCGGCAATCTACAATCTACAATCTACAATCTACAATCTACAATCTACAATCGGACTTGGTATTATTCAGGCAAAAGTGGCAAGCCAAGCTCTTTAAGAAACCGATTATGTTTCTCGGTTGCTTGCTTGATCGTCTGCTCAATTTCAATAAGCTTCGTATTGACTTCGGTCAGGTCAATTGCTTCATCTGCGACGGCAGTGCTGATGTAGCGCGAGATGTTCAGGTTGTAGTCATTTGCCACAATCGTCTCCATCAAGACGCGCCGTGCGTAGTGTTCTTCTTCTTTACGATACTGGTAGGTGTCAATAATCTTGTCAATGTGGCGCAGATGTCGATCATTGCGATCGGCATAACGTTTGCCAAGTTTTTCCGAGTCCAGATTGATCTCCGAGAAGAGGCCGTTGAAAGGCGCGGGCAAACGACTTCTCCTCGACAAAGGCGTGGAGCGCGGCGCTGGTGAGCCCATGTTGGGCCGCTAGTGCGGCTAGGGTGAGATGTTCGGAAATGGGTTTGATCATGTATAATGAAAATGAACCAAATCCATTCCCGAATTCTATATCTCTCGTGCCCTCATCACCCAAACATCTCCACAAAGCGCGCATCGCCCCCATAGAAGAGCCGAATATCATTGATGCCATATTTGAGCATGGCAATCCGCTCTGGCCCAAAGCCTCCCGCAAAGCCACTGAAGAGGTTGGGATCGTAGCCGCCATTGCGTAGGACCGTGGGGTGAACCATGCCACAACCGCCAATCTCTAGCCAACCGGCCTGCTTGCAGATGCGGCAACCTGCGCCCTTGCAGAGGAAACAGCTCACGTCCATTTCGGCGCTCGGTTCAGTAAAGGGGAAGAAGCTGGGGCGTAGCCGTACCCGCGTGCCGGGGCCATACATGCGCTCGGCAAAATAGGCCAGGGTGCCTTTGAGATCGCCCATGGTAATGTGATGCCCCACTGCCAGAAACTCAAACTGGTGGAACATCATCTCGCTCCGCACCGTGACCTGCTCATTGCGATAGACCTTGCCGGGCAAAAGGATGCGTAACGGCTCAGGGGCGCGCTCACGCATCACGCGGATCTGCCCCGGCGATGTGTGGGTACGCAGCAGCACCGAGGGCATGCCTGCGGGCGTTTCAACATAAAAGGTGTCCTGCATATCACGCGCCGGGTGATCATCGGCAAAATTGAGCAGGCTAAAATTGTAGGCATCCAACTCCACCTCCGGGCTCTCGGTCACCTGAAAGCCCATCTCGCCAAAGATCTGCTCCACCTGACGCAACACCTGGTTGGTGAGATGCACATAGCCCACCGCCGGAGTACGGCCTGGCATGGTCACATCAATCTGATCCGCCGCCAACTCTGCCGCCTGTGCCGCCGCCTTGAGGCGCGTCTCGGCGGCAGCAAAGGCCGTCTCTAGCCCCTCGCGCACCTGATTCACCTCGCGCCCAGCGGCGGGCCGTTGCTCGGCGGGCAAAGCCCCCAGGCCACGGCTGAAGCGCGTCAACGCCCCCGACTTCCCAATATAGCGGATCTTCCATTCGGCCAATGCGTCCAGATCGGACACGGCGGCGAGCGTGCTTTCAGACTCTTGGGCCAGAGCATTCAGATCATCAATGAAGGTCATACAATGGAACTCCTTTGGCGCAACGATTCAAAGAGGAGGATGCTGCCTGCGACGGCAGCATTGAGCGATTCGGCGCGTCCATGCATGGGGATCGCAAGGGCCTGAGTGGCCAAGGCACGGGCTGGGGGCGAGGGGCCGTGGGCTTCGCTGCCAATAATCAAAGCGGCAGCATGCCGCCAATCGGCAGTGTAGTAGGGCTGTGTCGCTTGAGCGTCGGCAACATAGACCAGTGGGCTGGCGGCCAGTTCATCATTCAGGCGCTCCCAATCGGGATCGCTCCGCAGGGGCAGGCTAAAGTGAGCGCCCATTGCGGCACGCAGCACCTTGGGATTGTAGAGATCGGCGCATCCAGGCGCACAGACCACAAGGCCCACTCCAGCCGCCTCTGCCGAGCGCAAGAGCGCACCGAGATTGCCGGGGTCTTGGATGCCATCAAGCACAAGGCGCAAGCCGGGGCGCGGACTCAATGCAGGCCATGCAAAGGCAGCCACCACCCCTTGAGGTTCGCGTGTCGCCGCCGCCGCCGCCACCGCCACCGGGCTGGCAGGCCAGCAATTGGGCTGATCGAGTAGCTGTGCGAGCAGCGCAGCGCCAGCGGGCGTCGCCTCCAACTGGGCTGGCGCATAGAGCAACAGGCGCGGACGGGCACCCATAGCGAAGGCGTGGGCCACCAGGCGCACCCCCTCCAGCAACAGACTACGCTCGCCACGGCGCTCCTTAGCGGAGTCGCGTAGCGAGCGTAGGCGTTTGACATGAGGATTGGTCGTGCTGGTGATCACGGCAACTGTGAGAGTAACCAGAGTATCCACCCTAGGGGATGGTTTCAGAAACAGCCTTTCAGCTTTACCGTCGTAGTGCCGGCTTTAGCCGGCATCCGAGGGCTGTCAGGGGGCGCACGCTGGAGTGCCGACTTTAGCCGGCATCCGAGGGCAGGGGGCGCACGCTGGAGTGCCGGCTTTAGCCGGCATCCGAGGGCAGGGGGCGCACGCTGGAGTGCCGGCTTTAGCCGGCATCCGAGGGCAGGGGGCGCACGCTGGAGTGCCGGCTTTAGCCGGCTGAAGCCGGCACTCCAACGTCAAACCATAGACTTTTCAGACAGCTTCTAAGACATTGGAGAACCAAAAAGGCGCTAATCCGCAGCAGCAGGCGACTGCCTCGCCGATGCCACCACCTGAGCGAAGGCATTGGGATCGCGCACGGCCATATCGGCCAGAATCTTGCGATCCAGGCTAATCCCAGCACGCTTCAGGTCGTTCACCAAGCGGCTATAGGTGGTGCCATGCAGCCGGGCCGCCGCATTGATGCGCATAATCCAGAGGCGGCGGAAATCACGCTTGCGGTGGCGGCGGTCACGGTAGGCATAGGCCAAGGAACGCATCACCGCTTCGTGGGCAACCTTATAGTGACGGCTACGGGCACCACGAAAGCCCTTCGCCTGCTTCATCAGTTTCTTGTGGCGCTTATGGGTCATCACGCCACGTTTCACACGGGCCATAGTTTCTTTCCTCCAACAGTATGCGGGCCAGTGGCCCGCAGCGTAGGCAACAGGTGGTGTGGGGGCGCAGCGCATGCAACCACCGACACACTTCACAACAACCCGTCACCTCGAATGTGATATGCACACCAAGCCGACAGAGCGAACCGAAACCTACTTGAGGCCATAGGGCAGCGCAACCTTGAGGTGCTCACGATTGGCCCGCGAGGTTGGCTGATCCTTGCCCCACTTCCGCTGCGAGCGGCTAGGGCGATTGATCTTGTTGCCGCGCACGCCCTTCTGCTGCAAAAACTTGCCGCTTCCGGTAACCTTAAAGCGTCGCTTGGCCCCCTTATGGGTCTTCATCTTAGGCATACGTTTACCTGATTTTTCTAGGCTTACTTTTGCGGATCAGAGGCAGCACCATCTTCTGCGAGGTCGGCCTCATCATCTTCTTCATCTTCGTCGTCAAAATCCTCGTCATCAAGCTCTACATCATCGGGTTCGAGTACCTCAGCAGCTTCAGGCTCATCGTGGTGCCCTGCGCCACTAGCCTTGGCTTGGGACTGACGAGCCTTTTGGGCCTGCTGGGCCGCCTTCAGCACCTTGGGCGTTGGGGCCAGCAAGAGCGAAAGCACCCGGCCTTCCATGAGCGGCCTCTGCTCAACCACCGCGATCTCGCGCAGTTGCTCGGCAATCGCCTCAAGCATCTTCCGCCCAATCTCAGGGTGGGCCATTTCACGTCCACGGAAGCGCACGTTAAACTTGACCTTATCACCCTGCACCAGGAAGCGTTTGGCCTGATTCGCCTTGACTGAGATGTCGTGATCATCAGTCTTGGGCATCAGGCGAATCTGTTTCAGCTCAGCCTGCTTCTGGTTCTTGCGTGCTTCCCGTTCCTTCTTGCTCTGCTCGTAACGGAACTTTCCATAATCAAGCAGCCGACAAACGGGCGGCACCGCGTTGGGGGCCACTTCGACTAAATCAAAGCCGCGCTCTTCGGCCATCTGAATAGCCTCACGCACCCCAACGATCCCAACCTGCGTACCCTGCTCATCAATCAGGCGCACCTCGCGCGCACGGATGCGATTGTTGATACGAAACCGATCCCTAATGGCTCGACTCCTTCGTCATACAGGACAAGTGCGTTCAGTCTGGCCTTCAACAGGTAAAACACCCTCATCGGCGCACCCTCCGGCCCTACTCGCCCGCCCTTGCCAACCGCGATCAGGCACCCTGACCGCCCTCACGTCGAAAGTTGATTATAGCAGCCTGCTGCCATAGCGTCAAACATGTAAATGAGCATGATAGCTAGAACGCACCAGCGGCCCACTTTCGACATGGCGAAACCCCCGGCGCATGCCTTCGCTGCGGAACATGGCAAACTCCTCTGGGGTGACGTAGCGCTCAATCGGCCAATAGCTGCTATCCGGGGCTAAATATTGGCCAATCGTCATGATGTTCACATCGGCGCTCCGCAGCGCATCCATCACCTCTAGCACCTCGGCATTGCTTTCGCCTGCGCCAACCATCAGGCCACTCTTCGTGATCTGCTGGGGGTCGAAGGCGCGAGCGCGCGCAAGCAATTCGATGCTCTGGTCAAACCCCGCGCGCGGGCGGAAGCGACGAAAGATGCGCGGCACCGTCTCGATGTTGTGGTTCAATACATCAGGGCGGGCCGCTAATACCAGGTGCAAGGCATCCCAGTTGCCATCAAAATCGGGAATAAGCACTTCAACCTTACAGTCGGGCACGCGCTCGCGGATCAGGCCGATGGTACGCGCAAAGATCTGCGCCCCCCCATCGGGCAGGTCGTCGCGGTTGACCGAGGTGAGTACCGCAAAGCGCAAGCGCAAGTGGGCCACCGAAGCAGCAACCCGTTCCGGTTCAGCCTCATCAAGTGGCGCTGGCTTCCCCTTCGCGATAGCGCAGTAGCGACACCCCCGCGTACATGTGTCACCCAACAGCAGAAACGTCGCCGTGCGCTGGTTCCAGCACTCACCCAAATTGGGGCAACGGGCCTCTTCGCAGACCGTATTGAGCGCTTGGGTACGCATAAGCTGATGCACATCCTCATAGTCTGCACCAGCGGGCGCCCGCGCCTTGAGCCACTCCGGGCGGCGGGGCCGTGGGCTAGGGTTGAGCGAAATTGGATCGGGCATAACAAAAGCTTTCTAGGAGCAGAAAGAGGTACCGAGGATTGCACCACAGAGGCACCGAGGACACAGAGTTTGGAATGGCGGGAATACCTATAGTCGCAACTGCCGTGCCACAACATCTCTCTGTGTTCTCTGTGCCTCTGTGGTGAATATCTCTGCATCTCTATAATTATCTCTCATCCCATGTAATCCCAAAAATCGCAGCAAAATGGTTCAGCAAACGCTCCTCAAGATCATCTGGCACATGGCCCAGCCGCTGCGCCAGCGAGGTGACGCTGCGCTGCGTGATGCCACAGGGCACAATCTGGGCGAAGCCGCCAAGATCCGGATTGAGGTTGAAGGCAAAGCCGTGGGAGGTGATCCCGGCGGCACTCAGGCGGACGCCGAGGGCACAAATCTTGGCCCGCCCCTCGTCCACCCAGACCCCCGTGAGACCAGGCATGCGTACCCCCTCAAGCTCATAGTCGGCCAATGTGCGGATAATGACCTCCTCTAGGTTACGGACATAGCGCCCCACATCGGCCCCATAGTGGCACAATTTGAGAATAGGGTACCCCACCAACTGCCCCGGCGCGTGGTAGGTTACATCGCC
Source organism: Candidatus Viridilinea mediisalina (assembly GCF_002532535.1). GTDB lineage: Bacteria > Chloroflexota > Chloroflexia > Chloroflexales > Chloroflexaceae > Viridilinea > Viridilinea mediisalina. The sequence goes on from NZ_NQWI01000069.1 coordinate 21,700, forward strand.
CCCACGGTCGCTCTGTACCAACGCGACGCCCCGCTGGGCCAAACTAGCCGCATCAACCAAGACATGGCTCGGATTGGCCCGCACCCCCAGGGTAATCGTGGGCGGATGCTCGAGCAGTAGCAACGTATCGCCCTGCTGCCCAACTGAACGGGCCGCCACCAACTGCTGCTGCCAAGCCAACGCCTCAGCGTAGGCCACACAACCAGCACGAATGAGTTGCATTGAACGCACGGGATGGATCACATTGTTGGGTGTACAAGTCACCCCTACACACCAACATAAAGTTCTCGCTCACTCCCATCCTACCACACCCTTAGAGGTTGAGGCCCGCTTCCACCAATCATACCAATCACCCTTGAACATACCGCATGATCAAGAACGCGAAAACCCATTGGAACACCATGTTCGGCAATCTACAATCTGCAATCTACAATCTACAATCTACAATCTACAATCTACAGTCGAGATCAACACCTTATCTACCCGCAGACCATCCATGTCAACCACCTCAAAGCGCCATTCGTCCCATTCGGCCACATCGCCTGTGGTGGGGATACGTCCGAGCAGCGCAATCACCAGGCCCGCAAGCGTGTCATAGCGGTAGGTATCTTCATCGGGCAACTCGTCCACATCAAGCAGACTCTTGACCTCATCAATACTCAGCGATCCTTCGGCCAGCAGCGAGCCGTCTTCACAACGAATGACTGGTTCGGGCGAGGCTTCGTCAAATTCGTCGTCAATTTCGCCCACAATCTCTTCAAGTACATCTTCGAGGGTGATGACACCTTCGATACCGCCTAGTTCGCCGACGACAATGGCCATATGGCGCCGACCTTTGCGGAAGGTGGCAAGCAACAACGAAGCACGGCTATTTTCAGGCACATACAGGGGTGGGGCGATGACTTCGCGCACGCGGGCGCTATCCCCAGCACGACGGTAGAGCATCAGCAGATCACGCACATGCACGATGCCGACAATCTGATCTTGAGATTCTTCGTAGACCGGGAAGCGCGAATAGCCGCTTTCGAGCAGTTCGTCAAGGACAGTACCAAGGGTCGCGTCGGCCTCAAGCATCTCAACATCGCGGCGCGGCGTCATAATATGGCGCACGGCGCGGTCGCTAAACTTGAAGATACTCTCAATGAACTGTTGCTCTTCTGGTTCAACCGTACCTTCTTGAGCGCCCTCACGCACAAGGGCGCGAATGTCCTCTTCAGTCACTTGGGCTGCCGGGGCATGCCCCAAGCCAAGCATCCGCAGCACAAGTTGGCTCGACATGGTAAGTAGGCTCACAATCGGGCTGAATAGGCGTGCGATCATGTTGAGCGGTGGGGCCACCAAGGTGGCGTAGGATTCGGCTTTGATCAAAGCAATGCGCCGGGGCACCAGTTGGCCAAAGACGAGCGTCACATAGGCGATCAGGATAACAACCAGCACCAGTGCAAGTTGATCAGCGTAGTTGGCGAGATACGGTAGTTTTTGCAAGATTGCAGCCATCTGTTCAGCAAACGTGGTGCCAGCAAAGGCACCGATCAGAATTCCAATCAGGGTCACCCCAAACTGAAGTGACGAAAGAAAGCGTCCGGGATTATCCTGGAGCTGAAGAGCAGTACGAGCGCCGGAGTGTCCATCTTGGGCCTGTTCTTCGAGGCGTCCCCGTTTGGCACCAAGAATAGCGAGTTCGGTACCGACAAAGAGGCCGTTAAAAAGGATAAGAACCAGGATGATCAAGAGCTCAATAGACATAGGATTCCCGGTAGGTTAGGTAAAACACCAGACCTGTGTGGTCTCAGTATTGCGAAAAAAGAAAAACATGACGAATCCGCCAGGATCGCTCCTGACGGTCGCCATGTTGTCTATACGCTGGATGCGTAGGTTGAGGGCCGTCGTCCATCTACTGGAAGTGGATGATGCGTAGGAAACTATCAGCTTTCAGCGAAGCCCCCCCAACGAGGGCACCGTCAATGTCGGGTTGGGCCATGAGTTCGTCAATGTTGTCGGGCTTCACGCTGCCACCATACTGAATGCGGATACCATCAGCAGTGGCGCTCCCAAACTGCGTACCGAGCATGGCGCGAATCGCGGCATGCATCGCTTGAGCATCGGCTGGGGTGGCGGTATCACCCGTACCAATCGCCCAAACCGGCTCGTAGGCGATCACAAGACGCGCAGCCTCTTCAGCACTGAGGCCAGCAAGACCGCCGCTCACTTGACTGGCAACCACCGTTTCAGCTTGGCCGCTATCACGCTCGCTCTTGAGTTCACCAACACAAACAATCGGACTAAGCCCAGCGGCAAACGCAGCGCGAATCTTCTGATTGACACTGGCATCAGTCTCGCCAAAGTATTGACGCCGTTCGCTATGCCCAATGATCACATAGCGGCAACCAACGTCACAGAGCATATCAGCGGCAATTGCGCCCGTAAAGGCCCCTTGGGGCGCATGGTGCAGATCTTGAGCCCCAAGGGAGAGTTGCGTCCCCACCAAGAGCGGGCGCACCGCATAGAGCGCGGTGTAGGGTGGGCAGACCAGCGCCTCACGCCCACTCAATTGCCCCAAACCCGCCAACAGCCCCTTCACCAACTCGACCGCTTCATTGACCGTCTTGTACATCTTCCAGTTACCGGCCATAATTGGCGTACGCATGGGTTACTCCTGATGAATATTGAGGGGGAGCAGAACGAAGAACAGAAGAACAGAGAACAGCAGAACGGAGCAATCCGCCTCGCATCCCGCATCCCCGCCTCCCGCATCCCCGCATCCCGCATCCCGCCTCCCACCTCCCCGCATCCCGCATCCCCGCCTCCCGCATCCCGCCTCCCCGCATCCTCGCGTCTCACAGCCCAAAGACCAACAGCAACGCAACCGCCACCGTCACCGCAAAGACGCGCCAATCCCAGGCGAGGACTTTGGCACCATCAAAGGGGCCAGCCGGAATCATATTGAAGAGGCCGAGCCAGGCGTTGATGCGATAGCCAACACGACAGAGATCCTGCATGTTGATTCCAAAGATCTCGCTCTGTGCCGAGACATTCTCACCAAGGATTAAAAAGCCAACGGCAAGCACCAGGTTAGTAACCGGGCCTGCGAGGGCAATCAGGCCACTCTGGCGCACCGTGAGGTAGCCTCGGTGCCAGACAGCACCGGGGGCAGCGATAAAGACGCTGAGAAACGCAATAACTATCGAGATCGCGAGCCAGCCATTATTGGCAACAAAGTGGGCTTCAGCCCCAAAGTTACGCGCCACCACGCGATGGGCCAATTCATGCAGCAAAAAGCCGATCCCACATGTGAGCGCAGCAATAATCAGCCAGTAGACGAAAATCGGCTGCAATACTTGACCATGCACAATGAAGATACCAAAAGCGAGTGACGTACCCGCCCAAGCCTTAAGCAGTTCAACATTATCGTCACGCCCATAGAGGCTCGCCTCATCACTAGGCGTCGAGAAGATGTCACGCACGCAGGTCTCCTTTGTGTTGATTCGCTGTGCATTGTAACACAGAGATGGGGTCTAAGAGAACCTGCTGCCCTGAGAAGCTGTCTGAAAAGGGTCTCAGTGTCGTTCCACACGATGTGGTACACGCTGGAGTGCCGGCTTTAGCCGGCTAA
>NZ_NQWI01000070.1 GCF_002532535.1 Candidatus Viridilinea mediisalina
CTGCGTGGCTTCGACAGGCTCAGCCAGCGGTGCGGTGGCGCACCGCGTGGCTTCGACAGGCTCAGCCAGCGGTGCGGTGGCGCACCGCGTGGCTTCGACAGGCTCAGCCAGCGGTTTCGCGCTAAGACATGGTTCATAGTTACTTTACAGTTTGGTCTCCGATGGAGTGCCGACTTTAGTCGGCTGGGGTCGTAGATTGCCATGGGATGCCGACTAAAGTCGGCACTCCAACTGTAAAGCTGAAAGGCCGTTTCTGAAACCATGTCTAACACAAAAACGGGTTTGGGACGTAGCCCCAACGACAGGGTTGGGTTGGGGCGGCGCAGCCGCCCCAACCCAACCACAAAAGAACTAACGACTCACGAGGGGCAAATAGACGCGATTCCCCTCATCGGGCTGCGTAGGATCAGCGGTGGGTGTAACCGTAACAGCAAGGGTCGCCGTAGGTGTGGGGCTAGGTGGCAGATTGGGCTGAGCTGGATCACCGTCAGTATCATTGCCCCCAGGAATCTCAGGGGTGTCGTCGAAGCCACCATAGTCGTCGTCAAAGGCATCGCGATCAGGATCAACGGGTACTACGTTAGGATCGCGGGTCGGCAAGGGCGATGCGGTTAGTGTCGCTGTGGGTGAGGCGTTCGGGTCGGGTGTGGCGGTGGGTGGCGCATTGGGATCAGGCGTCGCTGTGGGGGTCGCCGTCGGGGTTCTTGTCGGTGTCGCCGTCGGTGGCGCGTTGGGATCAGGCGTCGCCGTCGGGGTCGCCGTGGCCGCAATCACGATCCTTGGCACCGTAAAGCTGCGAATGATCGGTTCAGTACTCGTCTGGAAGCCCATATTGTTGGCAATATTCTCCTCATCAATCGTACTGAAGGGATCAATGATCGCCGCAACCTCATAGTGGCCGGCCCGACTAAAGAGCGAACGGATGTCGTTGTTGGTCAGTTGATTCCCCGCCAGGATCGTTGGTAAGAGCAGATGGTTATCAAAGTTGGCACGCCAACCACCATTAACAAACACCTCCTCACCGGGGGCTACTTGGTCGCCTCTGATCAAGCGGTAGACGGGGGCACAGGGCACACGCCAACTGCCATCATGTTCCGCCGGTAGGCTTGGGACAGTCAAGGTGGGCCGTTGCTGCTCAAGCGGGGCATAGGCTACACAGAGAATCACAAAGAACTCTTGCACCCCGGCGGTTTGCGAAGTACGCTCAGGATCTCGGTATTCGTTCTTGATCCGTAGATCAAAGTAGTTGACCTGGCCCTGTGCGTTTTGGTTGATCTCAAACTTGGTGATGAAGAGGTCGCGCCCGCCTGGCCGCCGTGTGAGCAGGCCTACATTGAGTAGACGGGGCGTACCACCCGGATTCGCCGCCGGACGCGGGGCACCGTCAATGGTACCATTCTGGCTAAGGTAGACGCGGTACTGCAAGCAGGAGACATCAAACTCTTCGCTATCCTCATCGCCAAAGGCTTCGCGCAGGGTAACAGCGTTGACGCCACTCCTTGAAGAGAACTCAGAATCGGGGTCGCCATCCAGCGCCCGCCATTCAACCCCCTCAAAGGCGAAATCTGCAGTACAGACCCGGCGGGTGGCGCGGAATTCGATGATCAGATCGGCATTGGGGTTACTATTTGGCCCCGTGCGGCTAATCGAGGTCATCCAATTGACCGCGAGGATGCGGGCAAGATCATCTTCGCCATCTTCATTACTCAGGCGCACATCATAGAAGGCGGAGTAGTACCAACCCTCAGTCGAGCGCAAACTGGCAGCGCTATCGTCGCCACCCAGGGCGGTGCGGTGGATGCGCGTTGCGGGCTGGCCTTGGTCGGTACTGCCGCCAAGAGCAAAGGCCCACGCGGCATTGACCTCAGCGGCTGGCCCATCACCGGGCAGCCGTGGCGCAGCGGGAACCACCGCTACGCCTGAATAGGCGAGGCGCAGCGAATCGGGCACAATCGGCGCTTGATTGTTGAGGAAGTATTCGCGGCTATCGCCACCATCATCAAACAGTCTCAAGAGCCGCAGTTGGCCATTATGGCTACCGGCAAAGACGCTCTGTTCGGCGTTACGGGCGGCACCAGCCGTAGCGGTACTGCCCCCCAAGAAGTAGATTTGACCACCATAGGCAAAGCCCGCCAAGCCAGAGCGCCCCTCAATCACGATCTGGTTGTTGTCGCCATCACCGGGCCGCGTTACCCACGTGAGGACGCCGTTGGAGGCCACTTCGGCCAAGTAGACCCGTGGGTTGAGGGCGGTACGGCTCATGTTGGTAAAACCACCCGTCACAAAGATACCATCGCGCATCGCGCCGGTTTGGCCCGTTGCCCGCGACCAGACGGCGGCATGGTCAAAGAGCGCCGTAGGCATGGGGGTAGGATTGAGTTTCCAGATCGAACCGGTCTGGCCATCGGGGTGGCGCAGTTGGCCATTGCTCGGATTGATCTCGGTAAAAAAGACCGCATCAGAGAGACGGCCAGAACCATCACTGACATTAACCGTGCTCCCCCCCAGCACATAGAGGAAGACGCGGTTGTCGCGGCGCACCACCACCGCCTGGGCACCCTGTACGCCAGGGACAAAGGCCGTCGTAACACCAGGAATGCGGGGCAGATTATGGGCCGGGTTGGTGGTCCACCCGGTAATGCGTCCATTCTCGACGCGGCCAATCTGCACCTGGGGGGTAGACGCAATATAGCCACAGGCACTAAAGGAGTCGACACGCCCGCCAACCACATAGATGAAGCCACTGGCATTGCTGTAGGTGGTGCCGGGCACGGGTTGGGTGGCGGTCAGCAGGCTGGCTGTGGCCACATCAGAGCGGCGCGAACCCTGAACAGGTGCAACACAACCAAGCTGTTGAGGAATCAATTCACCCGTCACCAGTGGGGTATTAGCCCATGTTGTCCCCTCGGGCGCCCCAGGAGCGGCTTCAAAGCCACCTAAGATCGGGTTGACATTGACCGAAAAGACCGAATCGGTAAAACTTGCGGGCGTCGCTACCCCATCATCATCAAACTGATCTTCGAGCGGAGCGGCGCCGGCAATCACAAAGATATGGCGACCCAGCGCAACCACGCCGTGGTTGGTGCGGGCGGCTGGCAGATTGCCAAAGCTTGTCCAGGGGCGCATCTGGCCAATCGGAGCCAGAACCACAGCGCCAGGCTCATCGCCAGGCACGTCGCCACCATCGTTGCTCACCACCACACGCTGCAACGAGACGCCTAGACCTGAGGCAAACTCATTGGCCGTATCATCGAGGGGTTGACTCACCACATCTTCATCATCGAGATTTTGCCTGACCACTTCTTGGTCAGCGCGCACTGCCACCTGGGGGATGAGCGCAACAACGAGCAGGAGCGCCAAGCCAAAAGCAAACAAGCGCCTAAAGCGCCAAACAAGGGTACGGACGGTTGTAAACGCTAACATAGGTAGTAACCTCCAAAACAAAAGCCGGACAACGGGGGGGCAGATCCCGTGGTCCGGCTCCCTTACTCCTAAACGAGGAAGGAGATGGGAGGGCCGGGCCCTCCCAGGACAGAACGTTTAGGTTCTCTGACAATAGCTCCTAGTTCGCCGCACAGACATCGCCCGAGAGGCGCAGGTCAAGATTGGCGCGTGTGGAGGGGACAAGGCTGCCCGCACTGGTGCGGTTGGCGACCTCGACGGTAATCTGGGGCACCTCACTGGCACCTGTCCAGATTGTACCATAGGCCCGGGCGGGGCCGCCGGTACCCTGGGGCTCGTTGGGGTTGACGTAGAAGAGGGTCGCGTCGAGGGTGTAGAGCCCCGGCGGGATGCGCTCGGCGAAGCGGTAGCGCAACTGGCCGTCTTGGTCAATGCGGATAAAGGTGGTGAAGGATTGGTCGGTCACCGAGTTGTGGACGGTCACCTGGCCAACGTTGGGGAAGGAGAGGCTCCCACCAGTCATCAGCGAGATGGGGCGGAAACGGGAGGCATCGAAGCTGGTGATGGGGGCAGGATCGAGACCCCGCTGGCAGCGTCCGTCCTCAACAATGCTCTGGAAGGTACGCATAATCCCATCAACGTTGGTCGAGCCATCAGGGTTGCGCTCCAGATTGGCGGCTGCACGGTAGTGCTGCGGGCTAGAAGGAATACCCGAACTCAGACCGGTCTCGGGCAGGGTGGAGAGCGCCAAGGCGAAGACTTCAATCCCATTGGCCTTGAGGTATTCATTACTGACCTGGATCGCCTCGGTGATCGGGCGATCACGGCCATCGTGCAAACCACCACCAAGGGTCGTCTGGCAGATACCATCCTCAATGACGAGGCTTCCCAAGGCACGGCAGCGCTCCCAATCGAAGCCGGCGATCTGCTGGCCATTCTCATCGAAGACCCGCGAATTGGCCGAGAAGGTAGCGCTCGTACTCTGGCCATGACGCAGGGTACTATTGTTCTTGTCAAGAAACTGGTTCGAGACGCCGTCGGTGACGAAGATGACCACACGCTTGTAGTCGTAGTAGCGTGCAGTGGCTTCATGGTAGACGCGATCAGGCATACTCTGGAAGGTGAGCCAGGCCCGGTAGAGGCCAGCCGCAGCGTTGGTACCACCCTGCACGCGATAGTCATCATTGATGCCATTGCGGTAGCCGATCACCCGTTGAATGGCATCAGCCGGGTCACTGGTAAAACGCGAACCATTCGCAAAGGTGAGGGCATCACCAGGATTGGATTCATGGTGGAAGACCACGAGGCCAAACTGGTCGGGCGGATAGAGGCCGGGGTTGTTGTCGTAGCGCGGATTGCCGGGCATGTAGAGTTCACGGATCATGGCCTCAATCGCATGCTTGGCGACGTAGATACGACGCTCGGTTGGTTCGCGCCAGAACCACGTGGGCCCGGTGCCCGTCACCTCGGTAAGCCCCGGCACCTGGGAGCCGTCAACGGCAGAGATATACATGGGGCCATTGGTGCATTGGCGGAAGTGTGAGGGCTGACCGACCAACTGCGGATTGCGTAGCGGCGGATTACTGTTATCACACTGACCGTTGAAGTTGGCGCTCATGGAACCGGAGACATCAAGCACAACGATATACTGGATGGGCTGGCTCTCATTGGGGATGATCTGGTACTCAGGCCAGAAGGAGATATCGCCCCAGAGTTCACAGCAGTCATCATCGGGAATAGGCACAGCACTAAACTGGCAGGCTACGGTACTCTGGGTTGCTGGGCCGAGGTAGACCATATCAAAGTAGGAGTGTTGGCCCTGCGTGTGCCAATTTAGAATGACAAAGCGTCCAAAACTAACCACCCGGAAGACGACATTTTGACCCTGACCAGACACGCGATCATAGATGGGCAAGGTCATGATCGTGCCTGCATCAACATGAGACTGAATCACAGGTGCAACGCTAGCCATTAGACCAGCAGAGCTATGCACCCAGTCACCCTCATTGAGTTCACCAGGACGTGAAGGGTAGTCGCTGGGAGGGTCACTGCTAGGATACGGCGCTTCTTCAAAGCCCATTGAGAGATTACCTTCGCCTCTTAGGCTCTCAGCAAGCGTGGGAGAGTTATTGTTGCTTGGATGACTCAGCCAGCGAACAAAAGCAAAGCTCCCTGGCGCAGCGCTCTCGGTGTTATAAACCCAGCGTGCGGTTCTACCAGCGTGGGGGCCGGAGTTGATCACCCGCCAGCCATCATCAATAATGCCGTCGTTATTGGCATCGGGCGGATTGGGCTTACGCATCTGGTCACCATCAATATTACCCTGGTAGACCATAATCGGATAGACGCCCTGACCCATCGAACACTGGCCCGCGTAGGCGGTAGCGCCAATAGGCAGATCATTGCGCCCAACCACACGAGCGAAGTAGGTATCCACATCGCCACTGAGGGTCACCTGGATAAAACCAACATTGTTGGGAATATCAACCGCAATTGGCAAAATCTCAGGCATGCCATCGAGCAGACGGCCCTGGGGATCGAGGTAGAAGGCGCGTAGCACCATCTGGTTGCCCGTAGGGGTCTGGCCGTGGGGGGCCACATCGATCCCATTGGAGCGTAGCGAACTCACGATGGAGTTATAGACCACCTGGTTCGTATCGAGCGCACCCGCACGAATCACCTGGTTCATCGCAGCGAGGGAGGCCGCATTGGCCGCCGCAACGGCGCGACGCTCTTCATTAAAGGTATTACCAACATCAACCGACAGACCGACCATAGCCACCAGTACCAAGATCATCAGGGCGATGAGCGGGAGGCTTTGACCCGGCGCACGCCGCTGCTTCATTCTGCGTTCCATTGAAGTCCTCCATCCATACTACTGCGCAGAGGTAAAGACCGTACTCCGCATGGGGGTTAAGTGCGAGGCGCGTAGCTGTACTGTATCGCTAAAGCCAGGCGCAAAGGGGAAGAGAAACTCGTAGTCATACCGCACCGTAACCCTAATCCAACAACCACGCCCACCAGCCTGAAGTCCTTGCCCGGAGAGATCTCCGCGACAACCAACATCGAACAAATCCTCTGGATCAAAGCCCGCAAGGTTCTCAATGTAGATATAGGCCTCGGGATCGGTAGCCATGTTGTTGTGCAAACCCTGAGCCAGGTCATCAACCCCATCACTATTGAGATCACGCAGATCAGCGAACCCGCCCCCGCGCATCCCAGCGGCCCCATAGACACGATAGACCACCTCGCCATAGTCAATCCGCATGTTGGTGATCCGTCCTTGGGAGTTTGTTTCTACGAGGGGATAACTGCCGTAGGTTGCGCCCTCTTGAGCGGCGACCCGCAGGGCCTGCATGGTGAAGTAGATCAGACCTAGATCGATCACTGCTGCGAGCAAAAAGAAGAGCAGCGTTGCAGCGAGGGCAAACTCCACCAGCGCCTGGGCGGGAGACTTATGTTTCGGTACTTGTTGCATCATGAAGCTCCTCTCCAAACACTAGGGATCCTGCTCTTGATCCTCACCAGTCGGGCGGCGCAACTCCTGCCACTCTTGGACATCACGGGCACAGGCAACACCCTGGGGACGGGTGGGGTCACGCCCCAAGTTTTCGAGCGAGCGGCGTTGCGTCACGCGCATCATCACGCCTTCGTCCAAGCCAATCAGGCTAAAGAGCGGCGTAAGACCATTGACGGGATACTCGACACTAATCTCGATGGGCCCACGGTCGCTCAAGTTGCGCGTTTGGCCGCCATAGGGGTAGCGAATAGTGACGAAGGTGGCCAGATTAGCCTGATTGTTCGCCCCGTCGCCAATCAGCGTCAACTGACCTTGCATGGCGCGGAGGACTGCGTTGTAGCAATCATCACGATCAATGCCAGGGTAATTATCGGGACGATTGGGGCTAATTGCCAGATTCATCCATTCTTCGTAGGGTGGCAATTGGGCCGCCACTTCCGCCCCGTTTCGCACCGATTGCGAGAGGGTTGAGTAGGCAAAGACGAGCCAGCCAAACTCGATGATCCCAAAGATCACGACGAGGAGGATGGGCAATACCAACGCCATTTCAACTAATGATTGTCCTCGTTTTTTCCTTAAGCGGTGCATGATCCACCTCCGCACGTTCTATGCTTGCTAACACTTATTATAGGCGTAGGGGCTGATTTGGCTCAATAGTCAAAAGGTACCGTGTTCTGCGCGAGTGTGCAAGGGGGCTTGTGGTACAATTACATAAGGAGAAACTTATGAAACCCTTGCACTTCGATAACCGCTTTGTGAACGAGCTACCAGGCGATGCGCTGCACGATCCACGTCCGCGCCAGGTCGTGGGGGCGTGTTGGTCGCCGGTGAAGCCAACGCCGGTGCAGGCTCCACAGGTGTTGGCCTATGCGCCTGAGGTGGCGGCCTTGCTGGGCTGGGATGCCGAAGATGTTCAGACGCCTGAATTTGCTGCCGTCTTTGGGGGCAACCGGCTGCTGCCGGGCATGCAGCCCTACGCCGCATGCTATGGCGGCCACCAGTTTGGGCAGTGGGCTGGGCAGTTGGGTGATGGGCGTGCAATCAGCTTGGGTGAGGTGCTGGGCGTTGATGGGCAACGCTGGGAATTGCAACTCAAGGGGGCAGGCCGCACGCCCTATGCGCGCCACGCCGATGGGCGGGCGGTCTTGCGCTCATCGCTGCGCGAGTTTGTCTGTAGTGAGGCGATGCACCATTTAGGCGTACCAACCACACGGGCCTTGAGCCTCGTCGCAACGGGCGAAACAGTGCTGCGCGATATGTTCTACGACGGCAATGCGCGCCCCGAACCAGGCGCAGTGGTCTGCCGCGTTGCGCCCTCATTCATCCGCTTTGGCAACTTTGAGATCTTTGCGGCGCGCAACGATCTTGCGACGCTTACCAAGCTGGTTGATTTTACGCTTGCACGCGACTTCCCAGAGCTTGAAGGCGAGCCGACAAGCCGGCGAGCCGCCTGGTTCATGAATGTCTGCGAACGCACGGCGCTGCTCCTCGCCCACTGGATGCGGGTCGGCTTTGTGCATGGGGTGATGAACACCGACAACATGTCCATTCTGGGCCTCACGATTGATTATGGGCCGTATGGTTGGATTGACAACCTTGATTTCAATTGGACCCCCAACACGACCGATGCGGAAGGCCGGCGGTACCGTTTTGGCTACCAGCCGCAGATCGCCCAATGGAACCTTGCATGCCTGGCCCATGCCCTGATGCCGCTCTTTGAGGACACGAGCCCACTTGAGGCGGGCTTAGAACATTATGCGACCGTCTACCATGAGGCTAATCGGGCGATGACGGGGGCGAAGTTGGGCCTCATGCACTTTGATGAGCGCGATCTGCCTTTGGCACGCGACCTTTTTGCGCTGATGCAGCAGGCAGAGATTGATCTGACAATCTGGTTTCGGGCGCTGGCCGAGCTTGAACTTGAGGCCCCAAACCTAGAGCCATTGGCTGAGGCTTTCTACAACGAGGAGAAACTGGCGCAGCATGGCCCGGCGCTGCAGGCTTGGTTAGAGCGCTATGCCGCCCGGCTACGGACCGACGATCTGAGCCCTGAGCAGCGGCGAACACGCATGAACCAGCACAACCCGCGTTTTGTGCCGCGCAACTACTTGACGCAGATGGCAATTGATCGGGCCGAGCAGGGCGATATGAGTGCATTGCAGCGGCTCATGCAGGTCTTACGGCAGCCCTATGCCGAGCAACCAGAAGCGAATGATCTAGCCGCCCGGCGGCCTGATTGGGCGCGTGAGCGGGCGGGTTGTTCGATGTTGTCGTGCAGCTCGTAGCGTAGCATTACCGTTCGGCCACCAGCAGCAGCATCGAGCGGCTCGGCGGCACGGCGGCAGTGAGGGCGGCAAATGCGCCTTTGGCCAGTACGCGCAGCGTATGGGTACGTAGGCGTTCAGCCTCAAGGCCAACGCGCTCCCAGGGAGCTTCATAGCGACGCTGCACCACCCGCAGCCCGGCCTGCTCAACCAGCCAGGTCAGTTCGCCCATCGTGTAGGTACGGGCGTGGGTGGTGTAACGGGCACTCCCTTCAAGCAACATCTGCTCACGGAACTCCGCACGGGTATGCAGGCTCATCCAGAGCATGGCGCGCACAATTGTACGCAAGCGGCTCTTCAAATAGAGCTCATTGGGAGTTGTAAGCAACAGGCGGCCCCCGGGGCGCAACACCCGCGCAAACTCGCGTAGAACCGGCAGAGGCGAGTAGACGAGGTGTTCGATCACCTCAGAGAAGACCACCCAATCGAAGCTGTCAGCATCAAAAGGTAGCGCCTCGCGCTCAAGGTTCGCAGCGCGCACCTCGACCCCTAGCCGATCCCAAAGCGCTTGGCGCTTGGTGGGATCGAGGTCTACCCCACGCACGCGGTAGCCCGACTCGACCAACAACTGCGTAAAGTGGCCAGGCGTAACCCCAACCTCCAGCACCGTGCTGCCGGGCGCAGAACCCTGCATCGCCTGAAGCATTGCAGCGAAACGGTAGCGATGAAGTCGAAAATAGGCCGCTTTGCCATCGGCAGCGGCGTGCTGCTGCACACGATCAAAGAGCATTGCTGTCATAGTAGAGAACAGGAGAACAGGAGAACAGAAGAACAGGAGAACAGAGAACAGGAGAACAGAGAACGGGAGAACAGAGAACGGGAGAACAGGAGAACAGGAGAACAGGAGAACAGAGAACAGGAGAACAGGAGAACGGAGAACAGGAGAACGGGAGAACGGGAGAACAGGAGAACAGAGAACAGGAGAACAGCGTATGTTGGCTTGGGTGAACATGGTTCACCCAAGCCAACATTATAGTATCATACAGGTAGCAGTCGGTGCGCCATGGCGCAAAAGGAGAAGCTATGCAAGACCCATCGCAGACACCATACCCGCCGCCGTCCCCGCCCCGCCCTGATTGGCAACGGCTCTTGCTGCGTTGGCTGATCAGTTCGCTCGGCATCTTCGCGGCGGTCTGGTTAGTACCGGGGATTCAGTTTAGCGGCCCTGGCTGGCACATCGGCATTGTTGCGCTTGTCTTTGGACTGCTCAATGCATTACTGCGCCCACTCATTCTGCTGCTAACCTGTCCGCTTGTGATCTTGACCTTGGGGCTCTTTGGGTTGGTGATCAACGCATTGCTGTTGGGTCTCACCTCAGCACTTGCCGACCAATTGGGCATCAGTTTCCATATTACCGGCTTCTGGCCCGCCTTTTGGGGCGGCCTCGTGATCTCGTTAGTCACTACCACCCTCAGTCTGCTGGCAGGTGATACGCAGATCAGGGTGATCAACGTGCGCCCTGAGGATGGGACGAAGTGATCATAGGGGAGAGGTTGTGAAGAGATACAGAGATTTGCACCACAGAGACACCGAGGACACAGAGCGGTGGATTGCACAACCAGCACTGTGATTGCCATTCTCCATCAAAAACTCTGTGTTCTCGGTGCCTCTGTGGTGAAATACTCTGTACCTCTGCTTGTTCACAGGGATAGGACTCTCGCTACCGCTTTACCGCTTTACCACTACAGAGCTGCTCACTAAGCTCCCAGAGTTGCCCTTGGACGGTATGATCATAAGAGCTAGGTGAACTGGTCTGCGCCCGGCAATTAGCAAAGTATTTGCCATTCACCCCGGCTACTTCGGGCGAGCTTGCGAGGTAGATTGAGGTTTGCGCCCCCTGTTCTGGGCTCAGCATCAATGGGCGAGCGAGGTTGAACAAGACGCGGAAGAGTCCGGTGGCATCAGCCGCAAAATTGGTACGCACGCCGCCAGGATGCAGACAATTGGCGGTGACGTTGGTATGCTCAAGGCGGCGGGCCAATTCGTAGGTAAAGAGGACATTTGCCAGTTTGGAATCGGCATAGGCGCGAAAGCCATTGTAACCGCGCTCGGCACGCACATCGTTAAACTTGGCACTACCGGCCATATGCGCTCCCGACGAAACGGTCACAACCCGCGCAGCCCCAGTTGCTTGCATACAATCCAACAGCAGGTTTGTCAGCAGAAAGGGTGCTAGGTGGTTGACCGCAAAGGTCAACTCAAAGCCATCAGCACTGAGGCGCCGCTCGCTCACATAGACGCCCGCATTATTGAGGAGGACATCAAGCCGTTGGTAGCGACCGAGGAACTCGGTTGCGGCTTGGCGCACGGTGTCGAGCGCTGCAAAATCGGCAACCAGCAGATCAACATTCGGATTGCCCGTTTGGCCAATCATTGCCTGCCGTGCCGCTTCACCACGCTGACGATTGCGGACGAGCAGCACCACCGTTGCCCCCATACGCGCCAATTCAAGGGCTGCTACTTGACCAATCCCCGAACTTGCGCCAGTTACCAGACAAACCTTGCCATTCACAAAGACGATCCTTTCATTTCCATCAAAAAAGCTCTTTTTGTTCCGTGTTGGCGGCTTCGCCGCCAACACGGAACAAAAAACGGGATTTGGGGCGTAGCCCCAAAGCGGGTTTTTATACCAAAGGGATGGTTCGTGGCGACTTTACAGTAGTTTGCGAGGACGCGAGGACGCGAAGTCCTCGCCTCTTCGCCTCACGCATCCTCGCAACATTGTAAAGCAGTCTTCCGCTTTCTGAAACCTTCCCAAAGCTAACATAGAGCCTCAAGCGCGAGCGCAAAGCGTTCAACCGCCTCATCGGCTTGGGCTTGGGTTAAGATCAGGGGCGGGCAGAAGCGGATGGTCGAGGTGCCACAGGTTAAGATCAGTAGCCCTTTGCGGAAGGCTTCAACCATAAGCCTATTGGCCAATTCACTTGCAGGAGCGCCGCTGGCGGGGTCAATCAACTCGACCCCAAGCATCAAGCCGCGCCCGCGTACCGCGCCAATCACGGGGAAGCGCTGCTGCAACGCGCTGAGTTGGGCGAGCAGATGGGCACCTACACGAGCCGCATTGGCCATCAACTCCTCTTCAACCATACAGAGCAACTCGTAGGTTACGGCGCAGGTAAGCCCATTGCCACCATAGGTATTGCCGTGGGCCCCCGGTTTCCACTGGCTGGCCAATGCACGGCGGGCAAGCATGGCTCCAAGTGGGAGCCCACCACCCAAGCCTTTCGCCGAGGCCACAATATCGGGCACAATCCCTTCATGCTCAAAGGCCCACAGCTTGCCGGTACGCCCAACGCCACTCTGCACCTCATCGCAGATCAGCAGAATCCCGTGGCGATCACAGAGTTCACGCAGCTTGGCCAAGGTTCCAAGTGGCGGCACCACATAGCCCCCTTCACCCTGGATTGGCTCGATGATAATCGCTGCCACCTCCGACGGCGGGGTCGTACAGGTAAAAAGGGTCTGTTCAATAAAATCAAGGCAAGCCAAGCCACATTCAGGGTGGTGCAGATTGATCGGGCAGTGCCCGCAGTTGGGGTACAAGGCATGAAAGCTGCCCGGCAGCATCGGGAAGAAGCCCTCCCGTTGGCGCGGTTTGGAAGCCGTTAGGGCCAGGCTGCCATATGAGCGCCCGTGGAAGGCACGGTAAAAGCCAATAATATTTTGACGCCCGGTGACATAACGGGCCAACTTGACACACGCCTCAACCGCTTCGGTGCCGCTATTGGTAAAGAAGACCTGCCAATCCTGCCCGCCAGGCATCAGGCTTACCAACTTCTCGGCGGCGCGAACCATCGGCTCATTATAGAAATCGGTACCCGCCATATGGGTAAAGCGATTCAATTGGGCCGTTGCCACCTCAACCAGACGGGGATGGCAGTGGCCTGCGGCCAAGACCGCAATGCCCGCATTCATATCCAAGTAGCGCTGCCCATCCACATCCCACACCTCACAACCCAAGGCCCGTTCCACCACAAGCGGATAGACGCGCCCCACGGGTGCCAACACCTGTGCATCGCGCTCAACCAAGGCCCGCGCCTGCGGCCCCGGCACGTCTGTGGGCATGTACGCGCTTCCGTAGATCGTCTCTGGCGGAGTGGGCATGGCAAGGGTTCTCCTTCATTCGTCGCATGCGTCCTACATTTCGATTGTAGACGAGCCACTATACCACGTCAAGAGCGACGTTGGTTTGGCGTTGGAGTACCGGCTTCAGTCGGCTAAAGCCGGCACTCCAGCGTGTGCCCCCCGGCTTTTCAGACAGCTTCTTAGCATGGCATCCCATACGGTGCCACACCAAACACAGCCTTCCCATAGGAAAAATTCCCCCCTCAACTTACCCAACATCCCCCATTGAACCTAGACCTTAACCTATGTTATACTAGAAAAACTCCATTTTCCTGACCGAAAAACTGAACTTGGTGCCGAACGTCGCCCCACCCCCCCGGCGGCGCTTGTTGGTTTCACCGCTCTCAAGGAAGCGAGTTGGAGGACTAATGACCACTTACGCCACTGTCGCGCCCACGCAGGCACCTGCGCCATTGACGCTCCCAGCTCGCCATGTGGCTGAGTTGGTGACCCAGACGTGTGCCCGCTATACCCAACAGTACGCTTTTACCGCTGTGCTCCCCAATGGCATGTTTGGTAATCTCCGTTTTAGCCAAGTGGAGGAATTGAGCAACCACATTGCCGCCTATCTGCGGGCGGGGTTGGGCCTCCAGGCGGGCGACCGTGTGGCTGTGCAGTTGCCCAATAGCCTCTCGTATCCCTTGTGGGCCTTTGGAACGCTCAAGGCTGGTTGTGTTCTGGTGAATACCAACCCGCTCTATACCGTCCCTGAGATGGTACACCAACTCAATGATAGCGGCGCACGCGTGTTGGTGTTGGTAGACCTCTTTGCCGATAAGTTGCCCGAGGTGCTGGCCCAGACCAAGGTTGAGCATGTGGTGCTGGTGCGCGTGATTGATCTCTTTCCTGCATTGGTGGGCTTTATTGCCCATAAGATTATGCAGTACTGGAATCGGATCATTCCCCCATGCACTGTTCCCGTTACGACCGGCTTGGCCGCGTTGCAGCAAGGGGCTACGCTGCTGCGTGAGGGCAAGGCCGATCTCGCAAGCTATACGGCTGAGCTTGGCCCCACGAGCCTCGCTGCCCTTCAGTATACCGGCGGTACTACCGGGGTGAGCAAAGGGGCGATGCTGACCCACGGCAATCTGTTGGCCAATGTGGTTCAGGTGGAGGATCGTGTGGCTGGCCATGTTGAGCATGGTAAAGAGACCGCCCTCGCGGTGCTGCCGCTCTACCATATCTTCGCCTTTACGGCCAACCTGCTCTACTTTTTCCATACTGGTGCGCGCAACATCCTTGTTGCCAGCCCGCGCCCGCTCTCCAATCTGCAACGCGCCTTCGAGAACTATCCGATCTCTTGGGTGCCCGGTGTCAATACGCTCTTTAATGGGCTGCTCAACGAGGAGTGGTTCAGCGACTATCCGCCTACCCACCTCAAGGGCAGTATTGCCGGTGGCACCGCCCTCCACGCTTCGGTAGCCGAACGCTGGCAGCAGGTGACGCGCACACCCGTGATTGAGGGCTACGGTCTGACCGAGAGTTCGCCTGTGGTGACGCTCAATCCCTTTGTGGGCAGTCGCCCTGGTAGCATTGGGCAACCCGTCGTTGGCACCGAGGTGCGCCTAGTCAACCCTGATGGTGGCCTTGCCATTGGTGCTGAAGCGGGCGAATTGGCCGTGCGTGGCCCCCAGGTGATGCTGGGCTACTGGCAGCGCCCTGATGAGACGACCAAAGCGCTGCCCGATGGCTGGCTACTCACTGGTGATGTGGCCGTCTGGGAAGATGATGGCTTCTTGCGTATCGTAGACCGTAAGAAAGACCTCATTATCGTCAGTGGTTTCAATGTCTATCCCAATGAAGTGGAAGACTGCATCGCTAAACTCGAGGGGGTCAATGAGGTCGCCGTCATCGGCCTGCCCGATATCCATGGTGGTGAAGTGGTCAAAGCCTATATTGTGCCTAAACCCAACACCAACATTACCATTGATCAGGTACGCGCACACTGCCGCCAACACTTGACCGCCTACAAAGTGCCTAAACTGGTCGAGCTACGCACGGAACTACCCAAGAGCAATGTGGGTAAGGTGCTGCGCCGCGCCCTGCGCGACGAAGAGCAGCAACTCGCCACGCGCAGCGTAGGAGCGTAATGCCATTTCAGATTGTTGATCGCAGATTGCAGATTGCCGAACATGGCGTTCCAATCAGCTTTAGCGTTATTGATGATGCGGCATACTCAACAAGAATTGGTATAACCTATGGTCAGTGAAACCGAACAACTCCTCTTGGCGCTCATGATCGGCGTGATCATGCTCGGCATGGGCTCCTCGCTCACCTGGCGCGACTTCCGGCGCGCCTTTAAGCGTCCGCAGGCCATTCTGATCGGCTTTGCCTCGCAGTATCTGCTCATGCCGCTGATTGGCTTCATCCTGGCAATTACGCTGCAACTGCCCCCTCCCTTGGCGGTCGGCCTCATCCTGATTGCCAGTATGCCCGGCGGCTCCACCTCCAACATCTTTGCCTATTTCTCCAAAGGCGATTTGGCGCTGAGTGTCACGATGACCACCTTCTCTACGCTGGCCGCCTTTGTGATGACGCCTTTGGCGCTCTTTATCTATGCTTCGCGCTTCATGACTAGCGAGATCAGCATGGGCATTGGGAGTGTGATTGCTGGCCTTGTGGTCATGCTTATCCCGGTGTTAATTGGCATGAGCATCCGTAAACGTAATGCCAATGTTGGGGCTGTCCTTGAGTTGATTGGCGGTGTCATGGGCGTTGTGATCATCTTGGCGCTGATTGCGCTCTGGGTGCCACGCAACGCAGGACTCTTGGCCACCACGCCATGGCAGGTCTACGTTGCCGCAATTGGGATTGGGGCCTTGGGCTTCCTCTTTGGCTTTGTCACCAGTATCTTCTCTGGGCTTGGCTTCCGCCGCGCCGCCACCGTCTCGCTCGAAACCGGCATCCAGAATGGCCCTTTGGCGCTCTCGGTGGTACTCTTGAGTTTCACCGGCGTGATAGCCAACGAACTAGCGCTGATCCCGGTGCTCTACTCGCTCTTCATTGTGATCATCTCGTCCTTTGTGACCATCTTCTACCGGCGGATGAACGAGCGTATGCAGCAGCGGAATGTGGCGCTGTTGTGATATTCTAGTAGATTGTGCGGGCGGCAAAGCCGCCCGCACAATCTACCTAGTAGCGCACTTTTTCGGATTTTCGGTCTTTCGGCTATATTTAGCTGCTCATCGTCACCCAGCGGGTGCGCAGGGCGTGGATGCACCACGCGACGCCGAAGCATGCGGTGCAGGCGAGGACGATGGCGGCACCTGAGGCGACATTCGCATAGTAGGATGCGTAGAGCCCCACGGCGGCTGAACAGACCGAGAAGATTGAGGCGAGCAGCATCATGCGTGGCAGGCGGTTGGTTAATAGGCCCGCCGCTGCTGCTGGGGTGACCAAGAGGGCTGAGGTGAGAATGACGCCCACAATCTGGATGCAGGTTACTACGGTGAAGGCCAAGAGAATCAGCAGCAGGAAGCGCAGACGGTCGGCCTTGAGCCCGATCACCTGGGCGTAGTTGGGATCATAGCTGGTAAGCTCAAGCTCTTTGTGCAACAACCAGAGTACTAGCAGCACGCCCGCAGCAATGATGCCAATCTGGATGAGATCGGTGGGGCGCACGCCTAGCACATTGCCAAAAAGAACATGGCTCAGGTCGCGGAATGAGCGCAGGCGGCTCATGAGCAGGATGCCGAGTGCAAACATGGCGGTAAAGATGACGCCAATTGCTGTATCCTCGCGCACGGCGCCCCGGCGCGAAACCCAGCCGATGCCGATGGCCGTGAGTAAGCCAGAGGCCAACGCGCCCCCAAAGAGGCTCCAGCCACCCATATAGGCCACAACTAAGCCTGGAAGCACCGTATGGGCCAAGGCATCGCCAATGAAGGCCATGCGCCGCAATACCACATAGGTACCAATGACCGCACAGGTCACCCCGACTAGCGCCGCAGCAGCCATGCCGGTACGCATAAACCCGAAGCTAAATGGTTCAATGAGCCAATCTACCATAGATATTAGACCAACTCCAAGCTCATCTGCGCGGCGGGCAGATCACGCAACAGCCCATCTTCCAAAGCGAATACATGGTCATACTCTTCAGCAAGCCGATCAAGGTGGTGTGTGGCCACGAGGGCGGTTTTGCCTTGGGAACTCAACTGATCAAGTACCCCAGCGATGATTGCGCGACTAGCAGCATCTACGGCACTGAGTGGTTCATCGAGCAGGAGGAGTTCGGCCTCTTGTACTAGGGCGCGGGCGAGCAGGGCGCGCTGCTGCTGCCCCCCGGAGAGTTGACTGATCTGGCGCTGGGCCAAGGCGGCGAGGCCGAGCTGTTCGAGCACCATGTGTACCTGTTCGCGGTCGGCCCGCTTCGGTTGACGCAGCCAGCCCAAATGAACATAACGCCCCGCCAGCACCATGCGCTCCACTGTGACGGGAAAGCGCCAATCCACCTCGCCGCGCTGGGGCAGGTAGGCGACCCGGTGGTGACACGCGCCCACTGGTTGCCCGTAGATGCGTATGCTGCCCGCCTGGGGCCGGAGGAGTCCGGCGACAACCTTGAGGAGCGTAGACTTGCCTGAGCCATTCGGCCCAACCAGGGCGGCCCGCACCCCCGCAGGGAGTATGAGTTGCACCCCTTGGAGTGCCACCACCTCGGAGCCAGGATAGCGCGCTACCAAGCCTTCCAACTGGAGCGCTGGTGCGCCGGGAAGCCGTTCGACATGATGCCGACCGCTGTAGGGAATGTGGAACATGGGTTAGGAGGTAGGAGGGTAGGAGGTAGGAGGTAGGAGGTAGGAGGTAGGAGGTAGGAGATAGGAGGTAGGAGATAGGAGGTAGGAGATAGGAGGTAGGAGATAGGAGGTAGGAGGTAGGGGAACGCCAAGCGAGGTCATTCCTAGATGCTATAGACTATCACTCATGCACTACTCTGTCAATAATTGCGATACACTATCATTGCGAAGGCACGGTTGGCAGGCCCGCGTCGAGCCAGGCTTGCCAGCCGCCGCTGAGGGCGCGAGCATTGAACCAGCCCGCTTGTTGTAATGCGAGCGTCACACGGACGCTACTGGCGTCGTTCGTTCAGGTGCAGTAGGCGACTACCCAGGCATTGGTGGGTACGCCGTGGGCGCGTAGGTCGGCAATGGCCCGTTCGGCATTGGTGAGGCGCAATGCTCCTGCGGCCATGGTGGGGCTATTGGCGTAGCTTTGGGCCGAGCGTACATCAAGCAGCACGAGTGGGTCACCACGCTGCATATGGAAGCGCAACTGCTCGATGTTGATGCGATCAGGCAGGGCGGGTTTGGGTGGCGGGCTGGCGGCTGCTTTGCTGCCGCGCCGCCAAGCACGGCGCCAGAGCGGCCAGCCGCCTTGGGTTGCAACTGAGGCGAGCACGCTGAGGCTGGCGAGGGCGACCACGAGCTCGGCGTTGGGCAGATCAGCAAAGATGGCGAGTAGGGCGAGCAGCAGCGAGCCGAGACCACGCGGTCCGTACCAACCCAAGGCGATGCGTTCGCTCATGGGGATGCCGAGCGGCTTTAGTGCAAGGGCAAAGATGGGCAGGCGCACAAAGAGTACCACCAGGGTAAAGAGCAGCACCGCTGGCGTAATGGCACTCAGGCCACTCCAAATCGGCGCAACGCCCAAGAGTACATAGGTAAAGAGCAGGGCCATCTCGGCGGTAATGCGCCCATATTCCAGAAAGCAGTCGCAGAGTTCCACATCAAGCGACGTAACCACGAGGCCAGCGGCGAAGGCGGCGAGAAAACCACTGCCGCCCACCGCTTCTGCTGCCGCAAAGGCCGCAAGCGCCACGCCGATCACGTAGAGCGACTCATATTCGCGCCGCACCGTGAAGCGGTCACGCACCCAGATAAGCAGGCGCACGGCACTCAAGCCTACCAGCATCCCTGCGATGGGGCCGAGGAGAAAGAGGCTCACCAGCAACTGGATGATCGTCAGCGCCCCAGGGTTACCGCCAGCCGCACCAAAGGTGAGCGCGATCACCACAATTGGCAAGAGCAACACATCGTTCATGCCGCTTTCGAGGCGAAGCGCAAGGTGGGAGCGTTCGGGCATGCCGCTGCCCTGAAGCATGCCGCGCAGCACGACGGGATCGGTTGAGGCTACCGCCGCGCCTAGAATCAACGCCGCGATCAAGGGCAAGCCGAGCAGACCCCAAGCGAAAGCCCCCAACCCCAACGCTGCCAAGAGCGTCCCTGGCCCAAGCAGCAGCATGGCTAACGCCTTATTCTGGCGCATCTCGGCCAGATCGAGCGTCATTGCATCGGTAAAGAGTACCAGGGTCAAACTGAGTGTCGCCACCACCCGCAGCAAGGGATCATCCAAGGCAATATCAAGCACCCCCAAGCCATAGGGGCCCAGCAGCAAGCCCAGCAGCAGAAAGATAGCCAAGGCGGGCAAACCCGTCCGCTCCGTCGGCCCAGCCAGCAGCGCCCCACCAATGATCACGAGGCCAATGATGCCAAACATGGCAATAAGATTTTGGGTATCGATATCCATATCCTGTTTTTTTGTTCGGTGTTGGCGGCTTCGCCGCCAACACCGAACAATGGAGAGTTTTTGTTAGCGCGAAGAAGCCTTGGGTTGGTATCCAACGCGCCGCTGGCTGAGCCTGTCGAAGCCAAGCGGCGCGGCCCAGGACTTTTTCGCGCTAACGAGTTTTTTGAGCGCGGCTGAGGGTAGCCCCAGTTATTTACCATTTACCAATACATTTCTTGTGAAATGGGTGTATAATGGGAGATACCATTTGGGGGGTGTACAGGCTGCAAACGCTTGCATACCTCCCTTTTGAGACCCATGTGGGCCCTATGCTGCCAGCACATCACAACGACGAAGGCCCCTACCATACAGTATACTTTGGGAGGGCTAACATGATGCACATGAACAAACCCGATCTGCATGGTGCGATAGTCGAAGAGACTGGTTGCATCCTCAATCGCCACGGCCAAGCAACTGGCTGGTGGGTTAGTGATGATGGCGAGACGATTGTAGATATCCGTCAGCGGCTGGTAGGCAAGATTACGCTCACGGGGCGGGTTTTTGATCAGCGGGGGCTCTATCTGGCTGATGTGGTACGTCACGATCAAATCGTGCGCTACCGTGAGGTTGGGTAGTCTTGCTCATCACCCCTGATAGTGCAACGCTCCAGACGCTGGCGGCAGAACATGTGGCGCGTAGTTTGGCCGATGCGGTCGCGCTGCGTGGCCGCGCCTTGGTTGCGCTCTCTGGTGGTTCGTTGCCGCCCGGAGTCTTCCGTTGGCTCTGCAGTGAGCCGCTGCGAAGCCAAGTGCCATGGCATGGCCTGAGCATTGTCTGGGCCGATGAGCGCCTTGTGCCTTTTGATGCGCCTGAGAGTAACTACTACCTGACCCGGCAGACGTTGCTGGATCATGTGCCGATTCCTGCGGATCAGGTTTTTCCGGTGGCTACCTACTACCCCGGCCCCCAGGCGGCGATGCTCTACCAACGCCAGTTGGAGGCGCTGTTGAGTATCCACGGGGGGCAACTTGATCTTGTGCTGCTCGGCATGGGCCCTGATGGGCATACCGCTTCGCTCTTCCCCGGCTTTGCCCAATTGGATGCGCCCCCAACTCAACTAGTAGCCGCCGTGGAACATGCGCCGAAACCACCGCCTGAGCGGGTTACCCTTACGGCCCATGCGCTCAATCTGGCCCGTGAAGTCCTCTGGCTTGTTGCGGGTAGCGATAAAGCTCCTAAAGTCTACGCTGCTCTACACGGCCCGCACGATCCCCACAACACCCCGGCCCAACTTGTGGCCCCACGCGCTGGCCAGGTCACCTGGATGCTTGATGCAGCAGCGGCGGCTTTGTTGATCGGCTAATGTTCTTCTTTTCCCCTACCCGCGCCGCACCCGTGCGGCCTCTTCACGGGCACCGACGGCGGCTTCGTTTTGCCCTTGAGCGGCAAAATAGTCGGCGATGTCGGCCCAGATTTGGGCTTCGAGCAGACGGGCACCTGCGCGGGCGCTAATCGTGACGGCGTAGTGCGCATCGCGCTCTGCTGTGAGCAGGTCGCCAGCGGCGGCACTCATGGCGGCTAAGAGGCGCAAGGCTGCAGCCTGCCCACTCCGATCATGGATTGCGCTACTGGTTGCTAGGCTAGCCCGTGCTTCCAACTCGGCATCGGCGAGATTATTGTGGGCTAAAAAGGCCCACCCGCGCCCCACCCGCGCCCGCGCTTCTGCGCTCCAATCGTCGCTCTGCCGTCCAAGGGCCAACGATTCACTATGATAGTTGAGCGCTTGGTCGGGGCAGTTGGCCGCAAGTTCTATGCTGCCCAACTGATCATAACAGTATGCCGCAATTGCAATTGGCGTAAGCAGTAGGGCTTCACCGTGGGCCATATGGCACTGCTCAAGGGTATGCATCAGCAGCCGTTGCGCCCGCTTGTGGACACCAATCACCACAAGGGCGGCGGCATAGGTTGCATTACAGGCGAGCCGTAAGAGCGCTAGTTGGGCTTGTTCAGCCGTAGTGCAATGGCGCATCCGTCGTTGCAGTTGCTGGCGCAACGCGGGAGCAATATGGGCGACCCGCAGCTCATGACCGCTGGCGAGTAGTAGGCGCAAGCGAAAATAGGCACGGTAGCTCGTATAGAGTTGGTGATCATCAACTGCTGATAGTGCGTTAAGTTGATTGAGGTCTTCGGCTAAATTGGCATAGCTACCGGCCCGTTCATTCACCGCGATGCGTAAGAGCAGCAACTTCACGCGGGTTGTTGGTGCAGGAATAATAGCCAGCGCCTGATCAATGTAGTGGAGGGCCAAAGCTGTAGCAAACTGACGGGCCGCAAGGCGGGCCGCAATGTGGCAGTAGTGCGCCTGGGCCGACCAATCTTCCGCTGGTCCAAGATGGGCAATCAGGACATCGTAGACCGCCAAGGGGGCGGCGCCGGTTGCAATCTCTGTGGCATGAAAGGTCTCGTAGTGCTGCACCACCGCAGCATGGAGCATGCGCCGTTGTCCAAAGAGGAGGCTCGCGTAGGCGACTTCGTGGGTAATGCCATGCTTAAAGCGATAGACCTGCTCGGGGCCATCTAGTTCCAGTTCAATGATCTGCAACTCGGCCAATTGCTGTAGCTGCTGCAACAGCGTGTTCATCGTGGGCCGCGCTGGATGCACTGCCTTCAACAGGCGCAACTGAAAGCTCTTGCCCAAGACCGCTGCCACTTTGAGCGTTAGCCGTGTAGCCGCATCGAGGCGATCCACGCGGGCCTGAATAACCCCCTGGGCCATACTTGAGACCTGGATGCCAGCTACGGGCCCACGTAGACGCGCCTCACCATCTTCAATAGTGATCAATTTACGCCGACATAGTTCATGCAAATACTCCTTGATAAAGAGTGGTTGCCCCTCGGTATGGCGTTCCACTTGGCGGGCCAATTCCGCATTGATCAGGCGTGCCCCCAGTTGCTCACACATCAGCGCCTGGCTCTCGTCGCTACTCAGGCGGCCCAGCGTCACCCACATGCAGCCGCGTTGGGCCCGTAGGTTAGCGAGGACTTGTGGGAGGCGGCTATCGAGGGGCCGGTGCGAGAGCGCAAGACAGAGGTAGCTTGGGCCGCTGCGCATCAACTCATTGGCCAATTCGAGCGAGAGTTCGTGGGCCCAGTGGACATCATCAATCACGATCAACAGAGGTTCTTTCCCTACGCATTGATTGATCAATTGGGCCGTGAGGCGGATAAGGGCGAGCCGATCTTTGGTACGCCACTGCTGTGGAGCTTCAAGCGGATGACGCTGCTCATCAAAGCCCATGAGGCTCTTCAGCAGGGCGGCCCCGTTCTGCAACTCTTTTGGCAATTGCTCTAGGATAGCGTTGAAGCGATGGTGTTGAAGGTGTGGTGCCATACGTTCTTCAATGCCACACAACGCCAGCAGGATCGAACGCCAGACCGCCAGTGGACTTGAGACACTACCACTATTACATTCGGCACTAAAGCCACGGCGGCCACTCTGCATCCAATGTACCAGCAGTTCACTCAAGAGACTACTCTTGCCAATACCCGATTCACCCTCCAGCAGAATCAGTGAGCGCCGCCCCGCCGCTGCACTGGCCGCAGCAGCGGCCATGCCTGCACGGAGCGCCTCACGGCCCACCACATGTTTGGTACTTGCCAGCGCAATGTTACGATTACCCCAGCGCAAATCATCCTGCATACCACCAAAGCGCATGGCCGGCATAAGCACCCGCGCCACCGGCACACCTTCACTATGGCCCTTGACTGCGATGTGGGTTGGTTCGCTGAAGGCAAAGCGATCCTGCACCAAACTGCGGATGCGCCCCGAAACCATGATCTCGCCCACTGGCGCGAGGCTCATCAGGTGCGCCGCCAGATTCATATCGTCGCCTTGGGCCGTATAGACCCGCCGTTGTTCACAGCCCACTGCGCCAACAAAGAGCCAGCCCAGGGTAATGCCTGCCTTGAGGATCAAGCCGAGATCAAGGAGTTCGAGGCAACAGCCCACGGCACGGCTTGGTTCATCGCCGCGTGCGATGGGCGCCCCAAAGAGTAGCACAAAGATCGAACCTTTGTCACCGATCTCGATCTCATTCAACCAACCGCCCCAACGCAGCACCACCACCTGCACCTGGGCCACAAGATTGTGGAATGCTTCCGGGTTGCTCGGCAACGCAAAGCGCGCAAAGACTGGCGTCGTCCAGCGGTATTCCGCAATCAAGGCTCCCAAGCGCAAGCGTTCCACAAAACTTGGCGAGAGAAAATGCTCCCACTGTAAGGGTTGCCCTGGTAGCGGATAGCAATGCTGCACCGGATGGGCCTCATTGGACGCAGGGGCTACCCGCACTGCATCTTGCTCTCTCAACTGTTGTGCATTGGTGGCCGCCAAAACGGCTGGCCCCGTCAGCACAAAGTAGAGACCGTGGTGTGGTAGACCAGCCAGAATTGCATCAACTAAACCTGTACTTACGCCGATACGCAAGCGCAACTGCACATCACCAGTCGGTGTTTGTGCCACTGGCAGTGCGGCCATCGCTGCGAGCATTGCGGCTGCACAACGCTGGGCGCACTCCAGATCAACCTGCTGGGGCCACCAGGCGGTGAGCGCATCACCAGCAATGGAAGCAACATCACCATCATAGGCCCGAATAGTCTCTACGAGCGCAGAATAGCAACGGTTCAGCAATTCATGCAACCGTTCAGCCCCATCCGGCATCAGCGCAAAAGCCGCAGTAAGCTGGCTAAAGCCACTCAGATCGGCGTGCAAGATAGTTGCCGAACATGAACAGACTAAGCCCGGCTGCAACTCTGGAGTGCCAATCCGCTCGCGCAACCAGATGGGCAGGTAGGGCGCAAGCAACTGACGAGCCTGATCCTGCTGCATAGCTCTATGCCTTGTCGTATTATACCATTTACGATTGTAGATTGCCGATTGCCGAACATGGCGTTCCAATGGGCTTTCGCGTTCTTGATCATGCGGCATGTTCAAGGGCAATTGGTATTACTACCTATCATAGCTAT
Organism: Candidatus Viridilinea mediisalina; assembly: GCF_002532535.1. GTDB lineage: Bacteria > Chloroflexota > Chloroflexia > Chloroflexales > Chloroflexaceae > Viridilinea > Viridilinea mediisalina. The sequence goes on from NZ_NQWI01000070.1 coordinate 24,895, forward strand.
TCTACCGCACCAAGCGAACCGTAGGGAGGACATGATCTATAATGGTGGGTGTGGTTCGTGGCCACGTTGTACCAGTTACGAGTGATGAGTGGCGAGTGACAAGCAGGGTATACCTCATTGCAATGCGGTCTGACGTAATCTGCTATGCGGTATATTCAACGGCAATTGGTGTTAGGGAAGCAGATGTTGTTACGTATCCCAGCAGCCTGTCATGCTGAACAGTACATGGGCGGGCATCGTAGTGCCGACGTTAGTCGGCTGAGGTCTTTGGCAGCGATGGGAAGCCGACTAACGTCGGCACTACCTACGGCGCAAA
>NZ_NQWI01000071.1 GCF_002532535.1 Candidatus Viridilinea mediisalina
ACGTGGGAGCGGCGGTGCCCTGCCCTTCGACAAGCTCAGGGGCCGCTTGCCGAAGGGGGTAGGGGGTGAGGGCCATCCATCGCATCCCAATGCCATATCGGAGGCTGCGGAAGCCCAGGTTCTGTCCGCCCTTGAGCATCTTGATGTGGAGGTATGGTTCCTTTGGGGGGCCGCTGCTACGCCCCTACGTTGTATTGCGATGGGCGATGTGTTCGCCACAAAATCCCGTCGTATCGCGTTGCGATGGGCGATGTGTTTGCCACACATTCATGGAGAACGCATGGCATCACGTCGTAAGGCAATGTAGGGGCGTAGCAGCGGCCCTCCCCAGGGAACACCGCGCAGGAGGGAGTGTACGGGCCGCTGCTACGCCCTTTCCGGGGAAGATCGTCAACCCATCGCATGCGTGGTGGGGGCAATGGGGTGGGTTGTTGCTACAACATGCATGGGCTCCCAATGGCTCCGTCCCATTGCCACGGGAGGGCGCGATGCCGATGGGAGGGCGTAGCAGCGGCCTTACATTCTCGGTGTGGGCATGGTTCCCAAGGGGGCCGCTGCTACGCCCCTACAGGATTCTTGGGGTGCGCGGGATGGCCCTCACACCCTACCCCCTTCGACAAGCTCAGGGGCCGCTTGCCGAAGGGGGTAGGGGGGTGAGGGCCAACCGGCGCATCCCCATCAGGAAGCCGCAGGTACCCGCACAAAAATTCTTTCCGCCCTTAAACACTTGTGGGTTTCAGGTATACAGTTTTTTGGAAGTGTTGGATGCGGTGTCAAGGATGTACTCATGGAACGCGGACAAACGACCTGCGAGGTGGGCGCCGTGCAGCCGCCATGTGTAGACCCAGAGACCCAACGGCGCAGACCTGGCAGGTCTGAAACCAATGACCCTTGAACATGCCGCATGATCAAGAACGCGAAAGCCCATTGGGACGCCATGTTCGGCAATCGGCAATCGGCAATCTACAATCGTACATGGTATTAGGCTTTCTCAAAGCTGAAACCCTTTGGCCCTACGTCTACCATGATGGTGTCGCCCTCGCCAAAGATGCCCTGGAGTAACTCGAGTGCTAAGGGGTTCTGGAGGCGTTGCTGGATCGCACGCTTGAGGGGCCGCGCTCCGTAGACTGGGTCGTAGCCCTCTTCGGCGAGACGTGCCCGCGCAGCGTCGCTCAATTCGAGGTTCAGTTTGCGTTCGGCTAGGAGGTGGCGTAAGCGCCCAAGCTGAATCTCCACAATCTGGCCAATCTGCGAGCGGCTGAGGGGGCCGAAGACGATCACTTCGTCAATGCGGTTGAGAAACTCTGGGCGCAGTTCGCTACGCAGTTCGTCTAGCACCGCTCCGCGAACTTCCTCTTCCTGCACGCCATCCTGCGTCATCTCTTGGATCATGGCCGAGCCGATGTTGCTGGTCATGATGACGACGGTATTTTTGAAGTTGACTACCCGCCCATGGCCGTCGGTCAAACGTCCGTCGTCGAGGACTTGCAGCAGGACGTTGAAGACATCGCTGTGGGCCTTTTCGATCTCGTCGAAGAGCAGCACGGCATAGGGCCGCCGCCGCACCGCTTCGGTGAGTTGGCCGCCCTCGTCGTATCCGACATAGCCGGGGGGGGCACCAATCAGCCGGGCGACGGTGTGCTTCTCCATGTATTCGGACATGTCGAGGCGGATCATGGCCTGCTCGTCGTCGAAAAGGAACTCGGCCAGCGCACGGGCCAGTTCGGTCTTGCCGACGCCCGTGGGCCCCAGGAAGAGGAAGGAACCCAAGGGACGCTGGGGGTCTTGTAGGCCGGCACGGGCACGCCGTACCGCATTGGCCACCGCAGCCACCGCCTCAGCTTGGCCAACCACGCGCTGGTGCAGGCGCTGCTCCATCTTGATCAGCTTCTCCACCTCCGCTTCGAGCAACTTGCTCACTGGCACCCCCGTCCAACGGGCGATCATCTCGGCAATATCCTGCTCGCGCACCTCCTGGCGCAAGAGACTGGAACCCTCCTCGGCAATCTTGGCTTCGGCCTCGTGCAGCTTGCGCTCAAGGCCCGCCAAGGTGCCATACTGCAACTCAGCAGCCTTGTTGTAGTCATACTGGCGTTGGGCCTGATCAATCGCCACGCGGGTCTGCTCAATCTGCTCCTTGATGCTTTGAACCGCCTCGATCTGGCCACGCTCATTCTGCAAGCGGCTCTCGACCGCATTGCGCTGTTCGCGCAAATTGGCCAACTCCTGCTCCAACTTCTCAAGACGCTCCTTGCTGGAGCGGTCGGTCTCGCGCTTGAGCGCCTCGCGCTCAATTTCGAGCTGCATCATGCGCCGCTTGAGATCGTCAAGCTCCTGCGGATCGGAGGTGATCTCCATGCGTAAACGGGCTGCCGCCTCATCAATCAGGTCAATCGCCTTATCGGGCAAGAAGCGGTCGGAGATATAGCGGTCGGAGAGAACCGCAGCCGCCACGAGGGCCGCATCGGTAATCCGCACGCCGTGGTGGGTCTCGTAGCGCTCTCTGAGTCCGCGTAGGATGCTGATGGTGTCCTCAACCGTGGGTTGTTCCACAAGCACGGGCTGGAAGCGCCGTTCGAGGGCGGCGTCCTTTTCGATATGTTTGCGATACTCATCAAGGGTAGTTGCGCCCACCATGTGGAGTTCGCCACGGGCGAGCATGGGCTTGAGCATATTCCCGGCGTCCATTGCGCCTTCAGCCGCGCCTGCCCCAACCATGGTGTGCAGTTCGTCCATGAAGAGGATAATATCCTCGCGCTCTTGGATCTCCTTCAGCACCGCCTTGAGGCGCTCTTCAAACTCACCGCGATACTTTGCACCCGCAATGAGCGCGCCCATATCGAGAGCGACCACCTTGCGATCCTTGAGCGACTCGGGCACATCGCCGCGCACAATCCGTTGGGCCAACCCCTCCACAATGGCGGTCTTGCCCACCCCGGGCTCGCCAATCAGCACAGGGTTGTTCTTGGTGCGCCGCGAGAGAATTTGGATGACGCGGCGGATCTCCTCATCACGGCCTATCACCGGATCGAGCTTGTTACGCTGGGCCTGCTCGGTCAAATTGCGCCCATACTGCTCCAAGGCGGCATAGGTACCTTCCGGGTTGGGCGAGGTGACCCGTTGGGCCCCACGGACTTCGCGCAGCGCAGTGAGCAATGCGGCACGATTGAGTCCAGCCTGCTTCAAGAGGCGTTCAGCCCCACCCCCGGCATGGTCAAGCAACGCCAAGAGCAGATGCTCCGTCGAGACATACTCATCACCAAAGCTTGCCAATTCATCATAGGCACGCGTGATCACATTGCGCATGCGTGAACTATACTGGGGCTGAACATTACTGCCACTGATGCGCGGCAATTTTTGAATCTCTGCATTGGCCTGTTGTTTCAGGGCACCAACAGCCAGCCCCAGCTTCACCAACACCTGGGGCACCACCCCTTCACCCTGATCAAGTAGTGCAAAGAGCAGATGCTCCGGCTGAACCTCACTATTGCCGGTACGTTCTGCCGCCCCCTGGGCGGCAATCAATGCTTCGTAGGATTTTTCGGTTAAGCGATTTGTATTGAATGACATGATGATTCTCCTTAATATGGGAGGGAACCAAGTTCCCAAAATTCTCTTTTGCGTTCGTGTTGGCGGCGAAGCCGCCAACACGAACGCAAAAGAATTCTTCAAGAGATACACAGCCTGCTCCCATCAATCGTAGCATGTTGTGATCGGCATGGCACTAACGATGCGTTAGAATATGGTTAGATTTGATTTTGTGAGACAAACATCGCATGGGTGTAGTGACAGAGTGCTACAATGTAGGAGCAGCAAGCCAGAAAGGAGCCAAACTATGAGCAACCTAAGCATTACACTTACACCCTATCTGCAACAATGGGTAGAAGCTCGTGTGGCCAGCGGGCGCTACACGAATGTCAGCGAAGTCATACGCGAGGCGGTACGCCTGCTTGAGCAGCATGAACAGGAGCGCGAAGCCCGCTTGCGCGATCTCCGAGTAGAAGAAACCATCAGAGAACTTCATATCGCACGAGAAAAGCGCCAAACGCCCCCGCCAAGCACAGCCGAGTCGCTTTTAGCTTTTGCTGGCTCTTGGGTTGGAGATGACCTAGAAGAGTGTCTTGCCTCAGTCTACGCAACACGCACACCATTGGAGGGCTAGTGTATCTGCTTGACACCAACCATATTAGCCTGATTATTCACGGTCAACAGAGCGTGATCGCATATTTACAAAAACTTGGAGCAACGAAAGTAACAACCTGTACTATCGTGCGTGGTGAACTTCTCTATATGGCATTCAAGTCGGAACGCCAGAGAGAGAACATGCAGCATGTTGAGCAGATGCTTGCTGGGATTGAAGTGTTTGCGATTGACGAAGCCACTGCCGACTGGTACGGTACCATCAAAGCCCGTCTGATTGATCGCTTTGGGCCAAAGGAACGTGCCAAGCGGCGGAATACTACCTTGGCCCAGATTGGCATCACCGACAATGATCTCTGGATCGCGGCATGCGCCAAACGTCACGGCGCTACCCTTGTTTCGGCAGACCGCGACTTCCAACGCATCCAAGCGGTGATCGATCTGCGTGTGGTGTCTTGGCTCTAGCCATTCAAGCTACAAGATGCCATTAGATGCCGACTGTGAAGCTGAATAGTTCTTTCTGAAACCTTACTCTTAGGGCCTTATGCACGAACTGCTGATTGCTACCCACAACCCTGGCAAGCTGCGCGAGTTTGCGGCGATCTTTGCTGGGCTTGAGTTGACGCTGCGGACGCTGGACGATCTTGGGATTACGGATGACATTGAAGAGCATGGCAGTAGCTTTGCGGCCAATGCCACGCTCAAGGCCGAAGGCTACATGGCGCTTAGTGGCCTCCCCACACTTGCCGACGATAGCGGCCTCGAAGTCGCAGCCCTCGGCGGCGCTCCGGGGGTCTACTCAGCGCGCTATGGTGGGGTCACTGGCCCGGCGCAACTCCAATATCTCCTCGATCAGATGCAGGCGATTCCTTGGCATGCGCGGCTAGCACGTTTTGTCTGTGTGATCGCTTTGGCCCGGCCAGGCCATGCCACTCAATTGGTCGAAGGCACACTACCCGGTGTCATCGAGTTTGAACCCAAAGGCAGTGGCGGTTTTGGCTACGATCCCCTCTTCTACCTGCTCGATGAGCATGCCACCCTGGCTGAAATTTCTGCCGAACGTAAGAACCAGATCAGCCACCGCGCCGCCGCCGCACGGGCCGCACGGGCCGTGCTGGCGCAGTGGTAGCCGCAGCAACGATGTTGAGGTGACAACATGCCAACCTTGTATCAGCTTCCCGCAACGTGGAGCAGCCAAGTTCAAGCGGCCATGCGTGCCGAAGGGCAGCGCATCACCGCCCCGCGCCTAGCGATCATCGCATGGATCGCAGACCAAGAGCGTCCATTCAGCGCAGAGGCGCTCACCCTTGCCCTGGCCAAGCACCCGGCTGGGGTTGGGCGAGCAACGGCCTACCGGGCGGTCGAATGGCTACGCGAACACCGCTGGCTGGCGCGCATCCAGACTGATCGGGGCGACTACACCTATGCCCGTACCCTGCCTGGGCACCACCACCATGCCATCTGTACCCGCTGTGGCACTACGCTCATGCTTGAAGGCTGTGGCGCGATTGAACGCCTCACCCAACTCTTGGCCCGCGAAGGCTTCGAGGTTCAAGGCCACCTTTTGGAGCTCTTTGGGCGTTGTCGTCGCTGCTAGGCTGGCATGAGTGTAGATTGTAGATTGTAGATTGTAGATTGCCGAACATGGCGTTCCAATGGGCTTTCGCGTTCTTCATCATGCGGCATGTTCAGGTGAGGCACGTCCTCGCAATCTACAATCTGAAATCTAAAATCTGCAATCTGCAGTAGCTTTACAATTTTGCACGATATGGGTGAGGCACGTCCTCGCAATCTACAATCTGAAATCTAAAATCTGCAATCTGAAATGGTACTACTCAAGTTCCTCAAGCTGGCCGATGGTGTTGCGTCGTCGCCGTGGTTTGGGCGGCGGGCTGATGATCTGGTCGAGGGCTGTGGTGATGGCGGTCTGTTCGGCGGCGATGCGTTGGGAATGTTGGGCGATGTGGGGGCTGTGGCGCTGGCGCAGGGCGAGGGGCGCGACGCGGCGCAGGTCTTCGCTGTTGACACTGTTACGAAAGTCGGCGGCGGCGCGGGCGCGCGCCCCTTCGAGCAGTGCGATCTCGGCGCGGTGCGAGGGGATGTTGAGCGTCTGCACGAGCTTGAGGGCTTGCTCTTCGATTGCTGGTGGCACGCTGACATGGGGCAGAATGGCGCGCGCCGATGCCAACTCCTCCGCAAGGGCGCTCGTCTGGTTGGCATAGGCCACGCGGAAGGCCCCCGGGTCGCTACGGAAGGCTTGGCTACGCCGGTAGACCTCAAGGCGCTGGCGCGGATCATCGAGGGGCGCTACCCAGACGCGCAGCCCAAAGCGATCCATGATCTGCGGGCGCAACTCGCCCTCTTCCGGGTTCATTGAGCCAACGAGGATGAAGCGGCTGGCAAAGAGGCGCGTCATGGGGCCGCGCCGCACAAAGGTGCGCCCTTGCGCGGCAGCATCGAGAATTGCATCAACCACCGCTGCATCGAGTAGATTGACTTCATCAACATAGAGCAGATTGCCATCGGCCAGCGCCAAGACGCCCGGCTCGAGTTGGATGCGCCCCTGTTCTAGGGCAATCCGTTCATTTACGCCCCCCACCACATCTTCAAGGCGGGCATTGAGGGGCAGTTCCACGAGGCGCATGCGCTCGTGCTGCGACTGGCCGCCTTCCTCGCTAGGCGTCCGCTCAACCACCGGCATGAGATCGAGCAACGCCCGTACTGCGGTCGTCTTACCAACACCATAGGGGCCACTCAGTAGCATCCCGCCGACATTGGGATTAATCAGCCCCAACAGCAACGCCATCTTCAATTCAGTTTGGCCCACGAGGGCCAACAGAGGATAGGGCTGGTGGAGATCGTTCATGGGATAGCCGAAAATCCGATAGCCGAAAATCCGATAGCCGAAAATCCGATAGGCCGATAGCCGAAAAGAAACGTCAAAATTTCATTGGCAGGCCATGTCCGGCTGCCTACTACCTCCTACCTACTGCCTACTACCTACTACTTGTTATGCTCTCAAAGCATCTCAATCTCATAGGCGCCAATGGGACATTCGGGGCGGGTGCGGTCAATGAAGCGGACGACCGCCTCGAGTTGGCCATGGGCGTAGCTCTGGGCAGTGGAAACGCAGGCAATAGCGAGTACAGCGCTCTGCCAGAGGTCTTGATCGTCCACTTCGGCAATCGAGACATTGAACTCATTGCGGACACGGGCAATGATAGACTTCACATACTGGCGCTTCTCTTTGAGCGAATGGGCCGCAGGGATGCTGAGGTGGAGGGTGCAGAGACCAATGATCATAGGGATGGTTCTCTGTGAACTGGCGTTGGAGTGCCGGCTTCAGCCGGCTAAAGCCGGCACTCCAACGCGTGCCCACGAGCTTTTTAGACAGCTTCTAAGAAGCTTGGCGCGTTGGTATTGGTGGATTCCCGCCACCAATACCAACGCAGCAAGCTTCCACTTCAATTAAGACTATTCATACCAGAGAGCCCCTCGTCGGGGCGGCGCTGGCTGGAAGGCATCAGGGCCAGTTCGGCACGTAGATCGTTGGCAATTTCGCGGATGCGCGTGAGCAGGTCGCCTTCGAGCCAGCGCTGCTTGCGGTCGAGGGTGACTTGGAGGCGGTCGGCGAGGTGATAGGCGAGTTGATTGGGATCATCGGGGAGATCTTCGGGTTGGAGCGTAGCCCCGGTCGCAGCCGAGACCGCCTGCCAGTAGCGTTCGTAGATCGAGCGTAGCTCGCTGGCGGCTGCGCTGGAATCTTTGCCGTCCTCTTCGGGCAGTGGGGTAACCGAAGCGACGAGGTAGGGGCTCTCTTGGAGCAGCGTTTGGATGCGAAAGCGTTCTTGGCCAATGGCGGTAATGAGGAAGCGGCCATCATCAAGGCGCAGGTGGGCATTAATTACCGCCATGGTGCCAACCAGGTAAGGTTCCGCCGAGCGGGCTGCGCTACGGCCCTCAAGCACCTCATCACCCTGGCGAATCAACACAATTCCGAAGGGTATCTGCTCCTCCAGGCAGCGTCCGATCATCATGCGATAGCGTTCTTCAAAGATATGCAGATTGATGGTCGCCCCAGGAAACAGAATTGTCCCCAAGGGAAAGAGTGGGATTTGGCGGGTCATAACATCCTCAATGGTGTGTGTAGTCCTTAGGAAAGGTGGCTGTCATCTATCGAGGATGCGAGAGGCGAAGAGGCGAGGGCTTCGCGTCCTCGCATCCTCGCGTCCTCGCAAACGATAACCTAGCCTACAAGCCTTCCCTTAATCTTCAAACCAAGTACAGCTAAGGACGTGCACCTCAACCGGGCCAAGGTTTAGATCAACAGTAATCTCGATCTCCGGCCCCGATACAGCTTGGAGGGCACCGGTCATATCGAAGGGTGTTCCGGCGCCTTCATGGAGTACGCGCACGCTACCAAGGCGAATATCGATCAATTCGGGACGCAGTTCAACCGAACTGGAGCCAACTGCAGCCATAACTGCGCCCCATTCGGGCATGCCTCGGCGCAGTGCGGAGCGGAGCGAGCGGGACTGGGCGATTTTATCGGCAATCGCGAGGGCGGTGGGTTCATCGGCGGCCCCGCGCACATAGATATGGATGATCTTCCCACTGCCAGCGGCATCACGCACGATCTGTTGGGCGAGATCGGCACAGAGGACATCAAGGGCACTCTGGAAGGCGGTAAACTCACGCGAGGTTGGATCATTGATGGGCCGGGCATCGGCGGCCCCATTGGCGAGCATAATCACGGCATCATTGGGGCTGGCCTCGCCGTCCACATTCATCCGATTGAAGCTATAGGACACGCTATGCTGAAGGGCGCGCTGAAGCAGGCGTTGTTCAACTGCGGCATCGGTGGTAATCACGCAGAGCATGGTAGCGAGGCGCGGATGGATCATGCGCGTACCTTTGGCCATGCCTGCGAGGGTACAGCGTTGGCCCTCACGCAATTGAAGGCGCAGTACCCGTTCTTTGGGGCGGCTATCGGTAGTAAGCATCGCCACTGCGGCGCGGCGGCCACCGCCGCTATCCAACTCACTCACGGCACGCTTAATCCCCTCGCGCATCTTCTGCATCGGCAGTGGGACGCCGATCAAGCCCGTAGACATGACGAGTACGCCATCGCGGGGAATCTCAAGCTCATCGGTGACCAGCTTGGCACACTCAACCGCATCGGTCAAGCCGGGCTGGCCGGTACCAGCATTGGCTTGGCCCGAATTGATCAAGATTGCGCGCATGGCATCGCGGTTCCGCGACAGAATGGCCTGGCTCAGAAAGACGGGGGCAGCCTTCGTGAGGCTTGTGGTAAACATAGCCGCGACATTAGCGGGATGAAGTGAATAGACGAGCGCCACATCGCGCGCCTTGCTCCCATCTTTGAGGCCGCACGAAATGCCTGTCGCACGGTAGCCGGTGGGGCTCGCGATATGTCCGTCATCGAAGATGGTATGGCTCATAATGTGTGCCGGGTATTCTCCCCCTGATTGGGGGTGGGGCTTGAGCCCCTAGAGCTACGCAACGCGACAAATAAATCCCTTGAGGTACTCACCTTCGGGGAACGTAAGGCGAACCGGGTGATCGGGGGCATGGCCAAGCCGTTCGATGATCTGCACCTCACGGCGGGCGTCAACCGCAGCCCCAAAGACAATCTTCTGGAACAAGTCGGCTGAGAGCAACCCGGAACAACTGAAGGTAGCCAAGCTTCCACCGGGGGCAAGCAGTTGCAACGCAAGCAGATTGATGTCTTTGTAGGCCCGGGCGGCCCGTTCGCTCTGAGTTTGGTTATGCACAAACTTGGGTGGGTCAAGAATAATGAGGTCGAAACGCCGATGTTCGGCCCGGTAGCGCCGCAGCACCTGAAAGACATTGCCTACCTCATATTCGATCAGGGGCGGGGCTGCGATCAGGGCCAGGTTGGCCCGCGCCAAAGCCAACGCCGCAGGCGCGCTATCAATCAGGGTCAAGCTCGCGGCCCGGTTGAGCGCAGCATAGAGGCTAAAGCCGCCACTGTAGCAAAAGCAGTCGAGTACACGCGCTCCGCGACTATAGGCAGCCACGCGGGCACGATTCACGGCCTGATCAAGGTAGTGGCCCGTCTTCTGCCCGCCACAGAGATCAACGAGGAGCGGGGGCGGTTCAACGCATGTACCGGGCAATTGGATTGGGCGCAGGCGCAACTGTGCGGGCGGGGTTGCGCCCCAGAGGAGACCCTCGTGGGCGGGCAGACCCTCCTTGGCGCGCACCTCGGCATCGCTACGCTCATAGATCCCATCAGGCTCTTCCAGTTCAACCAAAGCTCCGATGATCTCATGGGCACGAGCCGCCATCGCTTGGGTCAATAATTGTACCACCAAGAACGAGCCATAACGATCTACAATAAGCCCAGGTAAGCCGTCAGATTCGCTGAAAGCTAAACGACAGGCGCTGGTCGCATGGGTAATCAAGGGCGCACGGGCTTGGATCGCTTGGGCGAGGCGGCGACGCAGCCACGCGCTATCCAGCGCTTCATCGTGTTGCCAGGTGGCGACGCGCACCCGTAACTGTGATGTGCTACTGTAGAAGCCCCGCGCCAGCCACGCGCCCGCAGCATCCAACACCTCAACCACCGCGCCAGCACCCGGCTGATCGCGGGTAGCACCAATTGCCCCTGAGAAGACCCAGGGGTGGTACTGTTGCAGAGGCCGTTCGCGCCCAGGCTTGAGAGTAACGCTCGCCATACATTTCCAAACTACTGCTTATGGTGGGACAGTGTAGCAGAGCGATGTAGTTGGGTCAAGGTAGTGACCTTGCACCGCCATGCCATAAGTTTGCCCTAACCTTCGTTCATTATAGCAAAGGGTTGTCGCATAGCGGAGATGCAAGACGGCAATGTAGCGCCAGATTACGATATTAAGGAATGCAACCCATGAGTACAGAAGAACGCCAAATGCAAACGTTGGCTCATTTGGCCGCCTTGCATCAGAGTTATGTCATCCAACTGGACGAGCAGATCGAACAAATTAGCGAACGCTGGTCGCGCCTACGGGCGGGCATTTGGCATCAGGCGGAGGTGGAGCAATTGCGACGTCAGGCCCACAATTTAGCGGGTTCAGGTTCAACGTTTGGGCTGCCGGGCGTTAGTGAAGCGGCGCGTTCGCTTGATGATGCGCTCCATCGCCTGCTCAATGGTGAGCGCTTGAGCTCCTCGCAACTAGCGGAACTTGATGCGGAGGTTATCCGCTTGGAAGATGCCGCAGTTAATGGCCCCTTGAACGAACAGAGCGCATTTAGTCCGGCTAGTCTCTTCAGTGCAGCGGCGCAAACGAGTACTATGTGCATCTACATTGGCAGTGCTGATCCAGAGTATAGCGCGATGTTAGCCAACCAGATCGCCTACTTCGAGTACAAGACACGCTCCTTTACCAGTGGCCAGGCGCTGCTCGCGGCTGCGTATACAACACGCCCCGATCTTGCCATCCTTGAGTTTGAGCTTGATGAGGGTCAACAGGCTGGGATTGAGCTTGCCCAGCAACTCAATCAGCTTGAGGCTGGCCCTTTGCCCATCATCTTCATTGCCGCCCCGCCCGATTTTAATTCACGCCTTGCGGCAGTGCGGGCGGGCGGGCGAGCCTATTTTACGCGGCCCGTTGATGTGAGTACCCTGATTGACCAGATTGATCAGCTTACCCAGCGCATCACGCCCGAACCCTACACGGTGCTGATTGTGGACGATTCGCCGCTGATGGCCGAGGCCTACGCGCTGGCGCTGCGCGTCGCTGGCATGCGCGTTATCACCACCAACGATCCATTGCAAGCCCCAGTACTACTGGCCGACCTGCAACCCGATCTATTGCTGCTCGACATGTACATGCCTGATTGCAGTGGTCAAGAGTTGGCCGCCGTCTTTCGTCAGCAGCCCGAATACCACAGCATGCCGATTGTCTTTCTATCGGGCGAAAGCGACCGCACCGCTCAGTTGGCGGCACTGACCCACGGGGGTGATGACTTCCTAACCAAACCGATCGATCTGAAGCATCTGGTGATTGCGATCAGCAGCCGCATCCAGCGGGCGCGCACCATGCGCCGTCTGATGGTACGCGATGGGCTCACCGGCCTCTTCAACCATAGTGTGACCCAAGACCTGCTGCTGCGCGAAACCGCCCGTTCGCGACGCACCGATCAGCCGCTTTCGATTGCTCTGATTGATCTCGACAACTTCAAGCGCGTCAATGACCAGTACGGCCACATTGTGGGTGATCGTATTCTGAAGAGCTTGGCACGCATGTTGCGACAGCGTTTGCGAACGACCGACCTGATTGGGCGTTATGGTGGTGAAGAGTTCATTGTGGTCATGCCCGAAACCTCAGCGGCCAGTGCCATGTTAGTGATTGACAGCATCCGTGAACGTTTTGCGCGGATTGAGCATCAGAGCAGTACAGGGCCACTGCGCGTCACCTTCTCGGCAGGTGTGGCCGAAATGGGGGCAGACAGTGATCCCAGTATGCTGGTTGCTTTAGCCGATCTTGCGCTCTACCAAGCGAAGCGTCATGGACGCAACCAAGTTGCGAACAGTGATGCTGCAATGCACGACCAGGGTTTACGCCAGAGCCCACTTGCGGCCAAGCTCGTTGTTGAAGCGCCTGCGCCGCTGGTCTTGGTGGTTGATGATGATCCCAACATCCGCGAACTGATCCAACTCTGGCTGAGTGCTTCGGGCTACCGCATCGAGACAGCAGCGAGCGGCAGTGAGGCACTGAGTCGGATTGCCCAGGGTGGCATTGATGTGGCCATCATTGATCTATCGATGCCCGAAGTGAGTGGGCTCGATGTGCTGATCCAGTTGCGGCGGCAGAGCCCTGATCCTGCGGTGATTATGACCACCGCCTTTGGCTCAGAGCAGATTGCGATCAATGCGATGCGCCACGGGGCCAACGACTACCTGCGCAAACCGTTGGAGTATAGCGAGCTCCGCACCACCCTCGAGCGCACCCTGGCCAATCAGCGCTTACGCCACGAGAACGCGATACTACAACGACGGCTCGACAAGAAACGGCGCGAACTTGAGGCTGAACTGAAGCATGCCGCACAGATCCAGGCCGAGCTCCTGCCGCAGCGAGCGCCGGCCCTAGCGGGCTACAGTCTCGCGGCGCGCTGCATCCCGGCGCGCGAAGTGGGGGGCGATTTCTACGATTGGCATCATCCGGCCCCCGATCTGCTCAACCTCACCTTTGGCGATGTGATGGGCAAAGGCATGTCGGCGGCGCTGCTCATGACCACAACGCGAGCGGTGATCCGTTCGGTCGCACGCAACACCCCACCTGAAATCAATATGCGCTACGCGGTCAAAGCGCTGCACGACGATCTCGAACAGGCCAGTAGCTTTGTCACCCTCTGCCATGTGCAACTCGATCTCACCAACAACCGCATCACCTATGTAGATGCAGGCCATGGTTTAAGCTTTATTCGGCGTCATGGCGGGGCGTGTGTACGCCTCGATCCACGGGGCATGCCCCTTGGCGTACTGCCTGATCCGGGCTATGCGCAGGGCGAAGACTACTTGGAGCCTGGTGATGCGTTGATTCTCTTCAGCGACGGACTACTCGATCCATGGCCCGCCCTTGCCGACGACCCCTTCCAGATCAACGATCTGCTCAACGACGGTATGGCGGCAGAGGCGATCATCGAGCGGCTCTTGGCGCTGCCCACGCTGATTGGCCCCTTGACCGACGATTTAACTATGGTGGTCTTGGTGCGTCAACTCGCGTCCAGCTAAAGGCATCGAAGAAACTGTCTGAAGAGCTAGTGGGCACGCGCTGGAGTGCCGGCTTTAGCCGGCTAAAGCCGGTACTCCAGCACCAGTTCATAGATTTTTCAGACAGACTCAAAGGAGGAAGCTCAATGGAGATCACCATCACCCCTCATGAACCCACAACTGCCATTGTGTACCTCCAGGGGCGTCTCAACCTTTTAGTTGCTGGCGAATTAAGGCAGCGCCTACTACAAGAGGTTGCGGAAGGACGTTCTATCCTCGTCATTGACATGAGTTCGGTCTCTTTTATTGATAGTTCAGGGCTAGGGGCGCTGATCGGCAGCCTCAAGATCGCACGTTTAGCGGGCGGCGATTTGCGTCTAGCCGCGATCAACGATCAAGCCGAAACATTGCTGCGCCTGACTACGCTCAACAAACTCTTACGGCCCTATGCAGACGTTGCGGCAGCATTGGATTTGGGGTAGCGCCATATGCACAAAGCTATCGAAAAGCAGTTCGTACTCAGCACCGATCCCAACATCTGCATTGAGCAACTCCATCTCATCCTCGAAGAATTTTGGTGTGTTGCGCCGGTAGACTGTGAGCAGCAGTTGCTCTTTAGCACCGCCTTATGCGAGGTGATGACCAATATTTTACGCTATGCAGTCGAGCCAAGTGGTGGCGAAATTGTCTTGCGCCTACGGCTCACCTCGTGCTTGCTCGAGGCACGCATTGCCGATTGGGGTCGCCCATGGGTTGATCCGCCGTCGCACTACCGCCTACCCGACGCCATGCAGGAGCATGGGCGTGGGCTAGCAATTGCGGCCAAGGCGCTCGATCAATTAAGCTATCGGCGTTTAGGTAATTTGATCAATTGTTGGCGTTTGCGTTTACATGTGTAGGCGGCACGCCTTGGGGCTGGCATACGGTGGGTCGGTGGCTTCGACAAGCTCAGCCACCGACCCACCGCGTCGCTTGGCTTCGACAAGCTCAGCCACCGACCCACCGCGTCGCTGGCTGAGCCTGTCGAAGCCAAGCGGCGCGGCCCAGGATTTCTTCGCGCTAACAGAGTTTTTCTACCCCAAGATCAGAGCAAGCACAAAGAGCAGCGCCAAGATAACCACAATGACCGCAAGGATCACCCGTTCGCTATTGAGCAGTGACCAGTCGCCGATCCATTCTTTATCAAAGCCAACGATATAGAGGCGATGGGGTTTCTCATCAAGGAGTACATCCATTTCGGTAATGGGCACACCTTCGATGTTGAGTTCAGCAGCGACGATGCGGGTATCTTTGCCAGCCTCTTGGATGACGGTACGTAGCAACTCGGCGACGGGTGCGACACTATGCCAGCGGCCTTCGTAGGGATCGATGGTACCGGAGAAGACTGGCTGGCGCCGCTTTTTGAGCGCGAGGGCGGGCAGATCATCAATATCGTCGCTATTTTCAAAGATCTTGGCCCGGCGCGACCAACGAAAGACCTGTTCTTCTGCAATGCCACCTGTGCCCTTACACTGGGGGCATTGCTGCTTTGAGGAGCCAACGCATGTAGGGCAGATACTGGGGACTGATTCTTTCCCGGTGGTGCGATCAGGATTAGAGACCTTGCGCTCCTGTTCAAGCAGACCACTGCCTTTACAATCTTTACAGCGAACATATTTCGCGCCCATACATTCGGGGCAGTTATTGACCTGAATCGAATTGGGCAGCACCTCGGTACGTTCCTCCAGCGACTCAAACGCAAGCTCAACCGGCAACGTCACCTCCCAGAGATCAGGGGGGCGCGGGTTATCATCGCGGTCGGTGGGGGCTTGGGGGCGGACACGGGTTTCAGGGGGCAAGCGTTGTTCATAGAGGGTACGCAGTTCGTAGAAGTAGACGTTGTAGCTCACGATCTGTTCGGGGATGATCAATTGGCCGAGGGCGCGGCGGCGAAAGTAGCCTTTCTGGCTCCAGCGGTTCAAGAGGCGGCGAATGACATCGCGGCGGTGCAATTCATCGGCGCGGGCGCGGCTCCCCCCAACAAAGTCGCGGAAACGATCATCGAGCGTTGCACCAATGGCGGTTTCAAAGGGATTATCCAGCCACTCAGCGGTCGCCTCCCAGCGTGACTCCTCCATATCGGCAGTCGCGTGGTCAATCTGGTCGCGCAGAGCCTGGCGCAGGGCGGCAACGGCGGCCCCGGCGCTGGTGAAGCGCATTGTGGGCTGGGGCGCAAGCATGCGAGCCACCACACGATCGGCAGGGGCCAGGCCGGGATCGCGGCGGGCCAAGCTAGGCAGATCGCTACCCGGTGTAGGTGGCACCTCACCGGAGAGCATATGGTAAACGACCGCGCCAAGGCTGTAGATATCGAGCGCGGTTCCTGCCTCGCCTTGGGCCAACTTCTGCTCTGGAGCCGAATAGGGCGTGAGATAATCGGCCTCATCAATACTACTGAGATCAGGCGTATCGGGGCTTGCTGCCAAGCTCAAATTGGCGAGGTAGGTCACCCCCTCGGCACCAACAAGGATATTGGCCGGTTGCACATCGCGGTGAAAGACCGCTTGGCTATGCAGATAGTCGAGGGCCGCAGCAACCTGGGTGGTAATGCGGATGGCGAGCATCGCCGGCAGGGGGCCATCAGCCAACAGGGTACTCAGCAGTTGGGCATCGAGTTGTGGAGTGACAAGATAATCACCGAGCTTCTCATCGTGGCCTGCGTCAATGACCGGCACCAGATTGGGATGGCTCACATGGGCCGACAAGCGCGCCGCCAACTGAAAGCGGCTGACCGAAATCCAATCGTGGCGTCGCAAGAGATGCATCTGCACAGGCCGATCAAGGGTCAGATGGGTGGCCCGATAGACCGTTGCCAACTCTTCTTGGTGCAACTGCTCTGTCAGCCGGTAGTTGCGTAATTCAAGTGGAGGGCTAGGGATAGATTGTTGATCTTGTGCCTGCATGCTACGCTACTATTCTCTTAGGTGAGGCTTCGCCTCACCTACACATGACGTTAGGGCGGCAGCCCTAAAACCCGCTGTTGGGGCTACGCCCCAGACCCCATTTTTTGTTCCATTTTGGCGGCGAAGCCGCCAAAATGGAACAAAAAAGAGTTTTTTTTGGGGGCTTGGCCCCCATAGTATACCACTGTCGTGAGACACATGCCGAACGGGCTTGTGGGCGGCAGCCCACAAGCAAGCAAGTGAAGATAGCACAACCAAAAATTATGGTTTTTCTCTGGACAACAGCACAGAGTGGGATTATACTGCAAAGTGAAGCCAAGCGTTATGTAGCCATCCTAATTACCACAGGCACACCTGCAAGACGCCCGTCGGGCAGGGTGCTTCACCCGCATGGCCAGGGATGCAACCTGGAATGCTTGATCCTCTTGATGAATGGTGTCATCACGGCAATGCCCCCCATTGTCGTCTCAAACACTGATTCAGGTGGCACCACCCCACACATTCCCCTTTTTTCCCCATTGGGCGAGGTAACCAAGGCTTCAAGGTCTAAGGGGCCGCCTGCATAGCGCAGGCGGCCCCTTTCTGCGAGCATTTCCCAAATGACAATTATTCATCTTGAGCGCAACGCGACTCACCAAATTGTCATCTTTTGCCTTTATGATAAGGGGCGTTGGCACATTGCAACTTGGTTACAACCTCATGGTATAACAGGGCTAGACTAAACTCCGTAATACAGTTGTTGCAAGATCGCTTCTGTTCCCCTGTTCCCCTGTTCCCCTGTTCTTCTGTTCTTCTGTTCTCCCGTTCCCCTGTTCCCCTGTTCCCCTGTTCCCCTGTTCTTCTGTCCTTCTGTTCTTCTGTTCTCCCGTTCCCCTGTTCTTCTTCTAGGAAGGTATGCGCATATGGAGATGACCACGCGCTTGCACGGCGATGTCAACATTCTCGAACTGATCGGGCGCTTTGATACCAATACGGTGCCTCCGGTGGCAGCATGGCTTGATCAGGTTACGTCAACACCTGGGGCGCGTGTACTCGTAAACCTTACGCATACCACGTTTGTTGATTCTACAGCATTAGCTACCTTAGTGCAGGCCATGAAGCGCTGTCAGCAGTACAAAGGCACACTGTTGCTCTGCGGCATGCGCCGTCCGGTCTATATGATCTTTGAACTGACACGTTTAGATAAAGCCTTCTCAATCTATCCCGATGAAGAACAAGCAATGCAGGCGTTTACCAACTAGAGGCCGCGTGACGAGATCTTCATGCTAGTAGCACTGCTAAGTTCACAGTATGCGCGCTTCAAGGCTCTTGCAGATGCGTGGATAGCAATGGGGGCTACCGCCTTCGGGGTGAGTCAGGAGGATTATCTGTTGGCCTATTGGCCAGCAGGCCATCTGCTTGCGCGGCCAAGCCTGCGAGCGCCGATTATGCTTGAGGATGAGGAGTTGGGTGAGTTGCGGGTAGCTGGCCTGCATGGCTTAATGTATGAACAGCGGCTGCGTGCCGATGCTACTATGCTCGCCTATACGCTGCAGCTTGAACGTGAATTGCAACAGATGACCGCTGATCTCGTGACGAGTCAGGATCAGCAGGTGGCACTCTATCGTCTGACGCAGACGATGCGTGATCATTTGACGGTCGAGGAGACGTTGCGCGCCGTCGTGAGCGAGGCCATGCGTATGATTAAGGCCCAACATGGCTATGCGATGTATGTGCCGGTTGATGCACAGACGGCGCTCTTGGTACAGCTTCCTGGGCCGAGCTTACAGCCTGAGTTGCTCTGGCAACTCTTCTGGCAAGCCCAGGCGAATGAACAAGATCAGCATGTTGTTGATGTTGCACTTGAGACTACCGGTGACCCTACCACCTGTCAGATCCTACATCTACCCATTAAGGTTCGTGGCGCATATCTTGCAGGCATGGGGCTTGCTTCTACTACAAGCGAGTTTAGTGCGCCCGATAAGAAGTTACTGCGCGCTATCGCTGACCAAGCGAGTGTCCAGATCGAACGTACCCTGCTCTACAAAGAGATGTTTGACCAAGCGAAACTGCGTACCGAGATGGATCTGGCTCGGCGGGTGCAACTTGATCTGCTACCACGCAACCTGCCCCACATCGCGGGCCTCGATATCTATGCTGCCTCACGGCCAGCCTACGAGGTTGGCGGCGATTTTTACGACTTCATCATTCAAGAGGGGCGGCCCTTTATGTTCGTTACTGGCGACGTGACTGGCAAGGGGCTCTCGGCGGCGCTGCTCATGACCATGACCCGCTCGGCGATTCATAGTAAGGCGCGTTTTATGCCCTACCCTACGCCCGAATCGGTGATGCGCCAATCGAATGAAGATCTGTATAGTGACTTTACGCGCGTGGGGGTCTTTGCAACGGCCTTTATTGGTCAATACGACACCAAAGATCATACGCTCACCTATGCCAATGCTGGCCACTCGCCGGTGATTTACCAACCCTACGATGCCGAACCGATCTTGTTACGTGCTGATGGTACCGCCATTGGGGTTCTCGCGATCAACTATAGTCGCAATCAGCGACTGCGCTTGCGCCCCGGCGATCTCCTGGTAGTTGCAACCGACGGCTTCTCCGATATGCGGGGGGCCGATGATGAGAGCTTTGGGATTGAACGCCTGTTGACGTTAGTTACAGCCCTGCGTACACGATCAGCAGAAGGCATTGCCGCCGGGATGTTCGAGGCGCTCGATCAGTTTGGCCAAGGACGATCACAGGATGATGATCAAACTCTGATTGTGATGAAACGGCAGATTTCGTAAGCGTTTTACGAATCTTGCTATAGGAAGCAGGTTGCTTATGCCTACCGTTCTTGTTGTTGACGACTATGCCCCCAACAATCGTTTGTTGGAGTTTGTGCTTGAACAGAGTGGCTTTGCGGTCATGATGGCTTCCGATGGCATGCATGCGCTCAATACACTCCGTAGTGTGCCAATTGATCTGATCGTGACCGACCTCCGCATGCCGCGCCTCAACGGGCTCGACTTGGTGCAACAGTTGCGCGCCGATGGTCAACTCTGTACCCTGCCCATTGTGATGATTACGGCAAGTGGCCGCGCTTCCGATGAGGCGCAAGCGGCTGGCTTGGGGGTGGATGCCTTCCTGACCCGCCCGGTCGACTCGGATGAACTGGTGGATGTGGTGAGCCAAATCATTGCCCGCGAAGCGAGTAATGAGGGTCTGAGCCTGCGTGAACGACGGCGTCAAGGGGGATCGGTAAGCAGTAGAGGGGTGTGATACCATGTACGATTGTAGATTGTAGATTGTAGATTGTAGATTGCCGAACATGACGTTTCAATGGGCGTTAGCGTTCTTGATAATGCGGCATGTTCAAGGGCAATTGCTATTATTCACCACAAGGGTAATTGATATGTATTTGGTTCAACGACCTTCCGCGACCTTCCGCTTTTCTGAAACCTTCCCGAAAGCGCTATGCCCCTGCTCCGTACTCACTGGCCGCTCCTGCTCGCGTTGGGGTTAGGTCTCATCCTGCGCCTTTTGCTCTGGGGCAACCTGCCGCGTACCGGGCTTATCTCGGATGAAGCCGAATATCTCGCCGCTGCCGATTGGCTCGCCCACGGACGCGGTTTCGCGTGGCATACCCAGTACCTCTGGACCCGTGCCCCCCTCTACCCTCTTTTGCTCGGTGGCCACATTGCGCTCTTTGGGCGTAACCTTGAGCCCATCTTCTTCACCCAGAATCTCCTCAGTCTGCTCAATGTTCTCCTGACCTACCTCTTAGCCCGTCAACTTACCAACGGCTTGCCGCGTCTCGCTGCCGCCCCCGCTCTCGCCGCGCTCTTCGTTGCGCTCTACCTGCCCTTAGCCAGCTATACCCAACTGCTCCTCAGCGAAACGCTCTTTGTGAGCCTGCTCTTAGGGGCTTTTGTGCTGCTCGGCGCAGGAGGGCAGCGTAGCATGATGGTTGCTGCGGCTGGCGTTTTGCTTGGCTTGGCTACACTGACCCGGGGGCTGACCTTGGGGTTTATCCCGCTCGTTGGGTTGGTACTCCTTTGGTACGCTTACCGAGCGCGGCCATTGTGTCTCTGTCGTAAAACCCCTATACGTCCCCTGATTGTCTTCATCATGGCCTGTGTCCTCACCATCGCCCCATGGTCGCTCTATGCCACGCGGGCCTACGGCGGGCCAATGGTTGTAGACACCACTGGGGCTTTCAATCTAGCCTTGGGGGCGCGGACGGCCTTCGATGGCGGGCGCAGCGACGAACCCACGCGCAATCTGGTTTTGGCCTTGCTGCTGCCGCACCTGAGCCTCGATCAGCGCCACGCTCTGCTTGCCGCACGCTACCACGCCGATGGGAGTGAGCGTCAAGCCGCTACATGCCTCTACGCCCGCGAGGATGCTGCACTGCTCGCCGCACTCGAACGCGCCCCAGCCTTGAGCCAAGCGGAGCGCCAAGCGATCTTGAGCGCCGAGGGCTGGTGTCTGCTCTGGGCCAAACCGGGTGCTTTTATCACTAAAAGCCTCAACGAACTGGTTGATCTCTTCAAGATCAACTACACCGGCGCAGAACGCCTCAGCCACGGTTTTAGTTTGGGCTGGCTGCCACCATGGTACAGTTGGGCACTCTTTATCCTCGACGATACGCTCTATGTCTTGAGTCTCCCCTTGGCCCTGTTGGGCTGGGCGCTCATGCGCCAAGGGGTTTATGGGCAGGCAGAAAACGGAAGCATTGCCGCAAAAGAGCGCAAAGGCACGCAACAACGCAGAGCTACACAGAGCATACCAGCGCCTCTCGCCTCTCGCCTCTCGCCTCTCGCCTCTCGCCTCTCGCCTCTCGCCTCTCGCCTCTCGCCTCTCGCCTCTCGCCTCTCGCCTCCCGCCTATCTGCTTGCCCTCATCGGCCTCTGGCTGCTCTACAATCTGGGGGTGGCCCCCTTGCTCTTTGCGATCAACCGCTTTCGCATCCCACTCATGCCCTTTGTCTTCATCTTGGCGGCCTGCGCTCTGGTTGCCCTACCGCTATGGCGCGACGTTTTGCGTAGGCGCTACGGGCAACTCTGTGCTGGTTTGGGCGTGCTCCTCTTGCTGGTAGCCACAGCGCCCTATGCCTACCTTGAGCCGCGTGCTGAAGGTCAAGCGGCCACATGGTCATCATACCTTGGCCCCTACCCATCGAGCCTAGCCAATACCCAACTGGCCCTACGCACCCGCAGCGGCTACGAGGCTGAACAAGCCCTTGCGACAGCCCTGGGTGCGGGCGATGCTGTTGCTACGCGCCAGGCTCTAGCTAATCCCGCCCTGCCAAGCTATGCTGCCGCTATGGGCTGGCCGCTGCTCGACGCACTTGAAGGCCGTCCCGCCGCTGGCCTTGAGCGCCTCGCTACTGCGCCCGAGCGCCCACTGCATGCCTGGCAGACCGCCGTGATCGTGGGGGAACTCTTGCGCCAACAGGGCGAACTTGCCGCCGCCCGGCGTGAATTCGGCCCCACCTTAGTAGACAACGTAAATCCGGTAGACTGGACATGGCGCTGGTTCTTTCCTCCGCCGCTGCCCAACCAACGCATCGATCTCGCCGACGACAACGATCTTGGCTATATCCACGGCTTCTACTTGGGGCGCTACGATCCCGATCTTGGCGCAACCACCCGTTGGGCCACCGGCCATGCTGCACTACGCTTCCCCGCCGCAGGCAACGGCCAACCGCGCCAACTCTGTCTCGCCCTCAGTGGCCTGGGCTGGCCGCACGACCTCGCCCTGCCCCAGGTACGCATCGCCCTCGACGGCGAAGCCATCGGCCAGCTTGAACTGACCCGCAACCTTGCAGAACACTGTCTCCCGCTACCCGCCCGTCCAGCCGGAGCAACCCTCGTGGTTGAATTCAGCAGCCCCACCTTCATTGCCGACGCCCTCGACCTGATTGCACTCCAAGGGCCGCAAGTGGGCCAATTGCGCCAGTTGGCCTTTCAGCTTGCGTGGGCCGAGGTTAGGAACGAAGCTACCCAATAACACCCCCCAAATCTTGCGTCCTTGCCTGCTATGTGCTATCTTTTGGCGTATACAGGTTTTGTAAGGGATGCTTTACAACAGGACTGCCCTCGTGCGGCTGATGTGGTCATCCGTTGCGCTATTTCCCTGTTTTTTGTCCATTTGTTCTCCTATATGTTAGTTCCTCAGAGAGGAGGCCATCGCAATGGGCTATGCGGAGCTACACCGCCGTTCGATTGAAGACCCTGAAGGTTTTTGGGGTGAACTTGCTGAAGAGTTGCATTGGTATAAGCCGTGGGATAAGGTCCTTGATGCGAGTAATGCACCCTTCTATCGCTGGTTTGTTGGCGGTGAAACCAATCTTTGCTATAACGCAGTTGATCGCCATGCCCTTGGCCCGCGCCGTGGCCAGGCTGCGCTGATTTGGGAGAGCCCTGAGGTTGGTCAGTCGCGCACATTGACCTACTTTGAACTCTACCGCGAAGTCAATAAGCTCGCGGGGGTCTTCCATAACTTAGGGGTACGCAAGGGCGACCGGGTGATTATCTATATGCCGATGGTGCCCGAGGCGATCTTTTCGATGCTCGCCTGCGCCCGGATTGGCGCGATCCACTCGGTGGTCTTTGGGGGCTTTTCGATTAGCTCGCTCGCGTCGCGTATTGATGATGCCGAGCCGGTGCTGATTGTGACCGCTGATGCCGGTATGCGTAAAGGCTTGCCGGTTGCGCTCAAGGATATTGTTGACCGCTCGATTGAGGCGGCTGACACCGATAGTGTGCGCGATGTGCTTGTACTCAACCGTGGCCTCGTGCCCTTTGAGATGAAGAAGGGCCGCGATCTCGATTGGGCCGAGCAGCTTGAAAAGCGCGGGGTGCAGTATATCGAACCTACGCCGGTGAAGTCCACCGATCCGCTCTATATTCTTTACACCTCCGGCACTACTGGCAAACCCAAGGGGGTTGTGCGTGACACCGGCGGCTATATGGTGGCACTGCACGCCTCGATGAGCCAGATCTACAACTGTGGCGATGGCGATGTCTACTGGTCCACCTCCGACATTGGGTGGGTTGTCGGGCATAGCTATATCGTCTATGGCCCACTGCTCAAAGGCGTGCCCACGATTGTCTACGAGGGTCGCCCCGACCATCCCGATCCCGGAGTCTGGTGGCGGGTGATCGAGAAGTATGGCGTTACTCATGTCTTCACTGCACCGACGGCGCTGCGGGCGCTGCGGAAGTTCCCCGACCAGTGGATGAAGAATGCCGATATTAGCTCGATGCGCATCATCTATGCCGCCGGTGAGCCGCTCGATGCCCCGACCTACGAGTGGGCCTCCGAGACGCTCAAGGTGCCGGTGATTGACCACTATTGGCAGACGGAGAGCGGTTGGAGTATGCTTACCAACCCGGTCGGCGTCGAGATGCTGCCGATCAAGCCTGGTTCGCCCACCAAGCCCGCCTTTGGCCACAACCTTGAGGTGGTTGATGCCGATGGTAACCCCATCCCACGGGGCGAGAAGGGCTTTATGATTGACCATGGCCCGCTGCCGCCCGGTATGCTCATGACCCTCTGGAACGATGATGATCGCTTCCTCAAGAGCTACTGGGAACACTTTAAGGGCAAGCAGGTCTATATGACTGGCGACTACGCCATCCAGGATGAAGATGGCTACTTCTGGATGCTTGGCCGTGCCGACGAAGTCCTCAATGTCTCTGGCCACCGCTTGGGTACCCGCGAGATCGAAGAGGCGGTCTCTGGGCACGCTGCGGTTGCTGAGGCCGCCGTGATCGGTGTGCGCCACGAACTCAAGGGCGAGGGTGTCCTGGTGCTGGCGGTACTCAAGCAGCACATTGCCCCTGCCGACCGCGACGGTGTCAGTCGTGGGATTACGCAGCTTGTACGTGAGCGCATCGGCCCGATTGCCACGCCCGATGCAATCCACTTTGTCAACATGCTGCCCAAGACGCGCTCCGGTAAGATCATGCGCCGCGTGATCCGTGCCGTGTATCAGGGTGATAATATTGGCGACTTGAGTACGATCGAGGACGATGCCACCGTTGATATGGTGCGCGAAGCGGTCGATCTGCTCAAGGGCGATTTGTAGGTTAGACGAGGGGATTTTGACGCAAAGGGATGGTTTCAGAAACAGCCTTTCAGCTTTACAGTTGGAGTGCCGACTTATGGTCTTCCAGAAATTAATCCGGTGTCGCGGCACGGACTAGACCTGATAGATA
>NZ_NQWI01000072.1 GCF_002532535.1 Candidatus Viridilinea mediisalina
GTTGGCAGTCTTGAAGCATCCCGACATTCCTCTGCATAACAATGACATGGAACTGGCGGCTCGTCGCCGGGTGCGGAAACGCGACGCTTCGGCAAGCTCAGCGCATCGTGTCAGCTTCGACCCCCAATCGCGGGCGGGTGCGCGGGCCTGGGATACCTTCCAAACCTTGGCAGCCACGGCGGCCAAACTCGGCGTGGGGTTCTTTCACTATCTCCACGACCGGATCGTCACGCCTGCGACCACGCCGACCTTAGCCGAGCGCATAGTCCAACGGGCTGGTGTCGCCATGCCATCGGCGGCCTGATCCAGCGGTTTTGGAGAGGATACTTCATTGGGACGCAATGTTCGACAATCTGCAATCTGCAATCTACAAACGGCCCATAGCCTGACTAAGTGCCTCAAGCTCGGAGGCACCAATGCTGCCCTCAAGCCGCTGAAAGGCCGTGTGTAACACCTGGGCTTGGGTCGGGGTGACGCTTGTGGCGCAGGATTCCAGCATGACGCGCAGGGTGGCCAGGTAGGGCCGCGCCAGGGTGTTTGTGGGTAGCGTGGTTTCGAGTGCATCCAAGCTGCTTTGGAGATGAGCGTAGGTTATCGTCCAGTCGAGGCATGTAGGTAGGCAACTGGCCACTTCGAGCAGCAGCAGGGCTTGGCTGAGGGGGGGCGCAGCAGGCGGCATGGCCGCTGTGCTCTGCTCTGCACTGGGGGCCGCTTGAGAGATCGGGGGGGGGGCTGGAGTTGTCTCCTGCGGCGGCTCGCTCGTCAAAGGATTGCCCAGCAACTCAAGCAGACGCGGCATGCCCGCCGTAAGCAGGCCATTGATCTCGTGGGCGTAATGAACCCACGCGCCCACCTGCATGCGAAAGGGATCGGGGATGTCGCGGGCGCTCCCGGCCAATTCCCCCAAGGTATGGATTGAGGCACGCGGAAAGCGGGCCCGAACCACCCGTGCGACCCCCGATTCGACGGCGATCATAAGCCGCGCTTGGGCAACGAGTTCATCGTTGAGCGAACGGGCGCGGTGGGCCATAATCTCGAGCCCAAAGACTAGCATCGCCGCTTTGGCCTCCGATTCGGGCGGATCATCGTCATGGCCCAGGATTCCCGCCGAAGCGACGGTATAGTCGAGCCCGCGCTGGGCCAGTTGGCGCTGCAACAGGGCTACGGTCATGGGTGCTCGCCCGGTATCGGCGGCACCAACAATGAGGATCGTCTCTTCGTTGTGCATCAAGCTAATCCTTCCGCTGGTGAGCCATACTTGCCACAGCTACAAACCATGCAATCATACCTTGATTATACAGGTAGGGCCATAACACGGGGTTGAAGACGGTAAAGAGCAGCAGTGTGGGCGCAACATGGGCTGCCACCCGACGTGGGCTAGGTTGCTGGTACCAAAACCAGAGCAGCACTGCGATTACGAGGCTGAACTGAATCGGTTTTAACCAAAAGGCGAGATCACGGCGCCAAAAGACCCCAGCGAAGCCTACCATAGAGGCCCAGATGTGGTCCATCTCCCAACGTAGCCGTGGAAAAGCATCGAGATCGTTGAACCAGTACCAGACCCCATAGCGAAACATGGGGCCATCCCAGAGCAGAAAGGGCACAAGGCAGAGCGCAGCGGTCAGTGCGGCCCCCACGGCGATGCGGAGGCTCGCAACCAAGCCGTGGCTATGCCAGCGGGCCAGCAGCACAAAGGGCCAAAGCAGCGCGGCAAAGGGCGAGGCAGCACTACCAAGCCCCAGTGTCAGTGCGGTTGCGCGGGGCCGCTCGTGCAGCACCAAGGCCAGCGTCAGCGCCAAGAGCGCCCACCAGATCGGTGTGGTGGTGGTGAGCGCCCAGTTGAGGCTGCTCGGCTGGAGGAAGAGCCATGCCCAGAGTAGCGGCAGCAGGCCAATTGGTTGGGCTTGGGCATTTGGCGTGCGTACCAGCCTATAGATCACGCCGCCCACCACGAGTTCGGCCACAAGATTGGTAAGGCGCAGATCGAGCCCCAGCAGATCAGCGGGCAGATAGGCCAACCAGGTCACGGGGAGGTAGGTCAGCGGTAGCTCCCAGGGCATCAGATAGAGCGCATAGGGACTCTGGCCAGTATAGAGGTTCGCAAGAGCCTGTTGCACCAACGGCAGCATATCGCTCTGCAGCGGGTCAAGGGGTATCTGCTGGATCGCAAGTAGTCGCGTGCCAACACCAAGCCCAAGCGCAAGCCCAAGGGTCAGGGCAGGGCGCAACGGGCGCACGACGAGCATGCCTAAGCCGCATGCACCCGCCCCAAACCAGAGGTAGTGCCAGCCCGAAACGGTGGGCAGCAAAAAATTGAGGACATTATGGGCGGTGGCAAGCCAAGCCCCCAAGATCACGAGGGTAAGCAGGCGCAAGGTCGTGCTGCTAATACCCATATGATCAAGACCGCGAGAGCCCATGGGGACGCCATGTTCGGTAATCTGCAATCTGCAATCTACCATCGTAAGTGGATGGTGCCACGCAGCCCCGGCGAGCATCGCGCCCGCACTCGCCACTAGCAGCATCCCTGCCGCCAGCGCCCACTTCTGCCCCATCAGCCAGCCTAAACCATAGACATGCAGCGTACCACTGACGTCCAAGAGGAACATCAGCAGAATAAGCAACCCGTAGGGATAGCCGATAGCCGATAGCTGATAGCCGATAGCCGATAGCCGATAGCGGAGCATGGCATCTCGATGCACTTTTGAGGTTATTGATAATAAGAAGGAACGCAACCAAGTTGCGGTGTCTTCGCCCCCTCTCCCACTTGTGGGAGAGGGGGAAGGGGGGTGAGGGCCAAAGAGCGCATCCTCATCTCGGCCTTTCGCTCTTTCGCCTATCCCTCAAAATCCCTCTGGCGCACGGTAGCGTTCAAGGTTTTGGAAGCGCGTCGTGTTCGCCTCAAAGCGCAAGGGGATGATGCCAAGGGGCCCATTGCGATGTTTCGCAATATGGATCTCAGCAATACCCTTCTTATCGGTCTCTTTATCGTAGAGTTCTTCGCGGTAAATGAACATCACAATATCGGCGTCCTGCTCGATACTCCCGCTCTCACGCAGGTCGCTGAGCATCGGCACATGGCTCTGGCGGCCCTCAACGGCACGCGAGAGCTGCGAGAGGGCAATGACGGGAATATTGAGTTCGCGGGCGAGAGCCTTCAGCCCACGGCTAATCTCACCAACCTCATTGACGCGGCTATCATTGCGGCGCCCCGACATAAGTTGGAGGTAGTCAATCACCAGCAGGTTGCAGCCCGACTCGGCGGCGAGGCGGCGCGCCTTGGAGCGCACCTCGGTGATACTGAGGCCGGGGGTATCTTCGATGTAGATCGGCAACTCGGAGAGGACACCCATGCCATCGAAGGCGAGGTTGAGCTCATCGCCGCGTAGGTTGCCGGTCCGCAGGCGTTGCATATCAATCCCGGTATGCATGGCCAGAATACGCTGCACCAATTGGTCGCGGCTCATCTCAAGGCTAAAGACGCCTACCGTAGCGCGGTTGAGCATGGCCACATTGTAGGCCAACGAGAGCGCCAAGCTGGTTTTGCCAGCACTGGGCCGTGCAGCAAGAATAATCAGATCGGAGTTTTGCAAACCGCCAGTGAGCGCATCAAGATCGTTATAGCCAGTAGCAACACCCGCCACTTCACCCCGGCGCTCTTGGAGTGCCTCAATCTGGTTGAAGAGCGTATTAACAATCTGGCTAATCGGGACAAAATCTTGGGTACTACGCCGATGTGAGACGGTAAAGAGCTCGCTCTCGGCCTTATCGAGGGTCACATCGAGCTCTTCGGCCTCGTTGTAGCCCATGGCTGCAATGCGCCCCCCGGCCTCAATCAGGCGGCGCAGGACAGCGGTACGCTCCACATTGCGGGCGTAGTACTCGATATGGACAGCGGTGGGCACCTCAGTGACCAACTCGCCCAGGAAGGCAATCCCGCCCACGAGGTCGAGTCGTTCTTGGCGGCGCAACTCAGCAGCGACCGTTGCAAGATCGGGCGGTTCGCGGCGGTTATAGCAGGCGAGCATCGCCTCATAGATCAGGGCGTGCTTTTCGAGGTAAAAGAACTCAGGCAAAAGCCACGCGGCAATTGCAATAATCGCCTCGCGTTCCAGCAGAATCGATCCGAGGGTAGCCCGCTCGGCTTGGAGATCATAGGGTACGGAACGTTCCACAGGTAGGGCAAGACCCCACAGGTCGCAGCGACCTGTGAGGTCTTGGGAAGAGTACGGGGCGGCCCCGACTACTCAGCGGCAACAGTTTCAGCAGGCTCAGGCGTGCTGCTGGGGCCATCTTCACCATGGACAACCACGGTCAACGTGGGCATAATTCCAGGGGCGAGGCGAACCGTGATTTCGTGGCTTCCGGCGCGCTTAATCGGCTCATCGAGCTCAATCTTACGCCGATCAAACTCAAGTGCAAGCTGTTCGCTCAGGCGCTCAGCAATGTCGGCACTGGTCACCGAGCCATAGAGCCGATCTTGCTCACCCACCTTAGCCTCAAAGTTCAGCGTCAGGCCACTGATACGGGCAGCTAGAGCCTCTGCGTCCTTGCGTGCAGCCTCATTACGCTTCCGCTGGGCCGCGAGGCGTTCTTCAGCCTGCTTAATCTGGCCACGGGTGGCCAGCACGGCAAAGCCCTTGGGAATCAGATAATTGCGCCCAAAACCACCAGAAACATCTTTGAGTTCCCCTGCCTTGCCCAGGTGTTCAACATCCTGAACCAGCAGGATTTTCATCTTCTTTGCAGCCACTGAGGTACCCCCTACATCGAACAACACAATATTTCACAGATATGTTGGGCGAGGGCACAGCATGTACTGGCCCCCCGACATAAGCAACGGCGGGTATGATACCATGGGCTGCTACGGGCGTCAATGCCTTGAACCATCCCTTAGCCCAAAATAGCTTCATGGCTCACAGCTAACGCCTACGCCCCAGTAGACTAGGGCCAAAGAGCACTGCGGCAATCAGTAGGCTAGCGATGATCATCATCACCGGCAACCAAGGGATGTCCATATCTACATTGGAGACATCACTGATGCCATTGGCAATCGGTATGCCCGGGCCAAGCGCGGCAATATCGTTGCTGGCGTTGGCCAGAGGGGTTGTGCGGGTGCAACTGCTGGTTGTAAGTTCTACCCCTTCCACCACCGCGTAGACGAGGTAGCTCGTGCCGTGCTCGAAGGGGTAACCACAATTGGCACTGCCACTCGGCGTGAGCAGAGTCACTTGGGGTTGTTCAGGCCCCTTCCAAACCTCGTGCAGATCAAAGGTCATCATCAGGCTTGCGCCTTCGTCGGCTGGGTTCCCGACAATCGTGTGGACACGACCAGCAAAGACGAGGGCTGCTTGGCTGTGGGCCTCAAGTGGGTTGGGTAGGGGCTCGCAGCTACAGGCGTGAGCAATCTGGGGTGTCAACGCGAAAACTAGTGTAAGAACTATGAGGGTAAAACGTAGCAATGGAACAAGCCTTCCTTGAGATGCTGTCAGAGAATGTCGGTCGCTACGAGGATGCGATAGCTTTGCCGCCTCGCCTCACGCATCCCCCATACTTATGGTAGCACATTGCGTCCAACCCATACCCATGCTATAATCCCGCGTTGGTATGAGTCGGGCGCCGCGCCCCTGCTTGGCGCGGCCTTCTGTTTCTTTCTGTTCCGCCACGGTGCCTAGCTCGCGCCGCTAGGCTTGATACGCCCTGAGCGGGACATCACCAGAGGAGGATCAAGTGCGCGAACGTCAACGTCCACGTGAGTATGAGATTGTCTTTGTGGTTAGCACCCTCGTTGCCAACGATGAGGGCATCGCGGCGGTACTTGAACGCCTGCGTCAGACGATTGAGCATCATGGCGGTGAGGTTGGGGCAATTAACCACGCAGCCCCTTGGGGCCGCCGTAAGCTGGCCTACCCCATTCGTGAATATGTCAGTGGTGAAGCGAGTCGACGTAATTTTACCGAAGGCTTCTATGTGCTGATGAACTTTAAGCTTGATGCTGCGAAGGTGATTGAACTTGAGCGCACCATTAAGCTGACCGATACCATCCTGCGTTACCTGATTACGGTGATTGAGCAGAAGGGTGGTAGCGCTACTGCCGATGCTGCCGAACCTGTGGCTGAAACGAGTGAGGCGTGATCGCTCCCAAGAGCGGAGGGTTGATAGTATGGCGCGTGATCTGAATAAAGTAATGCTGATTGGTCGCCTGGGGATTGACCCGGAGATGCGGTATACGCCGACGGGCAGTGCGGTGACGACCTTTCGGGTTGCAGTGGGGCGTCAGTGGCGTGATAGCAATGGCGATAACCGCGAGGAGACGGAGTGGTTTAGTGTTGTAGCTTGGAATAAGTTAGCTGAAATCTGTAATCAGTATCTTACCAAAGGCACTCGCGTCTATATCGAGGGGCGTCTGCAAACTCGCTCGTGGGAAGATCAGCAGACGGGCCAGACACGCTACAAGACTGAAGTGATCGCGTCTGATATGATTATCCTCGATAGCCGTGAGGGCCGTGCCCCCCGCGAGGTTGATGATTATGGCGCCCCTCCGCGTGATGCTTCACGCTCTTCCCGTGGTGCTGTGCCCCCACCGCCGCCCGATATTGGCGATGAGGATATTCCGTTTTAGTTTGCGTAACCAAGGTGTCCTTGGTGCTGTAGCACTGAACCCCTAGTACCTATGGTTTTCTCTGCATCCCTGAATACATTGTAGGAGTATGGCAGATACATCGAAGAAACCAAAACCAGCCGCGCCACCGAGTGGCCCGGCTGGCAATCCCCAATCACCCCGGCGCAAGGCGGCTCATAAGCTGCTTGAGGAACAACGGCAACGCTTGGTGCTGCTGATTACCGGCGTGGTGATTGGAGTGGCCCTGCTGCTGATTGGTGGTGGCTTGATCTATGAGCGCATCTGGATCCCAAGTCGCCCAGTGGCAAGTGTGGGCACGGCAACGCTTACTCGTGGCGATTATTGGGAAGAACGCCGTTTGGGCTATGCCCGCGATATTGTGCAGAACTTCCAGTTGTTGGTGCTGCTGGCTGGGAATCCTGAGTTTACGCAGCAGTTTCAGGGTCAAGCGCCCTTTATCAATCGTCAGATTGCTAATCTGCGCCGGGCCGAGCTTGAGGAGGGTTTCCTCGAACAATGGGAAGTGCGTCAGTTGCTTACCCAAGGGGCCGCTGCCGCTGGCGTTGTGGTGAATCAGGATGAGGTGGTGCAGGCGATTACCGCTGATCTTGATGCGCTCTTTTTGCCTGATGGCGCTGACCCTGAATTGCCCCTTGACCTCGAAGCACCGCTCGATCCTGAAGCGCCGCTCGATCCCGAAGCACCGCTCGATCCTGAAGCGCCGCTCGATCCTGAAGCACTACCGATTGAGCCTGCGCCAATGCCGACACCGCGCCCGACCCTTGAGCCGGTTGCGGCCCGTGAGCGGCTGGATCTGATCATTGATGAACTCTACCGCCGCTTTGAGATTGAATTGGCCGCCATTGGTGATCGTGCCAACCTCAGTAAGGCCGATTTTCGCGTTGCGCTGATTGAGCAGTACCGCGAACAACTCTTGGTTGATCGCCTTCAGGAAGCTTTGGTGCCTGAAGAGGACTTTGCCTTTAGTGAAGAGCCAACACGGATCAGCGCCCGCCAAATCTTTGTTGCGGTTGAGGTGGAGGAAGGGGCCGATGCTGATGCCGCCTTTGCTGCCGCCCTTCCCCGCGCTGAAGAGCTGCATGCCGAGTTGCGTGATGGTATCGATTTTGCCACCTTGGCTGCCGTGCAATCGGACGACCTTGGCTCGCGTGAGCAGGGAGGCAATTTGGGCTATTTTGACCAAGATGGCCAGGCGCAGAATGGTGCGACCTATCCGCCTGAATTGGTCGAGGCGGCCTTTGCCCTGCCTGAAGGAGCCTTGAGTGAGCCGATCCGTACTATGTTTGGGTGGCATGTAATTGAAGTGCTGGATCGTGAGATTCCCTCGCGTGAAGCGCAATTGCGTGAAGCACGCACGGAGAGCTTTGATGCGTGGCTCGAAGAGCAGCGGACGCAGTTGCGAGTGCAGCGCTTCCCCCAACCGCCAGCCACAAGTACGCCGATGCCCACGATAGAAGCCCCCGCACTTGAGCCGACCTTTGTGCCCGGCCCACCAACCCCCTTCCCCATTGATGATCCGTTCCCAGACGAGGGCTTTGAAGTACCAAGTCTGCCCTAAAGGGGATGAGCGGGTTGTTGGGAGAGCTAGGCTCTCCCAACAACCCGCTCCCATACACCTATGCGACGTTGGAAGCCAAAAGTTACATGGCGCTTCGGGGCCGCGCTGGCGACGCTGCTGGTTGCTGCCGTTGGGCTCGTTGTGGTGCTGTTGCCCTTGAGCGACCTGTGGAGCCTTGCGTTGGCGGCGTGGCCCTATGATGGGGCGCTCTTTTGGCGTGGGTTGGCGGTCTTGGTTTTGGCGCTTGTGACTGCTGTGATGGCCTATCGCGTGGCGGCAACCCTGACTCTGGCCTATACGATGGACCGCAATGGCTTGTATATCAATTGGTTGGGCAACCGTATGGTGGTGCCGATCCATTTGATTGAGCAGGTTGATCGTGGTTTAGGTGCGTTACAGAGCGAGCTGCGGCCTGCTCTCGGTTTGGGCTACCTGCATGGTGCGGTGCGTCTGGCTGATGGGCAGACGCTGCACCGCTTTACGACCCAGCCGTTGAGTCATGCGCTGGTGGTGCGTACCGCGCAGGCGCGCTATGCGCTTTCGCCCAAAGATGCCGATGCGTTCTTGCAAGAGCTTGAACAGCGGCGGCGCATGGGTCCGATCCAGCAACTCAACCCTGGTTTCGAGGCGGGGCGCATCTTCTCCTATGCCTTCTGGGAGGATCAGATAGTGCAGGCGGCGCTGCTGGTGGCTGCACTGATCAATCTGGCCCTCGTGGGCTGGTTGATGCATGCTATTCCCACGCTACCCGCGTTGATCGATTTGCAGCGTGATGCCACTGGCACGCTGGTGCAGAGCCACCAGATCCTCTTCTTTCCTTTGGCTGGCCTCGCCCTTGCACTCTTCAATCTGGGGCTGGGCGTGGCGCTCTTTAGCCGTTCGCCTGTAGGCGCACGCCTATTGCAGGTGGGTACCGTGCTGGTGCAACTGCTCTTCAGTGTGGCGGCGCTTACGCTCTTGTGGTAGCACTTAGGGAAGCAGAAATTGTTACGTGTCCCAGCAGCCTGTCATGCTGAATAGTTCATGGTTCACGACCACCGTAGTGCCGACTTTAGTCGGCTGAGGTCTTTGCCATCAATGGGAAGCCGACTAAAGTCGGCACTACCTACTGCCTACCTCCTAAAATCGCACGCCCCAAGCGCACAATCGTAGCCCCTTCGCTAATGGCGACCGTGAAATCGTCACTCATGCCCATTGAGAGTTCGCGCCAGGTGGCTTGTGGAAAGCAGCGGGCTAGTTCGTCCCGCAACTCGCGGAGGGTGCGGAAGTGGGGCCGTGCCGCTTCTGGGTCGTCTGCTAGCGGGGCGATGGTCATAAGGCCATGGACAGCAAGGCTCGGCAGGGCAACGATGCGTTCAAGTTCGGGCAGCAGCGCTTCGAGAGCGGGCCGGTTGCTCGCCCCGCCAGCGAGGGTGAAGCCCTCTTTGCTCGCTTCGCCGCTCACATTGAACTGCAAGAGGATCGGTAGCCGCTGACCACTGGGCACATGGCGGGCTAGGGCTTCAGCGAGGCGCAGGCTATCTACCGAGTGGACGAGTCCGAAATGGGTGGCCGCCAGGCGGGCCTTGTTGCGCTGCAGGTGGCCAATCAGGTGCCAGCGCGGCGCCGGTGTAAGCTCGGCGAGCGCATTGATCTTGTTCAGCGCCTCTTGGACGCGGTTTTCACCGAGATCGCGGGCACCCGCCGCCACGGCTGCGGCAACTAATGCAGGCGGGTGAGTTTTGGTCACCACCACGAGGGTGACGCTGGCCGGATCGCGGCCCGCTTGCTGGGCGGCGTTGGCAATGCGCTCGTGGATACTATTGAGCTTGGTGGCTATGGTTGATGACATGGCGGTATGGTACCATACTACAACTAGGTAGATTTTCGGGGAGGGCGAAGCAAGAGCCACGTCAAAGTTGTTGGGGCTACGTCGCCGCAAAAGAACGCAAAGAAACGCGAAAAAGCTGTGATGCTTTCGCCCCTCTCCCACAACGTGGGAGAGGCGGTGCCCGGTTGGTGAGCCTGTCGAACCAGAGCTTGCCGAAGGGGGTAGGGGGTGAGGGCCATCCAGGGCATCCCAAAGCCCTATCCGTGACTTTAGGAACCATAATTCTGTCCGCCCCCGCCGGAGGTAACTTTAGCTGAAAGACGATAGCATACGTATGGCTTGTTTTGCGCTACAGATCAATGGCAGACCCCTGGCGCAGCACGAACCATTGGTTGAGGGGACGTTGGTGGAGTTTGCTGGGGTGCCACCAAAGGGGGCCGCCTTGCACCTGTGCGTGGCCGGGGTGCCGCTCGAGCCCTTTTTGCGCCCCACTGATGCCTGCTGGTATTGGCGCTGGCAGGTTCCTCATGCCGCTGGTCACTATGCGGTGCAGGTGCTGGCGACATGGCCCAATCGGGCGAGTGAGCAGGTGCAGGTGCAGCTTGAGGTGCTACCGCGTAAGCTCGCTGAGACGCAGTATGCGCTGTTGCTCGCTGATCTGCAAGCGGTGGGGCCAGCGCTGCTCTTTGCACTTCAGGGAGCTACGCTGGGCGGGCGCTTGGAGCGGGCGATGGATGCTCCGCCGCCTACTCCCGCCGAGCAACTTCAGAGCCTCTTTGGGGCTGAATTGGCTCAACTTGAAGCGGCGATACTGCGTTTGGCGCGGCGTCCACCTGAGTTGCAGCGAGCCCCGCCACGCTTGGTTGCGCCGGGAGAGTTGCGCGATTTTTCGCTGCTACACCAAGCTCAAGCATCCCCGGCTTCGCTGGAGGCTCTGCCGGAGGCACAGGCTGTGCCGAGTTATGTGAGCTATGAGACACAACTGTTGCGCCGCTTGCTCGAGGCGTTGTGGCAGCGTTTGGCACAACTTGAGCAGCAGGTAGCGGCCCAGCCTGCGTTGCTGAGCCAGGTACAGCAGGCCCGCACGCGCCTCGTGCGCCTGCGCGACCAGCCCTTTTTGGCGGGGGTGCCGCCACTGGCCAACGATCGCGGGGCGAGCCAACGGCTGCGTTACGACCCAGAGTACCGCGTAGTTTATCGCTACTGGCGGCGGCTACGCGAGCGCCCACTGCTCACCTGGGATGCCGCAACGCTCCAGTTGCCGTTGGCCTCCCTGCCGCGCCTGTATGAACGCTGGTGCCTGCTGCGCGTAGCCCTGAGCTTGCTTGCACTCCCAGGCTGGCAGGTAGAACAACAGACACTCCTGCATGCTCATGGTGAGGCTTGGTGCTTGGGGCTGCCTGAAGATCGCCCATTGCTGCGGCTGCGCCACCCCGATGGCAGCGTCTACCTGTTGCGCTACCAGGTGCGCTACACGCCCACAAGTAGCCCCTTCTGCTCCCTGGATCGCCACAGCCGGATCCCTGACATAGTGGTAGAACGGTGGCCCACCGACGGGCCGGGGAGTCTACTGGTGCTGGATGCCAAATACCGTCTCGATGCGGCTGGTGGGCTGCCTGAAGCAGCCCTCGCCGATGCCTATAGCTACTTGGGAGCGTTGGGGCGGCCCGAGGGCAGCCGGGCCTGCTTAGGGGTAGCCCTGCTCTACCCGGGCCGTGGTGCGGCGCTCTGCTATGCCAGTGGGGTGGCGGCCCTGCCCCTGCTGCCGGGTGAAGGCTTGGAGGGGCTGAGGGAGTGGTTATGTCAATTTTGGTAAGGGGGTAGGGTTACGCCTTCGATTGCACGCACCCACCTGCACGTTCTACCAGAGCCCAAGGCGCAAGCCCAACTCAACCACCTCCGGCGCTGCCAAACAAGGATGGCAGAAGCGCTTGGCTATAAAGAGACCATGCGTACACGCGCAGGTGAATGGGAGCGTGGTGATAGTAAGCCACCCGCAAGTCGGCGTGAACAGATGCTGCGCTATATGGCTGACACCTTGCGCTTACGCGATGAACCGGAACTCTTTCGATCCTATTGGGCCACCATTGCCTGTGAGTGGGGTTGGGCGGAACTCTCGCAGGCGGAGCAGAGAACGTTTCTCGCTTATTCAGTGGGCCAATCTCATGGCAGACCAAAGATGAGCTCGTGCGTGGCTTAATCAACTTTGATCGCTTATCGCCGATGAGTTATCGCGGCAGAAGCGCCATAAGCGCCGCGACTTCTTGATCCAGAGCCGTGAAGAGCGCATCAAGCTGCTTCAGGTCGTGGCTGGTGAGTTGTACCGTACTGGTGGGTATGGGATGCGCATCACGGCGATGCAAGAGGTACTAGGTAAGAGCTTTACCGAGCAGCAGCGCAGCGATCTGGAGGCATATGTACGTGATTTTATCGCATGCTCTTTTATGGTACGCAACGAGGATAGCTACCGTTTTTCGCACCGCTCCTTGCTGGAATATTTGGCGGCATCCCTGCTTGCATTAGAGATCAAGCATGATGCGCCTCATCTGCTGCGCGAAGTGCAGCTTACGCACGCGGTAAGTAATTGGTTAGTCGATATCTATCGCGCCCAGGATGCGGCGCAGTGGTTTACGACCCTATGGCAATGGATTGAGAGCACCAAGCGGCAGCCTGAAGCGAGCGCGCAATTCCTTGGTGGCAATGCTGTGAGCCTCCTGCTTGCCTTAGGCGCGCCTCTTGCCGGTCGGGACTTTAGCTATGCCTATCTCAAGGGGGGCCAGTTAGCAGACGCCAATTGCCAAGGGGCGATATTCGATCACTGTACCTTATGCGATGTTGATTTAATGAATGCAGTATTGGCAGATGCATGCTTTACTTCATCTCAATTCTACAGCGGGGACTTGACCGACGCACAGATAGAGGGAACCAATTTCCACTCTTGCCGCTTTGAGGGTGTTATCTGGTATTCAGCCCGTGTTGGTGCATTAAGGCTCTCGGGATCGGAGTTAAAATTGTATATAAAAAAACAGGAAATGTTTGCGGGTTCTATTGTTACTGAGGTGTGGTTTACGCGCCCTCGTGGGGGAGGGGGAGGGAGAAGTGGGATAAGATATGCATTCGCGTAGACCTCCTATGCTCTTGCGCTACACTCAACACCCGTTGGCGGCACTGTACTCCTCAGAGGTCACACCGTGGCAATTCATTGATATAACTCATCTATTCAACAACAGGCATAGGGAAGAGGCGACGAACCCAGGCGACGAATTTTTGGGCAACTGCTGCATTGGGGTCTAGGTAATGCTTGGTAATAGCCTGCCCAATTGGCTTGCCTGGTTCCGCTTGCCACGCGAGCCATGTGTGCATCTTAGCTTTCATCTCGTTATCACCAAAGCGCCGATCCTCTAGTGGAATTTCCTGTACCGCCTGGATCGCTCGCGGCCAAAGGTGATCGTTGGGAGGAATCAAGAGTTGGGCAAACTCCTCTAATGCACCTGGTAGTTGGTTATCCGGCATCATCCAGATACCGATGATTGGCTTTCCATCCTCGATCAGCAGTGTTCCATCAGCAACAGGAACGGAAGGTGTCGTTTGATAGCCTGCTCTCAGAAGCCGGTCACACAGCGCATGCCAACGCCAATCGGGATAACTGTCGGCGTCAAGCACGAGTCCAAGCCGTGGCTGCGGTTCTTCGCCGATCATTGTCTGGATGCGGAGGGGCAAGCTCTCTAAGATACGCTCAATACCATTGCCGTCTTCAATCGTTAGTCTACCAGGAAATGACCGCCTACGTTCAGCAATTGGCAGTCCATAACGACGGAGCAGGTGAAATACGGCATTGCTATCGTCTGATCCCTCCACAAGCAGCATCATACGGCCCATAATCAACGCACCTCAATATGGTCACGGGTGATAATGGCCATAGCCTGCTCAGCAAAATGCGAGGCAATAATGTCGTTGCCCTTACGTCCAAGTTTGATGATCTGACCCTCTTCAGGATGTTCATCTGCGGCGATCTGGAATGCTTCGATACAATCCCAACTGTGGGTGGTGGCAAATAGCTGTACATTGAGGCGCTGGGCAATGTGGAATATGATCTGCCATACCCTTGGTTGTATCGCGTAGTGCAGGCCGTTCTCGATCTCGTCAATAAGCAGAAGGCCATTTTTGGCATTAACTAAGGCTAAGATGATGGTAAAGAGGCGGTTCATTCCTTCACCAAGGCTACGCAAACGCACAGGTTCTGCAGTATCAGTGAGTTTCACAACCGCAGGGTATGCTCGCTCTGTCAGCAGATTGACGCGCTCAACTGCCGGTTCGATAAGCTGTAGTGCAACAATGACATCCGTCTCACGATCAGTGAGTGTGGTCGCGTTCCATAGGGAACTGATCTGATCAGGAGGCAGACCAGTTGTCGTCACATACTGGCATGGCCATCCTTGTGGTGGCTCGCGTAGCCAGAGCGCCGTCTGATCAAAGGTATAGGCTACTTGCGCCCCCTTACCGCGACGTACCAGCAGGCCGTTCATAATCCGTGGCCCCGCATGCTCGCCAATCCCCGCTTCAGTAGCATGTTGCCAGGAGACATCGAGTGTGAGTGTTGCAGGGACGTTGAGGATGTTGCCAATGCGAATGGCAGCAGGGGCATGATCGAGAACAATGCGTCCGTAGAATAGTTGGGCAATCGCAGTCACCTGATCGTTGATCGCCTCCACACTACTAGCTCTCTCGAATGGTGGACGTGTCCCTTCACCCCGCGCTTCCAACACATCCCAAATGGCAACAAAGGAGGCTTGACGGGCATAGAGATAGAGCGCCTCAAGCAGACTTGTTTTGCCAATGTTATTTTTACCGACTATGAGATTGACGCGACCCAAACGCTCGATCTGCAGGTGGCGAAAGGCGCGAAAGTTCTCTATCTCTAGCGAGTTCAGCAACAACTCACGCATAGCACTCCTCGCATAGCGATTCAGATACACGCATAGCAATAGCCTACAGCATGGGGGGCGATTTAGCAATGTTACGCCTTGTTCAAAATTTGGCGTTGCAATTTAGCACAACCCCTCAAACCACTCACCACTCCTGCTCGCCAACGCAGCCTCTACCGTGTCGGCGAGGCGCTCGTAGGGGTCGGGGGGGGGCGGGCTGGCGCTGGGGTTGGCTTGCCAGCCAAGGCTTTGTAGCCAGCCTTGGCGAAAGGCGTGGTTGGCGAAGATGCCGTGTAGATAACAGCCCCAGATGCGCCCGGCTTCGCGGTAGCATCCGTCGAAATGCTGGCTCGCCTGCTGGTCGCGGGTGGTGATGATGGCTACGGGGTTGATTTCGTCGCCATAGGTGCGGCCCATATGGATCTCGTAACCCTCAAGGGGTGCTGCGTTGGCCCAAGGGGTGCAGGCGCGCCCATGGACTTGTAGGGTACGTTTGCTCTGGCTGAAGCTCGTGTTGACCGGCAAAAGCCCCAAGCCAGCGGCATTACCACCACCGCCCTCGACCCCCTCCGGGTCGCTGATGCTGACTCCTAGCAGTTGGTAACCACCACAAATGCCCACGATGGCACCGGGGAAGCTGCGCAGCGCCGCATCGAAGCCGCGTTCGTGTAGCCAAGCGCGGGCGGCGAGGGTGTGCTTGGTGCCGGGCAGAATGACTGCACGAGCACCTGCAAGTTGCTCTGGCCGTTCGACGTAGCGCAGAGCGATGCCGGGTTCGCGGGCGAGCGGATCGAAATCGTCGAAGTTGGCAATCGCCGGGAGCTGCACGACCGCAATGGTTAGCCCTGCCGACGCTGGGGCCGCCTTGCGCTCAAGGGCGACGCCGTCCTCTTCGGCGAGGCCCAGATCGTGAATCCAGGGGATCACGCCGAGGACTGGCAGGCCCGCCCGCTGCTCAAGTATGCTGACGCCATCATGAAATAGAGCAGGATCGCCGCGAAAACGGTTGACCAGCATGCCCGCAATGAGCGCACGTTCGTCGGGTTCGAGCAGCATGAGCGTGCCGAGCAGTTGGGCAAAGATACCGCCACTATCAATGTCGCCAACGAGCAGGGTGCGGGCTTGGGCGTAGCTTGCGACGCGCATGTTGACCAGATCACGCGGCTTGAGGTTCAGTTCAACCGGACTACCGGCCCCTTCGGCGATGACAAGATCATAGCTGTTGCGGAGCGCATCAAGGTTGCGCGTCACCACCGCCCAGAGTTGATCCTTACGCTGCCAATAGTCGAGCGCATCAAGGCTCTGCCAAGGGCGGCCTTCAACAATAATTTGGCTGCGGCGTTGGCCTTCAGGCTTGATCAGGATCGGGTTCATGGCAACGGTGGGTAACACGCCCGCCGCCGCCGCCTGCACTGCCGTGCTGCGCCCAATCTCGCCGCCATCAGCGGTGACAGCGGCGTTATTGCTCATATTTTGGGCCTTAAAGGGGGCCACGCGCAACCCGCGCCGCTGCGCTATGCGGCAGAAGGCGGCCACTAAGACACTTTTGCCTACCGATGAGGCTGTGCCGAGTATCATGATGACTGGTGCTGGCATGAGGGTTTAGGGAACAGAGAACAGGGAACAGAGAACAGAGAACAGGGAACAGGGAACAGGGAGCAGAGAACAGGGAACAGGGAACAGAGAACAGAGAACAACCCTATTTCCTCTCTTCTCTATCCTATTTCCTATTTCCTCTCTCCTCAACTCAGATAAACGGCAAGACCCCACGAAACAACTCGCCTACGCGCAGCAGCGGTTCGGCGAGGCGTGAGTCGTCGATCGCAGTGCGCCAGAGGGGCAGGGGGAAGCTGACCATCACAACCACAAGGATAGCGCAGGCGATGCAGACTTGCAGCAGGCCCAACAGTCCGCCAAGGAGGTGATCGAGCCATCCAAGGAAGAGGAGGCCCACGAAGGTGTGCAGGATCGAGGCGATAAAACTGGCGATACTGCTCACCAACATAACTAGCCCTAAGAAGCCGAGGGCGCCGGCAACGACGGGATCGGTAACGAAAGAACTGAGCCAATCGGCTACATTATCACCATAGCGCCCCGCGATCATAATGCCAACGATGAGGCCCACCACCGCCAGCACTTGGCGAATGATGCCCCAATAGAGACCCAAGGTGAAGAAGAGGCCCATGACAAAGAGTATTGTAAGATCTAAACCATTCATAGGAGGAACAAAAGAACAGAAGAACAGGAGAACAGGAGAACAGGAGAACAGGAGAACAGGAGAACAGGAGAACAGGAGAACAGAAGAACAGAAGAACAGGGGTTTATTGCCACAAAAGAACGCAAAAGAACGTAAAAAACAGTGGTACCTTCGCCCCCTCTCCCACTTGTGGGAGAGGGGGAAGGGGGGGGAGGGCCATCCTGGGCTGTCCCAACCCCCCGCGAGCCAAAGTATGCCTCAGTTCAACCCTGGCGACGTTTGGTCTCATAGCGCAGCATCCCAGCGATGCTCATCTGGGACCAACTGCGGGCGACGAGGCCGCCGGGGCTGTCGGAGGGGTAGGGCAGCCAGCGGGCGGCGAGGGTGGCTACGTCCGATTCACCCGCGCTGATGGCACGGTCAATCAGATCAACGAGGGCATCAATCTGTTCACTGGCGCGTTGCAGTTGGAAGCTTACATTGCTGTGAGCGCCATAGTGGGTCAGGTAGATGGAGGGGAGATTGAGGCTCTGGATGTGGGCAATGGTGTTGCGTTGGGCTTGCAGATCGTAGGCGGGCGCGGGGGTTACGGGCAGGGCTAGGTCCCAGCGATCCATCACGAGACATGCGGCATCGCCCATGAAGAGGCCGCCGCTCTTGAGGTCGCGGTAGGCCAGGTGGTCGGGGGAGTGGCCGGGGGTGGCAATCGCTTCGAGCATTACATCACGCCCAAGGTCGAGGCGTAGTGCTTCGGCGGGGCGCATGCGCGCTTCAGGGATCGGCTTGAAGTCGCCGTGGAGCGGCCATGCCTCCTCGCCAACAGCGCGGCGTACACTGCTCATAAGCTTAGAGGGATCCACGAGGTGGGGCATGCTCATGCTGTGGATGTAGACGGAGGCGCGTGGCAGGGCGGCGGCAAGATAGCCAGCC
This sequence comes from Candidatus Viridilinea mediisalina, assembly GCF_002532535.1. GTDB lineage: Bacteria > Chloroflexota > Chloroflexia > Chloroflexales > Chloroflexaceae > Viridilinea > Viridilinea mediisalina. The sequence goes on from NZ_NQWI01000072.1 coordinate 18,064, forward strand.
CCACCAGAGTGATCCATGTGCAGGTGGGTGCAAATGATGTGGTCAACCGCTTCAGGTTGAATCGCCAACTGCGCGAGGCCAGCGAGGGTCTGGGGTACCGTGAGCGAGGTACCGGTCTCGATCAGGGCAATGCTTTCACCCCGCACAACATAGGTCACACCGACACCCGGCAAACCAAGCAGATTGTGGTCAATGGCGGTAATGTGATCGTCTACAGACAGCAGTTCCACGCGTTGGGGTCCTTTCTACTCTGTTTCGCTCCCACGGTTACTCCGGCGACGACGGCGGCGCGGTGGATGAGAGGGGGCGGTTGGCGCCGCCGGGGGTTGTGTTGGTTCGCTAGGATTCGGGCGCTCTTTGGGACCACGTTCGAGGCGTGGCGATACTTCGGATGGAGGGGCACTTGGGGGGCGCTGGCGGCTTTGGCGTGGGGTACGCCGCTCTTGGGGCGAGGGCGGTGGAGGCGGTGCATCGTGTTCGTCCCGATCTTCGAGCAGCTCTAGTTCGGGATCGAGATCATAGTAGTCAAGCTCATCACGCAGTTTGCGACGTTCGCCGCGTTCGGTTGAACGGGGCGTGCGTAGGGGTGGCGTGATGCCCTCAAGATTGCGCGCATGAGCAATGGCCGCGCCTGGATTGGTAGCAATCTCGATCTGGTTGAGATCGTAAAGCTCTTGCATGCCGCTACTGGCCAATTGGACAACCAGTTGTTGTTTGAGTACATTTTGGCTGATTACCTCACCGGGGCCATCAGGCGTCTGCACCCACGTCCCTTTGCGGGGCAGATCGGCACGCAAGGTCAAGTATTGCTCGTGTTCATAGGAGAGGCAGCAGAGCAGACGTCCACAGACCCCACTGATCTTGGTTGGATTGAGGGGCAATTCCTGATCCTTGGCCATCTTGATGCTGACGCGGGCATAATCGGGGAGGAAGGATGCACAGCAGAGCACGCGGCCACAGGGACCGATGCCGCCAAGCAGTTTGGCCTCATCACGCGGGCCAATCTGACGCAGTTCAATCCGGCTCTTGAAGGTACGGGCGAGGTCGCGCACCAGCATACGAAAATCTACACGCTTCTCGGCGGTGAAGTAGAAGGTCAGGCGCGAGCCATCAAAGCTATACTCGGCCTTGACCAGGTTCATGGGCAGGTCGTGTTCACGTACCTTCTCGGCGCAACGGGCCAGCACCTCTTGGTGGCGGGTCTGCAACACGCGCATGCGCTCAAAGTCGCCTGCTTCAGCACGACGCACAATCGCCTTCAACTCGCCAACGACCTCTTCGTCATTGACCTCACGTCGTTCGTGGGCGATGCGGGCCAACTCAAGGCCACGCACCGTCTCGACGATCACATAATCACCAAGATTGAGTTCCAATTCGCAAGGATCGAAGTAGTAGATTTTGCCACTATCTTTGAAACGGACACCAACTACGGTAGGCATAGTCAACTCATCACTTTGAAGGCTCGCACGCGCTGTTGCTTCCCCTTGAGTTGAAGTTCGCCCATCTCTTGGAGGGTAAAGCGGTCGTTCACGTGGGTTGCGGTATCTTGACCAATAAAGATAGCACCAGGTTCAGCGGCGCTTTCGAGACGCGAAGCGGTGTTAACTGTGTCACCAATGGCGGTATATTCGAGGCGATGGCGGGTACCAAAGAAGCCGGTGTAGGCCATGCCGGTATTCACACCGATGCGGATCGTAAAGGCTTTACTGGGCTCCCACTTGCTCACGAGCCGTTGTTGTGCGGCCTGCATCTCAAGGGCGGCGGCGACGGCACGAAAGGCGTGCTGGGTATCTTCGGGTTCATCGGGCAGGCGAGGGGCACCAAACACAGCCATGATACCATCTCCGATGTATTTGTCTACCGTACCGTTGTAGCGGAAGATGACATCGGTCATTTCGTGCAGATACTCATTGAGCAGATCCTGCACTTCGCGGGGTGAGAGCCGTTCGGAGAGGGCGGTGAAGCCTTTGACATCGGCAAAGAGCACGGTGACGGTCTGTTCTTGGGCTTCCCACAGTTTACCATGCTGGGCCACATAGCGGGCCAACGCTTTGGCCACATTGGGCGAGAGGAAGCGTTCAAGGTTTTTGCGGAGTTCACCTTGCTGGCGCAGTTCATCGGTAAGGCGGGCGCGTTCAATGGCGACGGCGGCAAAATTGGCGATGGCTACCACGAGGTCGCGGTCGCGTTCGCTAAACTGCTCACGCCCAGCCGAATCGAGCAGAATCACCCCAATGGCATTGCCCTGGAGCAGCAGCGGCGCACAGATCGCCGAGCGAATGTTGGCACTGATAATACTATTGGCACCAGCGAAATCCAGACGGGCATCGCGGGTCAAGACAGCTTCGCCCTCTTGCAGCGCCTTCGCAACAATGCTGCCAGAGATAGCGACATCGCCAGTACCAGCCGGTAGCACCACGCGGGGCACCAGTTCTTCGCCCTTACGCAGCAAAAGGAAGCCACGCTGGGCCGGAACGACGCGCAGCACCTCTTCCATCACCTGATCGAGGAGCTCGCGGTAGTCGAGGATCTGATTGATACGCATGCCAATCGCATAGAACTGCTGCAGATCCACCGTCTCTAGGTGCAACTCGTGGGTTTGCACCACGCGACCATCGGAGGCAATCGGAAAGTATTGGTTATCGTCAAGCACCACACTCTGGGCGGCACGATCCTCAAACTGGATCTCAAAGGGGCCAATGCCGATCAGATCGCCGTCACTGAGTTGCTCTTCTTTGATCCGTAGGCGATTGACGGTAACCCCATTGCGACTCTCGAGATCAATCAGCCAAGCTTGGCGGCCACGCATCTCCACCCGGGCATGCTTGCGCGAGACGATAGCATGGTTTAAGACAATCTCATTCTCAAGTTGACGCCCAATCGTCAAACCGTGTTCGGTAACCGCAAAGGAACAGAGCTCGCCATTGACAGTAAAAGTGAGGCGGGCCATAGGGCATACTCCTAGAGTGGTTATAGATGGTGTTAATCATAGCAGAGCGCACCCATAGCGGCAAGGGCATATCATGCCACATGTTGGAGGTTGTGGTAAAATCCCCTTTACCTCATCTTGCCCTTGAACATGCCCCATTATCAAGCACGCGAAAGCCCATTGGGACGCCATGTTCGGCAATCTACAATCTACAATCTACAATCGTAAAATAAGAAAGCATCCATATGCTCGGTATTGGTGTGATTGGCTATGGCTATTGGGGGCCCAATTTGGTGCGCAATTTTGCCCAGATTCAGGGGGTACGGGTTGCAGCGGTCTGCGATCAGCGCCCAGAACGACGCGCTCAGGTCGCCCAACTCTATCCCGCTGTGGCTACCTATGCGAGTGCACAGGAGTTGCTGGCCGATCCGAACGTAACTGCAGTTGCCATTGCAACTGCAGTGGAGTCCCATTTTGCCCTGGCGCAGCAGGCACTGATGGCCGGCAAGCATCTCTTTGTCGAAAAGCCCTTTACCACCACCGTGGCCGAGGCAGAGCAGTTGGTGGCTGAAGCCGCTTGTCGTGGGCTTACGCTGATGGTAGGCCATACGTTCATCTATACCAGTGCGGTGCGTAAAATCAAAGCCTTGCTGGATGACGGCACCCTGGGCACGCTCTACTACTACGATTCGGTACGGATCAATTTGGGCCTGTTTCAGCATGATGTCAATGTCCTCTGGGATCTGGCGGTGCATGACCTCTCCATTATGGACTATCTGATTGGCCACATGCCCAACTTGGTGGCGGCCACCGGTATGGCTCATGTGCCTGGGCGACCAGAGAACATGGCCTACTTGACCTGCTTCTTCCCTAATCAACTCTTGGCCCACTTCCATGTCAACTGGATGGCCCCAGTCAAGGTTCGTCGCACCATGATCGGCGGCTCCGAAAAGATGATTGTGTATGACGATATTGAGATGAGCGAGAAGATCAAGGTCTACGACAAGGGTATCATTGTCAGCGACGCAGAGAATGCGATCTACCAGCGTCATGTAGGCTACCGCACCGGCGACATGTGGGCCCCCCGTCTCGACAACATCGAGGCGCTCAAGCTGGAGACGGAACACTTCACCACCTGCATCCAGACCGGCCAAACGCCCCGCTCTGACGGCCAAGCCGGGCTGCGGGTGGTGCGTATCCTCGAAGCCGCCTCGCGCTCTATGGCCAACCACGGCCAGCCCGTAGCGCTCTGAAGCCGCCTCGCGCTCAATGGCCAACCCACGGCCAGCCTGTAGCACTGTAGGCTCGCTTAGTTCGCCTCACGCATCTTCGCAAGCAAGGGGGTATGGGTGGGAACCTGGTTCCCACCCATACCCCCGTTTCATGGCTTTCTAATGCGCTACAGCGCCCATGAGAAAGCATGTAGAAGCCGTTTAGGGCGTCAGAACGCGCAAGGGGGCTTGACAAGTGCGGTATACTGCGTCCCGAAGGGCAAAAGTCCAATTGCATGTAGGAGGACTGCACTGATGCAGAAGACCGATTTCATTAAGGCTGTCGCCGAAAAGGCGGGTGTTTCGCAGAAGGATACGAAGCTTGTCGTCGACTCGGCTTTGGAAGTTATCACCGAGCAGTTGGCAAAGGGCGAAAAGGTGACTCTGACCGGGTTCGGAACCTTCGAGGTACGCTCGCGCAAGGCACGTGAGGGGGTTAACCCTCAGACACGCGATAAGATCCAGATTCCGGCCACCAAGACGCCTGGCTTTAGCGCCAGTAGTACGCTCAAGGATCGGGTCAAGGACGAAGATGCGTGAGGCGGAGAGGCGAGGAGGCGAGGAGGCGAAGCTTTCGCCTCCTCGCGTCTCCGCCTCTCGCGTCTCCGCCTCTCGCGTCTCCGCCTCTCGCGTCTCCGCGTCTCCGCCTCTCGCGTCTCCGCGTCTCCGCGTCTCCGCCTCTCGCGTCTCCGCGTCTCCGCGTCTCCGTCTCTCCGCCTCTCGCGTCTCCGCGTCTCCGCCTCATCATGGAATCAAACGGGGCAAAGTCGGCGTTGGCAGGGCCGTTGGAACCACCTCAGCGCCATTGGGTAGCACCAGAATCTGGCTTACCATAAGGGCTAGAATAAGACCGGCGATCACCAAGAAGACGATTTGTGGTTTGATGCGCTGTCGGGATTCAGGGTTGGTAGGGGGCCGTTTGGCTGGCTTCCCCACTGTGGTTACGTCTACGACAAAGCTACGTGCTTTAGTCAGCGCCTGCTGGGCCGTGTGTTGCCAAGGCGCAGGATTTCGTCGTGAGCGCACCGGCGTACCCACAGGCGCGACCAACTCCTCAGGTTCCTCGGCGGTAGCTTGGTGGTGGCGTTGTGCCTGAGCGGGTTGCTCTTGCACAGGCATACTCACAAAGAGCCGTTCAGCGCCGGGTACCGCCCACAGCCGCGCAGCCCCCCAGGGCCCTTCACTCGCCTCAAGGGCCACGCGCCCATCGGTGACGGCCAGATCAATCGGATCGCCAGCCGCTAGGGCTTCGTAGCAGGGGCCACAGAAAGCCGCTGCTTGCCCATTATCGAGATCGCCCAAGGTAATCGTTGCCAACCCAAGCTTCTCATGCAGGGTGGCAGCCACACGCGCAAGTGCAGTCGCATCAGCCCCAAGATCGGCGGCAAGGGTCAAGAGCCGTAGATCACGATACTCTGCCAGCAGATTACTCAAGCCAGTACCATCAACCACCCGCCCAAAGCGTAGACGGGCACCACTGCCGCTACTGGTGGCATCGGCGGCCACCAAATGCAACGCGTGGCACGGTTCCTCTTCAAGTGCCTCGCGCAGACTCAGGGGATCAGTATCGCGCAGCAGATCAACCACAAGCCGCCCAGCGCGCACAGCGGGGGCCAGGGCGTGTCCCAGGGGCGCAGCGGCAGCTACAGCGGCTCCAGGCGCACAGGCAATCAGCAAGCGCACCGGGCCTGCTACAGGCAGCGTAGGGCGCGGACGGGTCTGCGGCTTAACCCGCATCAAAGCATAATCATCGCGCACTGCCGGACGCCACTGGGTCTGTTCACCTAGGCTCATCCATTCCCACGGCAATGCTGCCAATTCAGGTGCAGCGACCTCCAATTGGAGTTGCACCCGTGCAGCAGCCTCATCGGCCCCATGGGCTACATCAATCAACATTTGGCGCACAGGGGGCGGAAAGAGCAACTGACCTAGCATCACCCCGAGCGCATGGGGGTCGCTTGGTAGTGCTGGTAGCTCCAAGTGGCTCTCGGCCACGCGGCCAGCCGCTGCAACACGTAACCTATACCCAGCGGCATCATGCCCACTCACCACAAGCTGAAACGGAATAACCGACGCCACAATCCATTCCTATTTTTTTCGTTTGCATCGTGGGAGGGGTTTTCGGGGAGGGCTTCGCCCTCCCCAAACC
>NZ_NQWI01000073.1 GCF_002532535.1 Candidatus Viridilinea mediisalina
CTCACGCGATCCATTGAGACCAGGCAGCACCGCTTGGTGTGTAATACCAAATTACGCAGTTGCGCAAAAGGAGCGCTCCCAGGGTGGCGATTTCCCACAGCGTTCCTTTTGCGCTATTGCCAAATTACCATTGAACATGCCGCATAGCAAATCACGTCAGACCGCATTGCAATGAGGTATACCCTGCTTGTCACTCATCACTCATCACTCGTAACTGGTATAAGGGGTTTTTGACGAGCTCCAATAGACCAAGAGCAGCGCACCTGACCTGGCAGGTGGGGTGCGTGCAGCCACCATGAGGACGCCAACGATCCCACCGCGCCGCACCTGCTAGGTCTCATGAGCCGTTGGTACCTCAGACCTGCAAGGTGTGCGCCGTTGGGTCTGTGGGGCTACGCATGGCGGCTGCACGGCGCACACCTCGCAGGTCGTTGGTTCGCGTTGCCTGAGAAAACTCTTGACACCACATCCAAAGCTTCCCAAAAACTGTATACCTGAAAGGGGATAGGGGGGTGAGGGCCATTACGTGGCACGCCAAGAACGATTATTCTCTCCATATCGGAAGGTTGCTATGTAGTGTAGTATGGTAGTGTGGTGTGTAGATGGGGCCGGATTATATTGTTGGCCGAGTTTGGTACTCTGGCTTTGGCAACTGGATGGCGAGGCGCTCTTGGCGTTAAACCGTCCGGCGGGTTTTTCTGATTGAGTAGGCAGAAGACAATGCTTCGTTACCTGACACGCAGATGGAATCTTTTTCACCCACCCATAAAGCCATGGATAGGGCATGAACGTTATCTAACCACACTGGGGACGGTGTTGTTTGCCCTGTTACTAATGCTGTTTGTGGTAGTTGGTGTGCTGCTTGCGCGCGCTGAATCGCAACGCCACAGGCAGCAGGAGCTTGAAGACGTACAGCATGCCCTCGATGACATCAGGACAGCGCTGCGAGGCCGCATCTACGCAAATATCTATAAAGTTTCAGCGGTTACGTCAATCGTGGCCATGAATCCAGAACTAACTCAAGATGATTTCACCAAGGCCATGCGGGTGCAGTTCAGTGGTGATCATGACTTGAGAAACATCGGTCTGGCCAGAGACATGATCCTTCAATTCATGTACCCCATTGAAGGCAATGAATCCGCCATTGGACTTGACTACACCTCTCTACCAAATCAAATTGAAGCAGTTAATTTGGCCCTGGAAATCAATGAAATTGTACTTGCTGGACCCCTTGAACTCGTACAGGGTGGTGAGGGCATCATTGCCCGCATTCCCATCAATATCACTGATCCCGTCGCGCAGCAGGAGGTATTTTGGGGCTTTGCTTCCGTGGTCATGCATACCGAGAGCATGTTTGCTGGGGCGGGCATAACCGCAGACCACGCTGTCTTGCAAATTGCCATAAGGGGTAGGGATGCAAGCGGCCCGGAGGGTGAGGTTTTTTGGGGCGATCCTTTGGTCTTTGAAACAAATCCAGTGACTCGGTTGGTCGAACTGCCGCATGGCAGTTGGCAAATTGCAGCCATACCCACGACTGGATGGCGTTCACATGCCTTCCCCTCCTCCCCGCTGCTGTGGATGTACCTGGTTGTTGTATTGATCATACTTGCGCTTATGGCACTCATTATTTTTCTATTCAAAGAAATGGAAAAAGCAGTATATGAACGTGATAAAACGGAAAAAACACTGCGCATTGCCGAGGAAAGGTTAGAAAAAACAGCCTATGAATTGACGGAAAACATACCCGTTGGTACCTACACGATGGTGCAACCTGCCGATGGCGGCATGGCAAATTTTGCCTTCATGAGCAGTCGTTTTCTAAAGCTTACCGGATTGACCCGAGAAGAAGCCGCCTCTGATCCATTGAAAGGCTTTGCATGTGTGCATCCTGATGATTTTGATGCCTGGGTTGCACTGAATGCAGAGACTTTCAATGAAAGGAAGCCCTTTTTTGGTGAGACGCGCGTTGTTGTCGAGGGTGAAATTCGCTGGATAACTGCCGAATCCTTCCCACGCACCCTCCCTGATGGCACAACGGTCTGGGAGGGCGTGCTTGCTGATGTGACTGATCGCAAGCGTGCCGAGGAAGCCTTGAGCGAAAGTTTACGCCGTTTCAACGACTTGGTGGCCTACGTGTCGGTGGGGGTTTATGTGTTTTGGCAGCGGGCGAATGGCGAGATCGAATTTGAGTATGTCAGCGATAGCTGGTGTGCAATGAATCAGATCCGGCGAGAGGATGTGCTGAACAATGCTTGGCTGGCTTGGAGTATCGTCCATCCTGACGAGATCGAAGTTTTCAAACAACTGAATCAGCAGGTCGTGCGTGAACGCCAACCGTTTGTTTGGGAAGGTCGGATTATTGTCGGTGGTGAAGTCCGTTTTGTGCTGATTGAATCGAGTCCGATTTTTTTTGACAATGGAGACAGTCGCTGGTTTGGCTTCGAGCAAGACATCAGCGAACGTAAACAAGCCGAAGCGATCTTGCATGCCACCAATGTCGCTCTTGAACAAGAGATCGCCGAGCGCAAGCTTGTTGAAAAGCAACTCATGATCAAGACCGATCTGCTCGAGAAAATCTCCATGCAGGATGGTCTGACCGGCATTCCCAACCGGCGCCATTTTGATGAGCGAGCACAACTGGAGTGGCAGCGCGCTCGGCGCAGCGGCTTACCCCTGGCGCTCGTGATGATGGACGTTGACCATTTCAAGCTCTACAACGACCACTACGGTCACGGTGCTGGCGACGTGTGCCTACAGCAAGTAGCTCAGACCCTCGTGCAATACGCTAAACGGCCCCTGGATCTGGTCGCACGCTATGGCGGTGAAGAATTTGTTGTCCTCCTGCCGGAAACGGCAATGGATGGCGCTCTCCATCTCGCTGAACAGATGCGGCTCGCGATAGAGCGCCTGGCAATCCCCCATGATTTTTCCAGCGTGGCTAAGGTTGTGACCCTGAGCGTGGGGGTAGCCCTGCATGGACGCGAAAGCACCAAAACGGACTTGCAGCATTTGCAACGATCCGCAGATCAAGCCCTTTATCAGGCTAAGCATCAAGGGCGTAACCGAGTCTATGGAGAGTAACTAGCTATTCGACAGGTTGCGCAGCGGGGGCGCTGCCACATAACAACCGTAGGCTTGGTGGCTGAGCCTATCGAAACCACCGCGCCACCGCGCCACCAAGCCGCTGGCTGAACCTGCCGAAGCCAAGCGGCGCGGCTCAGGGCTTCTTCCGCCGCAAGATTGTGCCGCGCCTCGGCGATGGAGTAGCGTTTACCCATCTATACCCTCCCTGAGATAGCCATCATTATGACTATAGTGTAGCATACGCATGCCGTTATACGACACCAAGCTATACCCATCAGATCGGGTAGTTTGCATCCCGCCCGACTCACCCTTGACGATTTGTTATAATTTGTTTACCCTAGCGTGGATACGCTTTGTTCATCATGTCACAAGCTGTGGGGCTTGCGCCCCAGAGAATCTCTTCGGGGGCCATGCCCCCAAGCCCCCGCTAGGGGCTACATTGTTCGCGTAGGTAGCACGCAGTAGTGAAAAAGTTGGAGGATCACCAATGATCGAGGCCCCGTCCCTCGCTCCGTCGCGCGCCCCCCGTAGCAATCCGATTCGCTCGCGCGCCGATTGGGAAGCCCAACGCCAGGCGTTCCTGGCTGACCCGGGTGCGTTCCAAGGTACAATTGCTCGCTCGGCTATCCATTGGTTCGATGCCACCCTTCACGCATGGATTATCTGGGATGAGGCTACGAGCCGCTGGATTGGGCTTGATGCCAAGACCGGCGCTCCGGTTGAAGTGGCCTATGGCGCTGACCATCAGCCCTGGCAGCGTACCTTCAATGCTGATACGCCTCCCCACTATCGTTGGTTTGAAGGGGGCTTGACCAATGCCTGCTTCAATGAGGTTGATCGCCATGTCCTGATGGGCTTTGGCTCTGAGCTTGCCTTTGTCTTTGAGGGTGACCGCTGGGATAGCTCGCTCAATGGCGGGCGCGGTGGCCCCGTTCTTGAGGAGAAGATTACCCGTAAGCAACTCCTCGTTGAGGTGGTGAAGGCGACCCTTGTCCTCAAGAATCTTGGGCTGAAGCAGGGTGACCGCATTGCGCTCAATATGCCCAATATTCTTGAGCAGATCTACTACACCGAGGCTGCCAAGCGCCTTGGGATTGTCTATACCCCCGTTTTCGGTGGCTTCTCCGATAAGACGCTCTCCGACCGCATCCATAACGCGGGTGCCCGTATTGTGATTACCTCCGATGGGGCCTATCGCAATGCCCAGATTGTGCCCTACAAAGAGGTCTATACCGACCAAGCCCTCGATAAGTTTATTCCGATCGAGATGGCCTTTGCGATTGTTGAACAGACGCTTAAGGAGCAGCGGGTTGAGGCGGCCCATAGCGACAAGATTGTCACGATTGTAAAGGAGACCATCGCCGAGGATATTACGGTCGAGCGCTCCGATGTGATGCGTGGCGTCGGCAAGGCGCTGCAAGAGCTTGATGATCTCGATGTTACCGCCCAGTCGCAGATCCGCACCGCGATTGCCCGCGCCCTTGTGGTCTCTTCGCCCCGCGTGGATGCCGTGGTGGTGGTGCGCCATACCGGCCAGGATATCCTCTGGCGCCCTGAGCGCGACCGCTGGAGCCACGATCTGATTGCTGAGGCTACTGAGCAGTTGCTTGAGGCGGCCAAGAAGTTTAATACGACGGTGACGAGTGAGGCCGAACTGCTCGCCCTGCCAATCGATCAACTCTACCCCATCCTCGCTAGTGCTGCTCCCTGTACCCCGGTTGATGCCGAGTATCCGATGTTCATCATCTATACCTCTGGCTCCACCGGCAAGCCCAAGGGTGTGGTTCACGTCCACGGTGGCTATGTCGCTGGCCTGGTGCATACGATGAAGGTGAGCTTCGATGCTGAGCCCGGTGATACCATTCTGGTGGTCGCTGATCCAGGCTGGATCACGGGCCAGAGCTATATGCTCACCGCGACGATGGCGAGCCGCTGTATCGGGGTGCTGGTTGAGGGTTCGCCCGTCTTCCCTAGCGCCGGTCGCTTCGCCAGTATCATCGAGCGCAATCAGATTCAGATCTTTAAGGCTGGCGTCACCTTCCTCAAGTCGGTGATGACCAACCCGCAGAATGTGGCCGACGTTCAGCAGTACGATGTGTCCTCGTTGCGTGTCTGTACCTTCTGTGCCGAGCCGGTGAGCCCTGCGGTGCAGCAGTTTGGTATGGAGGTGATGTCGCCCCAGTATATCAACTCCTACTGGGCCACTGAGCATGGTGGCATTGTCTGGACCCACTTCTACGGCAATGATGACTATCCGCTGCGCCCCGATGCCCATACCTACCCGCTGCCCTGGGTGACGGGTGATGTCTGGGTGGGTGAGCTTGCTGCTGATGGTACCACCGCCACCTATCGCGCCGCTGAGTTGGAGGAGAAGGGCGAGATTGTAATCACGACGCCCTACCCCTACCTGACGCGCACCATCTGGGGTGATGTGGCTGGCTTTGATCGCGTGCTGGCCGGTGAGCAGCCGCTGACCGCCTGGAATGGCGATGCCGAGCGCTTCAGCAAGACCTATTGGCGCCGTGGGCCCAATGGCGAGTGGGCCTACATCCAGGGCGACTTCGCCATGAAGTATAACGATGGCTCCTTTACGCTCCACGGGCGCTCCGATGATGTGATTAACGTCTCGGGCCACCGCATGGGCACTGAGGAGATTGAGGGCGCGATTCTGCGCGATAAGCAGACCTCCTCCGATTCGCCAGTGGGCAACTGTATCGTGGTCGGTGCGCCCCACCGCGAAAAGGGCCTTACGCCGGTCGCGTTTGTACTCACCGCCCCCGGTATGCGCCTGACCAGCATTGACCGCAAGCGCCTCGATGATCTTGTCCGCAACGAGAAGGGTATCGTTGCCGTCCCCGAAGACTACATTGAGGTCGCGGCCTTCCCCGAGACGCGCAGTGGCAAGTATATGCGCCGCTTCCTGCGCAGCCTCATGCTCGATGAGGACTTGGGTGATACCTCCAGCCTGCGTAACCCTGAGTCGCTTGATGAGATCCGCGTCAAGATTGATGAGTGGAAGCGTAAGCAGAAGCAGGCCGATGAGCAGAAGATCTTTGAGCGCTACCGCTACTTCCGCATTGAGTACCATAAGCTCAATGCCACCAAGCGCCAGGCGATTGTGACCGTCACCAATCCGCCGGTGAACGCGCTCAATGAGCGTGCGCTCGATGAGCTGAATACGATTGTTGATCACCTCTCGCGCCGCGAAGATATTGCCGCTGTGATCTTTACGGGTCAGGGCACCAAGAGCTTTGTGGCCGGTGCCGATATTCGCCAGTTGCTTGAGGATATGCACACCTTTGAGGATGCGATTGCGCTACCCAACAACGCGCACCTCGCCTTCCGCAAGATTGAGCGGATGAACAAGCCCTGCATCGCCGCGATCAACGGTGTGGCCCTTGGTGGCGGCCTTGAGTTTGCCCTCGCCTGCCACTACCGCGTGGCCGATCAGCACGCCCAGTTTGGGCAGCCTGAGATCAACCTGCGCTTGCTGCCCGGCTATGGCGGCACCCAGCGCCTGCCGCGCCTGCTCTACAAGAGCACCGAAGGCACCGGCTCGCTCCGCGCGATGGAGTTGATCCTTGGTGGCCGCACCATCCCCTCCGATGAGGCCCACGAGATTGGCCTGATCGAGCGCCTCGCCGTTGGCACCGAGAGCTCCCTGAGTATCGCCTCGGCCCTGGTGCGTGAGTACATGCAGGGCAGTGGTGTCCTCAAGGAGGCTTTCGAGAGCCGCAAGCAGGCACTGACTGAGTGGGAGCAGCCGCAGCCTGAGTTTGTCAAGGATGAACTGAACGCGATCATCCAGAATTTCCGCGTGCAGCGCATCCTCAACCAGGCCGAAGGGGCCGGGCGTAAGGAGGCTGTGGATCGGGCGCTTGAGGCGATTACCTACGGCTTTGAGCATGGCTTCGAGCAGGGGCTTGAGCATGAGGCCAAGCTCTTTGCACAGGCTGTGGTTGATCCTGAAGGCGGCAAGAAGGGGATCCAGGACTTCATGGACAAGCGCAGCGCCCCGCTGCCCACCCGCCGCCCGCTGGTCAGTGCCGAGCAGGAGAAGCTCTACTGCGAGACCGGGCAACTGCTGCCGATTGGCTCGCCCTTCTTCCCCGGGGTGACCGCTATCCCGACGTGGCAGTACGCCAAGGGTGTCATCCGCGACCCGGTGACGGGCGAAGACCTTGTGGGTGATCCGAAGGATTGCGAGCGCGAGGTGATCATTCCGGTCGAGACGCCTAATGCCAACGAGGCACTGCTCTACGTCCTCTCCAGCGAAGTCAACTTCAACGACATCTGGGCGATTACGGGTATTCCGGTCTCGCTCTTTGATGAGCACGACCGCGATTGGCACATCACTGGTTCGGGTGGTGTGGCACTCGTCGCTGCTGTCGGTGATCAGATCCGTGAAGAGGGGCGCATCAAGGTCGGTGATCTCGTTGCGGTCTATTCGGGCCAGAGCAACGTCCTCTCGCCGATGATGGGCCTCGATCCGATGGCTGCCGACTTCTTCATCCAGGGCTACAACACGCCCGACGGTTCGCATCAGCAGTTCATGATCGCGCAGGCACCGCAGTGTCTGCCCTTGGCCCCCGATATGTCGCTTGAGGCGGCGGGGAGCTTTATGCTCAACCTGGGTACCGCCTACCGCGCGCTCTTCACCACCTTGGCGATCAAGGCGGGCAAGAGCGTCTTCATTGAGGGTGCCGCCACCGGCACCGGCCTCGACGCGGCCCGCTCGGCGGCGCGCAGCGGCCTGCGCGTGATCGGTATGGTTTCGAGTGAGGCACGCGCCAAGACGCTGATCGAGGCGGGTGGCAAGGGTGCGGTCAACCGCAAAGACCCCAGCATCGCCGACATCTTCACGCGCATTCCGGCGGATCCGGCAGAGTGGAAGGCATGGGAGAAGGCGGGCGAGCCGTTGCTCAACATGTTCCGCCAGCAGAACAACCACCACCTCGCCGACTACGCCATCTCGCACGCCGGTGAGCAGGCCTTCGCCCGCAGCTTCCAGTTGCTCGGCGAGCCGCGTGATGGTCACATCCCGACCCTGACCTTCTACGGGGCCAGTTCGGGCTACCACTTCACCTTCTTGGGCAAGCCGGGCCACTCCGGCCCCGAGGAGATGATGCGCCGCGCTGGGCTGCGGGGCGGCCAGGCGGTCATGATCTACTACGGGGTCGAGGATGGTGCCCTCGTGGACGAGGCGGGCCTCGAGGCGGTTGAGGCAGCCCGTGCGATTGGCTCGCGTATCGTTGTTGTCACCTACACCGACGCGCAGCGCGAGTTTGTGCTCAGCTTGGGCTTCGGCGCCTCGCTACGCGGCGTGGTGAGTATCGAGGAGCTGCACCGGCGCTACGGTGAGGACTTCGATTGGCCCAAGACCATGCCCGACCTGCCTGATTCCAAGACCGACCCCGATGGGCTGAAGGAGGCGGTACGCCGCTTCAATGACCTGACCTTCAAGCCGTTGGGCAGCGCGATTGGCACCTTCCTCGTGAGCGCCGACAACCCGCGTGGCTACCCCGACATGATCATCGAGCGGGCGGGCCACGACAGCCTCAACGTCAGCGCCATGCTGGTCAAGCCCTTCATCGGGCGCATCGTCTACTTCGAGGAGATGGGCGGCAAGCGCTACTCCTTCTTCGCCCCGCAGATCTGGATGCGCCAGCGCCGCATCTACATGCCGACCGCCAACCTCTGGGGCACCCACCTCTCCAACGCCTACGAGATCCTGCGCCTGCTCGACGAGATCAGTGCAGGCATGCTGGCGATCACCGAGCCGGTGCTGGTGGACTGGAAGGATCTGGAGGAAGCGCACCAGGCCATCTGGGAGAACCGCCACGCCGGTGCGACCTACGCGGTCAACCATGCGCTACCGCGCGCTGGCATCAAGACCAAGGACGAACTCTACGAGGCGTGGGCCGAGCTGTTGTAAGTCTCGTCTTTTGGTGAGGATTTAGCGGCGCAGCCGCCAAATCCTCACCGAGGGTGTGGGCTTGTTTCACAAACGAGGGCGTGGGAGAACTAGGTTCTCCCACGCCCTCGTTGCCTTGTACGGCATTTTACTGTACAATCCACAGTAAGCTCTTTATTGATTAGCTCTTGGTGAACTATGCCCTCACACTACCGTATTGAACCGCTCGATCAGCACAAACATGATCGAGCGGTCTTTTCGTGCAATGTAGCCTCTCTCGATCACTATCTCAAGGTTGAGGCTTTTTATACCAATGACTAAAATTCAGCGTCTGGTAGAGAGGCATTAGCCAATACTCTTCCCTTCAAGAATCTCATTGAGGGGCGATTGGCGCAAGCGCTCACGGTTGCGTAGCTGATCGCCTTCGCGCTCAATGAGCGCAATGAACTGATCAACAAGTTGGGCGTCCCACTGGAGCCCCCGGCCTTTGGCGAGAATCTCAAGGGCTTGGGCGGTCTCCATCGCGGGGCGATAGGCGCGGTTGGCAGTCATGGCCTCGAAGGCATCGGCAATGGCCAGGATGCGCGCTTCGAGGGGAATAGCCTCCCCGGCAAGGCCATGGGGGTAGCCTTTACCGTCCCAGCGTTCGTGATGGAACTCGATGATCGGCAGGGTTTCGCGTAAGCCACACACCCCTTCAATGATCTTGACGCCAATCTGGGGGTGGCGTTGCATCATGGCCATCTCTTCATCGGTGAGCTTGCCGGGCTTGAGCAGGATATGGTCGCGGATGCCGATCTTGCCGACATCGTGGAGCAGGCCAGCGTAGTCAATCAATGCAACCCGTTCGGGGGGCAGGCCAACGGCCTGGGCCAAGCGAACAGCATAGCGGGTGACCTGACGCGAATGGCCATAGGTATAGGTGTCGCGGGCATCAATCGCCTCAGCGAGCGCTTCAATTGTCTGGCGGTTCTGCTCCTTGAGGGCTTGATGGAGGCGCGCATTATCGAGCGAAGCGGCCACTTGGCTGGCAAAGATGCCCAGCAGACGCCGTTCACTCTGGTCGAAGATGGGCTGTTCGCCATGGCGTTCCATGTGCAAATAGCCAATTGGCCTACCGTGGCTCCGCAAGACCACCCCAGCAAAGCGGATCTGTTCGGTGGGCACCACCTTACCCATAAGCTGCATGTGGGTACGTGGTAGCGTATCGAGGGTACGCGTATCAGGCAGCGGGAGGGCGGGGCGATCAGGTTGCCAACCGGCGCTATTGCGTGCGCCCAAGCGCATCAGGTGTTGATCATCAACGATCATGGAGAGTACCAAGCTCTCTGGGGCATAACGACGCCAGAGGAACTCAAAAATCTGCTCCACTTGAGTCTCAATCGCCAGTGTCGTCGCAATCGTCTGGCTAAACTGGTACATCAAGACCAGATCGGAGAGCCGTTCCTTTTCTTGGCGGACGCGGCGCAACTCCAGGCAGGTACGCACAGTACGCAGCAAATTTTCGCTGTCAATCGGTTTGGCAATATAGTCGAGCGCCCCCAACTTCAGCGCCTCACGGGCCGTCTCAACCGTGGCGTGAGCGGTCATGACGAGCGTATCAACTTCCGCGTGGTGTTCTCGTATCTGCTTAAGTAATTGGATGCCGCTCATCATTGGCATCTGTATATCAGTAATAACAAGATCGAACGTTTGTTCAGCCAGAAATTCTAATGCTAGAACACCATTTTCAGCTATGTTTACATGATACTGAGAACCCAAGAGGCGTTGGCAGAAAAATCGAATATTTGGATCGTCCTCAACAATAAGTAGACGGGCATGGGTATGAGGAACCCCTTGAGAGCCATCAAGCATATGAACTCCTTGCTTAATGTACCTATTGTAGGGGCAAACAGGTTGAACTGAAAGTCATGCTGTGGTTAGATGTGATAACAATTCATTCATCAAGCATTTTGGCTCTGGGGGCGGGCAAAGAAATTTTGGACGCGCCGTTCCAAGTCTTCGTACTCAAAGGGTTTGGTCAGGTACTCATTGACGCCCACCTTCATGGCCTGTTTTTCAGTTTCAGGGGTGCTAAAGGCGGTTACCATAATGACATAGATGGGGGAATTTTGCTGGCGCAGTTGGCGCACCAGTTCAAGCCCGCCCATACGGGGCATGTTCATATCGGTAACGAGTAACTGACATGGTGCATCCTTGAGCAACTCAAGAGCGGTAAGGCCGTCTTCGGCTTCGACAACTTTATAGCCGCTATTGGAAAGCAGGAAGCGGTAGAGCCGACGGGTGGAGGGGTCGTCTTCTGCTATCATCACCATTTTAATCACAGCTACCTCGTTGGTGGTCATGGAATCGGGGTCATGGCGGGAGGGGCATCCCGTACTCTACAAAACGTGCTATGCACAATAAATCACATGCTGCGCAGCCTAACTATACCACAAACATATGTGTACTACATTGCATCGTAGTTTTTAATTTGCTCAGTATACCATTGACGCAAACTGTCCAATCAGAGCGCACATAGCAAGGATACAGAAATGAGGAAGTAGCCAATAGGTTTGCAGTTCTTCCGTTCTTCCGTTCTTCCGTTCTTCCGTTCTTCCGTTCTTCCGTTCTTCCGTTCTTCCGTTCTTCGTATCCTCAGGAAGCAATCCGATACTCAGCGAGGTCACGCTCTTCAATCGTGGGCATAAAGCGCGACATCTCGACCATTTTGAAGATCTTCTGGTGGTGGGGGCTGACGTGCATGGCAAAGAGCTTGTAGCCCGACTTACGGGCCGAGACGACAAACTTGAGCAGGGCGGAGATACCTGCTGAGTTGATGAAGGAGACTTCGCTAAAATCAAGCACGGTGATGGGACGCATATCTTGGCACTCAGCAGCAATGGCTGCTGCGGAGATAGCGTCCACGCTCGTAGTGGTTACATGAAGAATGGCCACTTCGCCAAACTCCTCACGACGGATAATATCGCTCATGGTTGCTCCCTCCGATAGAGTCGTAGCGTGAGGATCGTCCCTCGATGGGAGGAACTTACCTCTAGGTCATCAACAAGTTCGCTGATTAGGTACATGCCAAAGCCGCGCAGTTCGCCCGCTTCGAGATTGGCCTCATCAACAACACGGCGGGTGACATCAATCCGTTCAACGCCGGGGCCTTGATCGCTGATGCGAATTTCCAACTTTTCGCCATCAATTTCAAAGACGACCGCCACAAGCTTGCCTGCCTCGCCGCGATTCCCGTGGTCGATCGCGTTATTGACGGCTTCGCTAATAGCCAATTTGAGATCCTCAATCCGCTCCTCCGAGAAGCCGAAGGCACTGCCGACCTCGGCTGCACTTGCACGTACCACCCGCTCGAAGATGGGGTTTGAGGGAATGTTGAGTTCAACACGATCCATACCGGGTACCTTTTGGCGATGAGGCGGTGGGAGAGTTTGGGGAGAGGTACAGAGGGATTGCACTACAGAGACACAGAGAACACAGAGAGGTTTGAGGTATGGCTATCACCGTAGTTGGCACTATTCTGGTCAAAAACTCTGTGCCCTCGGTGCCTCTGTGGTGAAATTCTCTGTATCTCGCATCCCTCACGACGATTGTTTAGTCGCACTGCTATTACGGCGGCGTGCGCTTGCAGCGCCTGGCGTGGTAGTCGGACTCTGGCGGGCCAGGTGGTCGTAGCGGCGTAGGTAGGCTTTGCCAAGGGAAGTATTGCCAATCTGAAGGTAGCAGGCACCGAGGTAGTAGAGTGCCTGGGCGTGGCGTGGGTTCCGGCGTAGTACCTTTTCAAAAAGCGGGATGGCGCGGGCCGGTTCCACCAACTCTTTGAAACAGAGCCCAAGCATAAAGCTGGTCTCGACATCTTCGGGCCAGTGATCGAGGACGTGTTGAAACTCGTTGGCGGCGAGATCGTAGCGACCACGCCGTACATACATGTAGCCGAGATCGAAGCGTAGTGAGTGGGCATCGGGGGCCAATTCAACCGCTTTGCGCCATGCAGCCAAGGCCCAATTCTCACGCCCCAAGCTTGAGTACATGAACCCTAGCAGATAGTGGGCCTGGGGGTCACGCGGTAGCAACTGCACGGCACGTTCAAAGGCACGCACCGCCTGAGTATTGAGGCCCATGTCGTAGAGCAGTTTCCCCATATTGAGGAAAAGTTGGCCATTGCCAGGGTTGAGCCGCGCACACTCAAAGAGCAGATCGTAAGCCTGTTTGGTCTGCTTCTGCATGCGTAGCACCGCGCTCATGCGTAGGCGCGACTCGACATACTGGCGATGTTGGGGCGGCACCTTGCCATACTCCTCGAGGGCTTCATCGAAGCGGCGCTGGCGGGCAAGCAGGTTGCCCAAGAGGTAGTGGCCCTGATACTCTTGGGGCCGCCACTGCAGCAGGGCGCGGTAGATACGTTCAGCCTCATCTTCGTAGCGTTGCTGCTTGAGCGCATTGCTTAGGCGGTAATACCACTGCACCACCTCATCTTCGCTGCGCGTCACCAGCGTACTCTCGCCGGGTTCAGGGTCAGGCGAAACGAAGGTAGGTTCAACGCGCAGCGCCTCGGCGAAGCAGCGTTGCGCCAACTCGTGGGCACCGTGGCTCTGGTGCATCAGGCCCATGTAGTAGCGTGGTTCTGCGGCCTGCGGGCGAGCGTTGCAGGCACTACTATAGTGAATGTAGGCGCGTCCTGCATCATCGGCGAGTTGGTAACAGCGCCCAAGGGCAAAGTGGGCCTCATAGAGCCCCTGATTGTGTTCCAGGGTCTCTTTGAAGGCCGCAATCGCACGATCAATCTGGCCCATAGCGGCAAACGAGACCCCCAGGTTGTAGTGGGCCTCGGCCAACTGTGGATCCGTCTGCACAGCCTCTAGGTATTCGCGTAGCGCCCCTTCCCAATCATCTTGGAAAGCAAGGGCGTTACCGATGTAGAGATAGATAATGGCCCGTTCACGTTCAAAGATCTGGGCTTGTTCTTCGCCGTCAACATAGGCCGCGATCAGGGCCGCCTTGAAATGTTCAATGGCCTCGGTGTAGGCTGCGCGTAGGTATGAGCGCATACCCTGGCTAAACGCCGCGCCAAGCCGCGTGCCAGCCATAAACCGCTCGCTCCCTGTAAAGGTGTCGAGATCGAGCGGCATAAATTGGAGCTGATCATTCGCCGACATAGCATAACTCCGTCTCATCCGCTCGGTGGCGCAATGCGCTACCGGGCTACAACTATACCATGTTGCCTAACGGATGTATACGGGTTTCTGGTAACCTAGAGTGGTATATAGACCTTTTATCTTGTGTAGTAGGTACTGATAAGCTCTGGCAGAGGCTACGCCTCCCCCCAACGGGA
The DNA here is from genome assembly GCF_002532535.1 of Candidatus Viridilinea mediisalina. Lineage (GTDB taxonomy): Bacteria > Chloroflexota > Chloroflexia > Chloroflexales > Chloroflexaceae > Viridilinea > Viridilinea mediisalina. The sequence continues at coordinate 14,331 of NZ_NQWI01000073.1, forward strand.
TGTAGGGCACCGCCCTACAAAAATCACAGTCATCCCCAACTAACGGTAATCCTCAAGAGCTAAACGTAACTGCTGATTAAGTTCGCGGGCGAGGCCACGCCCAAAGCGGGTTTGGGCGATCTTGAGTAGGTCGGGCAGGGCGGCAATCCATGCATGCGCATCGGCATTAGGGTTCAGGGTAACATGCTCGACCCAGAAGGTGTTTGCGCGTTCAAACCCAAGCACATCGCTGGCAACACTACGCAATTCGGCGTCCAAGTTGGTCAGGCGCCGCCGCAGAATCACCATGGTCACGTCATCATTCTGGCTACCTTCGCTCCATGTGCGTAACTCACGCAGCAAGAGGCTGACGATGGCACGGGGTTTGAGGTGGACATTGGCTTCGATCAGAGCTTGGAGGCGTTCGTAGGTGTAAATTTCCCCTTCTGTATTTTCAGCTTCAAGCACACCATCGGTATAGAGAAACAGCGTCTCGCCAGGTTGTACGCTCGCTGTTGCCTCTTCGTAATCGCTATCGCCATCAACGCCGAGGGGCAGGCCGGAGAGTTCAACTTCTGTGACGGTGCTGTTGATAAAGAGAGGAAAGGTGTGACCAGCGTTGGCCATGCGCAGCAAGCCCTGCTTGGTATCGAGGCAGAGATAGAACATGGTAACCATCCCCTGAGGGATTTCGCGCAGGACACCTCGGTTGACTTCAGCCAACGTGGGCCCGGGCTGATCGGCGCGGCGGGCTTCGTGGCGAAAGACCGTGCGCGCCACCGCCATGCGTAGTGCCGCCGAGAGCCCTTTGCCACTCACATCGCCAATCATGATACCCTGAATACCAGCGCCTAAGTCAAGGAAATCGTAGAGATCGCCCCCCAGATCACGCGCTGGCAATGAGACCGCCGCAAGCTCCCAGCCGGGCAGGCGTGGGGCTGCTTCGAGCAGCAAGCCCTGTTGCAGATCGCGGGCCAACTGGAGTTCCTGTTCGATCTCGGCGTTGCGCCGCTGCTGTTCAGGGGTGAGCGTAGGCACCGGCGCAACCACCCGTTTCCGTGGACGGCGCAGCGTCACCCCGGCTTCATGGCTGAGCAGGCTGCCGCAACGGGGCTGGGTGGATTTATGTTTGGGCTTAGGGAGGGGATACATAGCATTGTGTGGGAGGGTTCGAGGGGCTGAGTTTCTTACCACAGAGGCACCGTTTTTTTTACCACAGAGGCACAGAGAACACAGAGGTTTGGAGTTTAGGGCGTAAGTAACTGTGATTGCGCTTACCTCATCATCTCTGTGTTCTTTGTGCCTCTGTGGTGAACATCTCTGTGCCTCTACAGTCCCTCACCGCTAATCATGGCGACATAACGGCGGCAGGTTTCACTGAGCCAACCGGCAGCAACGCCGTCAATCAGTTTATCGGGAGGGTGGGTGGCGAGTTTGCGCATGGTAGTCCGGTAATCGCGCAACGCTTCGCTTGCACGTCCAATTTGGCGGTAACATTCGGCTAGGTGGAAGAGGATGAGGGGCGATTCGCTATCGAGGGTGCGGGCGCGTTCGAGTTGGGTAATGGCCGCAGCGGGGCGACCTTGGCGGGCGTGGATGAGGCCAATCAGTAGGTGTGCTTCGGTGGTAAGCGGGTTGAGTTCGAGGGCGCGGCGTGCCTCGGCAGCGGCCAGATCGAGGTCTCCCCGGTCGGCGTGGGCGCGGGCGGCTAGGGCCAGAATCTGGGGTGCGTGAGCCCCCACGAGGGGCGCACTGTAGAAGATCGCCAGGGCAGCATCGGTCTGGCCAGCATCGAGCAGGGTTTGGCCTTGGGCGATAATCTCGCTTGCAGCGGGATGGCTGATGGGCGCTAGGGGGCGGGGCGGGCGGGGCGGGCGCGGGGTGAATTGGGCAGGCGGCTCGCTCTTCGGGCGCGGGCGGATCGTAGGCAGGGTTGCGAGCGGCTGATGCTCAAGGGTCTTCTTCGAGGGGGAGGGGGGCAACGGTGTCGCCAGTGCATCCATGCTGGCCTTATAGTAGACAAAGGCCCCCTCAACTTCGCGCCAGCGAAAACGATCAAAGATATTCCAGAGCGTTTCAGAAAAGCCTAAGAAGAGCGAGCCGCCCTCGTCAAGGTTTTGGTAAAACCGCTCCATGAGCATGCGACAAGTTTGAACTTGAAAATAGATGGTAACATTTTGGCAAAAAATGATATGTACCCCTCGCGCCCTGGTGGGAAAGGGTTCGAGGAGGTTGAGTTGTTCAAAATGAACCAGTTCACGCACGCGGGGGGCTACCGCGAGTTCGGCGCCACGGGCGGTGAAGTAGCGGGCGCGCTGCTGGCTATTGAGGTTGGCGAGGCTCCGCCCTTTATAGATGCCCGTGTGCGCCCGTTCAAGGGCGGTGGTGCTGAGATCGGTAGCCCAGACCTCAACCGGACGATCCAGGCGGTCGTTGAAGGCTTCGAGGGCGGTGATAGCCAATGAGTAGGGCTCTTCGCCAGTGGCGCAACCGGCACTCCAGAGGCGCAGGGGCGCGCCGGGAGGCAGACGCTGGTGCAATTCGGGAATAATCACCTGGCGTAGGGCCTGCATATGGGGCCGATTGCGAAAGAATTGGGTTTCGTGGTTGAGCAGCAATTCGGCGAGGCGCTGAAGTTCAGCGCGGTCAATGCTTAGGCCCAGGTTGCTTACATAGTTCTGCGGGGTTTGCCCCAGGATCGTCGCGCGCCGTTGAGTTGCGGCTGCAAGCGAAGCATTGCGCGTCTCATCGAGGTAGACGCCACAATAGGCAGCAAGCAGATCGCGCAGGGCGCTGATCTGGCGCGGAGTGAGCAATTCAGGCTTGGCCGGGGTACTCATGATAACACCCCCACACGTTCACGTAGCGTTGTGCCAATGGCGGCAGCGGGCAGCACTAGCGCAGCAGCCCCCAGTTCAATGGCAGCACGCGGCATGCCAAAGATAGTCGAGGTGGCCTCATCTTGGGCAATGGTGAGCCCTCCAGCCCGTTGGATGGCACGCATGCCCAATGCGCCATCGCGGCCCATGCCGGTGAGCAGTACGCCGGTGGTAGCCGCCCCAAAGACCGTGACAACCGACTGCATCGCAATGTCAATCGCTGGGCGTTGCAGCAGCAGCGGGAGGCCGCTGAGGTGAATGGTCGCATCGGGTTGTAGCAGCAGATCATAGCGGTCGGGCACGAGCAGTACTTCACTGGGGTGCAGATGCGCTCCCTCAGTGGCGAGGTGGACAGGCAGGGCCAGATTTGTGGCGAGCCATTCCGCCATGCCGCCACTGAAGCCTTGGGCAATATGTTGCACAACGATGATGGCGGCGGGGAAATCGTCGGGCAGATCGGCCAGTATCTGGCGCACGATGCGTGGCCCCCCCGTCGAGGCCCCAATCACCACCACGGGAAAGCGTGGCGCAAGGGGGGCAGTAGAGGCACTTGGGGCACGACGGGCGGGGCGCGGCAGTAGACCACTCGGCTCTGGTGGGGGCGGCAACTTGGGGCGCACTGCTGGCGGGGTGGTGGAAGTGCTCGCCACCGCAGCGGACACCGCGCTACGGGGACGCCGTCCCCGCAGATGGGTCACCACCTTCACCCGCGAAAGCAGGCGCACTTTGCGAATGAGCAGGCGGCGGGCATCTTCAATTGCAGCGGCGTCGCCCATGCGCGGTTTTTCCATCACATCAAGCGCACCCGCGCCGAGCATCTCGAAGGTAATATCAATCTCATAGCTATTGAGTGAAGCGGTAAGCACTAGGATCGGAGTGGGGTGATAGGCCATCAATTGGCGGGTTGTTTCGATCCCGTCCATCACCGGCATACGAACATCAAGCGTAATCAGATCGGGACGGAGTTTGTCCACCTGGGCGAGCGCTTCGCGCCCATTGGCTGCCTCACCCACAACGTGGATCTCCGGATCGCTCTCGAGCAGATCACGCAGCAGCCGACGCATCAGCGCCGAATCATCAACCACCAGGATGCGTAGCGGTATATTCATGGTCGTAGACCTACTGCTGCTGTTTCCTACTCCATTTCGAGGACAAGTTTGACTCGATTGGGCAAGTTGAGCAGGTCAATATCTTTATTGAGGTAATCATCCACCCCGGCTTCAAAGGCGGCACTCTTGTCATCACTTGAGGTGAGCATAATAATCCGCAGATCGTCAAGTAGAGGATTATCACGCAGGCGGCGGCAGACTTCATAGCCATCAATTCCGGGCATATTGACATCGAGAACCATGAGATCGGGCACCTCTTCAGCGATGCGTTCGAGCGCCTCTTCGCCGCTGTGGGCCAGACGCACGGCATAACCGTACATCTCAAGGCGTAGTTTGACGATATCGGTGACGAGTTTACTATCGTCTACTACTAGGATTTTACTCGTCATGATGCTCCTCTTAGTGATTATTTGTTATTGCGTTACGACGTAGCCTCACCGCCACCAAGGAGTTGACGGACCACATCGAGCAGACTCTGCTGATTAAACTGACTTTTAACAATATAGGCTTGTGCGCCAGCCTCAAGGCCGCGGCGGCGATGCTCTTCCGAGGCCAGGCTGGTGATGAGAATGACGGGAATAGCGTGCAACTGGGCATCACTGCGGATGCTTGCAGCAAGCTGAAAGCCGTCAAGCCGGGGCATTTCGACATCACTAACAACAAGATCGTAGGGCTCGCTGCGGAGCTTGTCAAGCGCATCAGCGCCATCGAGGGCGGCGCTGACCTCATAGCCCGCCGATTGGAGGATGCTGCGGATCAATTCGCGGGTGGTGAAGGAGTCATCAACCACCAAGAGGCGCGAGCGGCGGCGTGCGGCTTGGGGCCGCGTGAGGGTGGTGGTGCGCCCGGCTTGGCCGAGCATGCTCGGATTGAGCAGCAGGACGAGGCTGCCATCCCCAAGCTGCACAGCTCCGCCGTAGCGCCGCTGTTTCGCCAGGATGCTGCCGAGCGGCTTGATCACCGCTTCACGCTCATCGAGCAGTTGGTCTACCAGGAGCGCAACCCGTCGTTGCGGCGTACCGGCCAGAATCGCGGGGGCGCGATCATTCCGGTTGAAAGGCGAAGGCGTTGTGATGCCGATCAGCTCGGCGAGGGTGAGAACCGCAAGGGTGCGGGAAGCCAACTCGATGGTTGGCTGGCCCTCAAGGGCGCGAATCTGGCTCTGGCGCACCCAGACGGTGCCCTGGCAGCCCGTAGCAGGTAGGGCGAAGGTGCCATTACCCACGCGCACCAGAATGACCCGGGTCGTAACCACGGTGAGCGGTAGGGTGAGAATGACCCGCGTGCCGTGACCAATTTGGGATTCGAGGTGAACCTGGCCACCTAGCTCATTCAGGTTGGTACGCACCACATCCATGCCCACCCCGCGCCCAGAGATGTCGGTGACCATTGCGGCGGTCGAGAAGCCGGGTTGAAAGATCAGGTCAAGCGCTTCGCTATCGGAGAGCGAAGCTGCCGCATCACTGGCAAGCATACCCATACGCACCGCACGTTCCCGCAGCCGTTGCGGATCCATACCGCGCCCATCGTCACTAATGACCACGCGCACCTCACCGCCAACCGTCTCAGCACTCACCTCAAGCAGCCCGGCGGCAGCTTTACCAGCGGCGCTCCGCTCGGCTGGCGCTTCAAAGCCATGGTCAAGCGCATTGCGAACCAAATGGAGCAGCGGATCGTGGATCAACTCAAGCACCTTGCGGTCAAGCTCCACCTGTTCACCGCGCAACTCAAGGCGCACCTCTTTGCCCGTGGCATGGGTGAGATCGCGCACCGCCCGTGGCAAATTGGCATAGACCGTTGCAATAGGCAGCAGACGGGCCGACATGACCTCAAGTTCTAAATCTTTAACCAGCAAGCCATGCTGGCCGGTATGGCGCATAAAGCGGTCACTCTCGCGTTGTGTCAGATTACGCACCTCATCGCTTGTTTCACGCAATGATGCAAGGCGCAGATCGATACTCTGGCGTTGGGCGGGCGAAAAGCGCAGGCGCTGCAACTCAGCCTCAAGTTCAGCCAGGGCACGCTGCTGATGATCCACAAGCTGTTGCATGGCGACCAATTGCTCATTATGGTTAAGCAACGTCTGTTGGCCCACCACCAACTCACCGGCCAAATTGAGCATCCGGTCGAGGCGATCCACACGCACACGAATGGTTTGGCGCGAGGTAGGCCGGGGCGCGGCGGGTGCGGGGGCCGCAGCGGGGGCCGCAGTGGGCGCAGGGGTGGGCGCGGGCGCGGGGGCCGTAGCGGGCGCGGGGGGCGCAGCCGGGGCCGGAGCCGCAGCAGGCGTCGGGGCCGGGGCCGCATCACTTGCACCAGGCAGCGCTGCGAGGGCCGCTTCCACATCGAGGGGCGGCGGCTGACCATCCACAGCGGCCAGGGTCAGGCTCAAGATCGCATCAGCGCCACGCAGCAGACTATCAGCCAAAGGGCGGTCGAGGCCACGCTGGCCCTGCCGCAACTCGCCGAGCAGATGTTCAAGCGCGTGGGCCAAACGTCCCACCCCCTCAAAGCCCAGCATACGCGCCGAACCCTTGATCGTATGCATAGCGCGAAAGACGCGGTCAATGGTCGCCTTACGCAACGCCTCATCTTGCTCCGTCTCAAGGCTCAACAGCCCATCACCGAGCACCCGCACATTCTCGGTGGTCTCTTCGCGGAACTGGTTGTAGAAGGAGGAGAGATCCATGGTGAAGAACAGAAGAATAGAAGAACAGGAGAACAGGGGGGCAGAAGAACAGGGGGGCAGAAGAACAGGGGGGCAGAAGAACAGGGGGGCAGAAGAACAGGAGAACAGGGGAGCAGGAGAACAGGGGGGCAGAAGAACAGGAGAACAGGGGAGCAGGAGAACAGGGGAGCAGGAGAACAGGAGAACAGAAGAACAGGAGAACAGGAGAACGGAGGACGCTTATACGCAGCTACTATCTGTTCCTCTGTTCATTCGTTCTCCTGTTCATTCGCTCCTCTGTTCATTCGTTCTTCTGTTCATTCGCTCCTCTGTTCATTCGTTCTTCTGTTCATTCGCTCCTCATGCTCCCTCACTTACCACAATCCCGTGGAGGCGATCCGCAATCGCGGTGAGCATCGCAGCCGATTCGGCCATTTGGCGGGCACCGAGGGCGGTTTGGCGGGCGACTTCAGCAATTTCGCGCATGGTTTCAACCACCTGTTCACTGGCGCTCTGCTGTTGGGCGGTGGCGAGGCCAATCTCGGCAGCGCTCTGGGCGGTACGTTCAGCCACCATCACGATATTATCCATCGTTTGGCCTGCACGATGGGCCAATTCAACGCCACGTTCAACCTCTTTGCTACCCTCTTCAGCCGCGAGTACAGCGGCAGCAGTAGCTTGGCGAATTTCGGCAATCACCCCCTTCACCTCACGGGCCGCAGCGAGGGTCCGATTGGCCAAACTCTTCACCTCAGCGGCCACGACGGCGAAGCGGCGGCCATGTTCGCCAGCACCAGCAGCCTCAATCGCCGCATTCAGCGCAAGCAGGTGGGTCTCATCGGAAATATCATCAATCAGATCGATAATCTCACCAATCTGCTGCGAGCGTTCCCCCAAGCTCAGGACGCGATTGGAGACATCGGAGACGCGCCCACGGATGCGTTCCATCGCCTGGATACTCTCGTCCACCGCACCCTGGCCGCTACTGAGATTCTCCAGCGTCTGTTGAGCCGCTTGAGCCACATGGTCGGAAGACTGCGCAATCTGGCGGGCGGTACTCCCCAACTCTTCAATCGTCGTCGAGACCTGAGTGACCGCACTTGCCTGCTCGGTCGCACCACTTGCCTGTTGTTGCGACGCGGTCTGCAACTCACCCGCAGCGCTCGCCAACTCGCTCCCCAACTCAACCTGTTGGATACTCTTCTCCATCAACTGTTCGGTCTTCTGGAGCAACTCATCGGCGCGGTTATGCGATTGGCGCACAACCCGAGCGAGGTCGTGCCCACTGAGCCAAGCAAGATAGGCCAGAAAGATCGCCGTAGCGCCAAAGGGCACCAGCGAGACCGGGAAGGCGATCACCAGTGGATCGAGTAGTGCCGATTGTTGTGCCATACCCATAAGGGCATAGAAAAAGACCGCAGCAACCGCAACCAGAATGCTATCGTAGCGCTCACCAAGCAATCCAGCGCAGACCACCGGGATCAGAAAGAGCATCGCAAGGGGCCCACCGGGGCCACCAAAGACCAGAGCGAAGGCCGCAGCGGCAAAGAGCATCGCATAGAAGAGCGTACGGCGACTAAGGCCAACCATACTGCGGCGTAGCAGCGCAAAGGCAGCGATATGGGCACCCAGCGCAAGCACCGCAGCCACCGAAGCAAGCGACAGATTTTGGTCATTCAGGTGGCCCATACCCCAGAGCAGTAGCACTCCCAGCCAATAGCAGAGCAGCAGCACCATACTGCCAACAATCAGCCGCGAGAGGGTACCAAGATTATCGCGTAGAATCATCGGCTGCTCTTGACTTGGATCACTGGATCGTCGAGCAGCAGGTCTAGGCATGGACGTTTCCATAGAGTTCTCCCAGAGAAGATACTGAGGATGCGAGGATGCGGAGATGCGAGGATGCGGAGATGCGAGGATGCGGAGATGCGAGGATGCGGAGATGCGAGGATGCGGAGATACGAGGATGCGGAGATGCGAGGATGCGGAGATGCGAGGATGCGAGGATGCGGGGATGCGAGGATGCGGGGATGCGAGGATGCGGGGATGTGGTGGGGACATGAAGCCATCAACTCTTCGCGCCTTCGCGTCATCGCGTCATCGCGTCATCGCGTCATCACGCCATCGCGTCACCGCGCCATCGCGTCATCGCGTCTTCGCGCCTTCGCGTCATCGTGCCTTCGCGCCTTCGCGTCTTCGCGTCGTCACGTCATCGCGCCTTCGCGCCATCGCGCCTTCGCGTCTTCGCCTCACGCATCCCTAAAAGCAGGCATGGAAGAACATGGTTCTTCCATACCATGAGACACCCAGGCTTACACCCACATCAAACCACGCCAAGGGCAACATCCGCCGCAATACGGCGGAGATCGAGGACAAGGACAGGAGAATCGGCAATAACCACAGCTCCAAGGAGCCAAGGACGAGCGAGGCGAGGGGTGAGCAGTGGACCAAGGGGCTGAATTGGTCCAGGGGCAGTAAGATTAGTGACGCGGGCAACAAGCATCGCCACCGTACGTCGCCGCAGAGCCACCGTCAGCGCATGGTTTCTGGGGGGCAGACCAAGATCTGACGGATCGAGCAACGCACCCAACTCGCAGCCCACAACCGGGCGACCACGGGCATCACGTTCAGGCAGCGTCGCACTCGCATACTTCACGAGATAATCAACATGGGAACGTGGCACGAGGTAGAGACGTTGAGCCGTCTGCACCTCAAGGAGGAGCGGAAGCTCAGTATCTATGGTAGCAGAAGATTGAACCACAATGGCACAAATGGTTAAAAACGCAAAGCCTAGAGATTTTCTTGTACCGCAGCAATCAAGGCGGGCAAACTCAGCAGCGCGAGGGGCCGGTCGCCATAGCGAGCGACTGCAGTGAGCAAGCGGGCGCGGCTCGGTTCAAGGGCAGCGGGGGGCGGAGTGAGATCAGCAGGGGGCAGCGCAGCGAGGTCAAGCACCGCATCCACCAAGAGAGCCAGATCGCAACTCTCGTGGTGCATAATAATCAAGCGTGTAGCGCGGGTCGTCGCCTGAGCGGCAAGGCCAAGCATAAGACGCAGATCAACAATCGGCGTCACCACCCCGCGCTGGCTAATAATACCAGGCAGGATGGGCGGCGCACCAGGGACAGCGGTCGGGGCACGCCAGCGCGCAACCTCGCGCACCGCCGCACTCGGCAGGGCATAGAGTTCATCGCTCACCCGCACCAAGAGGAACTCACCCGTCTCGGCGGGCGCGGGGGTTGGAGGAGGTTGTTGTTGAGCCATGGGATAGATCCATGATAAGCCACGTAGCAAGCAGCATACACTAGAGGGAGGAGGTTGGTCAAGGTGTGGGGAGAATCTTCATCAAGGTGATTACATTATGCGAATTAGACGTATCCTCTCCATAATCGCTGGAACGCATGGTGACAACCCCGCCAAGGTCTGGTAGACTACCTGTATGCAGATTCCTGACATCAACCCCGATACCATTCCTGATGTGGCCACGCGCCAGATCGTG
>NZ_NQWI01000270.1 GCF_002532535.1 Candidatus Viridilinea mediisalina
GGCTAAATATTATTTTGAGGTGCTGGAGAAGAGTTATTACCTTTGGGTATGGAAACACAAGAAAGCCTAAAGGCCTTATTGTCGGTATTTTTTCCTGAGGAAATCATACTGCACTTTTCAATAACAAAGGTAGAGGAGAAGAAGGAGTACATCCGCATTCGCTTTGAAGAGCTGCCGGAACTGATTCCAGCAGAGATGGACCAGCCCAAGGACATTGCCCTGGATGGTTTTTGCAACCCTTTGGAGCTGCAGAGCTTTCCGCTGAAAGGGAAAGCGGTTTATCTCAACCTCTTCCGTCGCCGTTGGAAGTACAAAGGGGAGCGGCAACACTATAGCAACGCGTATGCCTTCCATGCGGAGGGGGTAAAAGCAACCAGCGAGTTCGCTTCTTTTTTAAAAGGGGCTTTTGGACAAACTCCAGACCAACATAACGCCGATCGCTAAGGCCCTGTGCATTGACCCGCAGAAAGCCTGGCGCTGGTACAGGGATGTGCTAAGCGGTTTCCTTGACCCCGAGGCGCAGCGCAGCTTTCACCAGCATGACCTCCAGATCAAAGAGAAGGGGGAGGCCAAAGCGGTGCGTGTCCCCATCCTGAGCGCAGAGCACCTTGGCCCCCATATGGCCATTGACGAGAAGCAGGTTGGGGAGGAGATGCACACCATCCTCACCAACCGGGACACCGGGAAGGTGGCGCTGCTCGCCAACACGCTAAAGGTAAATGAGCTCAGCCAGATCGCTGCCAACTTCGGCGCCAAAGCTTTTGAGGTCAGAACCATAACCCGTGACCTATCCAATGGTTACGACTGGTTCTGCCGGGAGGCCTTCCCCAATGCCGGACACATCGCCGACAAGTTCCATATCATCAAAAGCCTCATGGAGGCGTGCCAGGATGTTCGGGTACGGTACCGGCAAGAGATACTAAGGGACAAAAGGATCAAGTTTGAAGAGCACAAGCAGCGGGAGAAGCGCAGGAAAGGCCAGTGTGAGCTCGAGGGCAAGCGGTACAAGGAACGGAAATTCACTTATGCCCAAGAGAAAACGCCCCATGGAGAAACCCCGCTGGAGCTGCTGGCCAGAAGCAGGTTCCTGCTTTTTAAGTACGATAGCCAATGGACCCACAAGCAATCCCAGAGAGCAAGAGCCCTCTTTAACATATACCCTGAAATAGAAAAAGCCTATCGGCTTAGCTGCGAGTTTAGAGACTGGTACAAGAAGGCAAATGTAGGACGTGACCCCCTGCAGATAAACCTATCGATCAATGCGTGGTATCGTAAGGTGGAACAAATGGATATTGATGAGATGGTAAACTTTAAATCCTTGGTAGAACGTAATGAAACCATCATAAAACGATACTTTGGAAAAGGGGAAACCAACGCCATTGCTGAATGTATTAATGGTAAAATTAAGCGCTTTATCATGATCAATCAGGGCACTAGGGATCGGGAGTTCTTTTACTTTAGGCTAAGGAACTATTTCTCTTAGCACCTCAAAATAATATTTAGCC
>NZ_NQWI01000272.1 GCF_002532535.1 Candidatus Viridilinea mediisalina
TAGCCGATAGCCGATAGCCGATAGCCGATAGCCGATAGCCGATAGCCGATAGCCGATAGCCGATAGCCGATAGCCGAGCATGGCATCTCAATGCGCTAGATTGTCATTGGACATGCGGCATGCTCAATGGTAATTGGTATAACATAGAGTGTAGATAGGGTGTGCGAGGGAACCAGGTTCCCTCGCATCCTTCATCAGTCCAAATGGTTCGTAGGCAATACCGTTTGTGAGGACGCGAGGACGCGAAGCCCGCACCTCTTTGCCTATGGTACCATTATGCAATGGTACAATGGAAGCATCTATAGCAAACGGGTGTGACCAAAATGCGTAGGTAGGGTATGCAAGGGAACCTGGTTCCCTCGCATCCTCTCACCCTCCGGCGGGGTGTGGGGCGCAGCCCTACAGATTCCGGTCACACCCATAGCAAACGAAGCATCCAAAGGGGCAGACGCCATGAATGCGATCGTAGAAGTTGACGAGCGTGGCACCATTCAACTACCCAGCGCGATGCTGGCGGTTCTCAAACCACGCACCCGCTACGTCCTTGAGCTACAAGGCGAGACGCTGCTGTTGCATCCAGTGACGGAGCCCCCTTTCTGGCAGAGTGCCACACCGCAGGAACGGGCTGAAGCAGTACGGCATTGGGCTGTGCGTGAACGTCCGGCAACACCACCCCTGCCTGAGTTCGCGCTCCGGCGTGATCACATGTACGATTGATGACAACCTATCTTTGCGATACAAATATCTGGTTGCGCGCTGTACAAAGTGAAGCAGCGCAGCATGCGTTCGCCATCAATGCATTGACGGCATTGCTTACTCGTGGGGACGAGATCGTCCTAACGGCACAAAACCTTATCGAATTCTGGTCAGTTGCAAGCCGTCCGATTGAGGCAAATGGTCTTGGTTGGCCAGCCGCGACGGTGCGACATGAGATTGATCAACTTCTCACTCAATTTCAACTGTTGGAAGAGACTCCAGCGATCTTTGTATACTGGCACCAACTTGTCACCAAGCATCATATCGTTGGCAGGCGTGTTCACGATGCACGACTAGCGGCGGTCATGCTCGCTCATGAGGTGACGCACCTGCTGACCTTCAATGGCAATGATTTCCGTGCATTTGACGAGATTGTCGTGGTAGCCCCAGCCGACGTGCTAGAAAGCCAGAAATAGCCGATAGGCAGGTAGGCGAGTAGGCAGGTAGACAGGTAGGCAGGTAGGCGAGCCGATAGAGCGCACACGCCTCGGTTGGACAAAGAACCCATTTCTCCCCGCACAGAGCGAACATTTACCTACTTTCGTAACTGTTCAGACTTGGGGTAAGCACTATGCTGGGAGCGCGGGCCTCCGGCCCGCATGCGGGCGGGACGCCCGCGCTCCCAGGAGAAGTGTGAACAGGTACCTGCTTTCGGATTTTCGGCTATCGGCTATCGGCTATCAACTATCGGCTATCGGCTATCAACTATCGGCTATCGGCTATCAACTATCGGCTATCGG
>NZ_NQWI01000273.1 GCF_002532535.1 Candidatus Viridilinea mediisalina
ACAATCTGCAATCTGCAATCTGCAATCTGCAATCTGCAATCTGCAATCTGCAATCTGCAATCTGCAATCTGCAATCTACAATCTACAATCGTAAATGGTATTACAGGGCCTAGCGACGCTGCTCTACAGGCTGGAGGTTGGCGTGAAGCAGCATTACATTACCATCAGTGCCATCTGCTGGATCTTGCTCCTCTTAACCTCTGCCATGTGGAATATATGGCAGCTTCGACATGCCCACCAAGCGCAGCATCTCAAGGTTGCGCGTTCGTTCTTTGGCTTGGTGGTTACCATCCGTGAGTGGAACGCGCAGCTTGGGGGCGTCTATGCGCCAATTACGCCCCATCTGCAGCCCAATCCCTACCTTGATACCACCAACCGTGAACTCTATCCACCTGATGGCCCCGTCTTAACCAAAGTCAATCCGGCCTACATGACGCGCCTACTGGCCGCCTTGGCCGCCGAGAAGCAGGATGTGCGCTTTCGTATCAGTAGCTTACAGCCGGTCAATCCGAGTAATCAGGCGACAGCCTGGGAGCGCCAAGCACTCTTGGCCTTTGAACAGCAGGCACAGGAGTTCTATACCTGGGATCAACAGGCACAGACCTTTACCTATATGGCACCGCTCATCGCCGAAGCCTCCTGCCTCACCTGCCATGCCCAGTATGGCAGCCAGCTCAACGAGATTCGCGGGGGCATCAGTGTCTCCTTTAGCACCCCGCCGGTCAACTTGAATCCGATCCTGTTCAGCCATAGCCTGATTATGTTAGTTGGCTTGGTGGCGATGCATATTGTTGGGCAACAACTCCTGCATGCCTTTGCCGAACTAGAAGCCCGTTCGCAACTCGATGGGCTTACCCAGGTCTTTAACCGTGGCTATTTTGATGCCCACCTGAAACATGAGTTCAAGCGAGCTCAACGTCACAACAGGCCATTTTCAGTTATCTTGGGTGATGTAGACAACTTTAAGGCGTATAATGATCTCTATGGTCACCAAGCGGGTGACCACTGCTTACAGATTGTTGCCAATACGCTACAATTGGTGGCGAGCCAGACGGATGGCTTTGTGGCTCGCTACGGGGGCGAGGAGTTTGTCTTGATTCTGCCCAACACCGCTGCATCAAGCGCCCACTCTATCGCCGAGCAGGCACGTATTGCAGTGGAACGATTGGCCATTCGTCATCCAGGCGGCGTTGCGGATGGTTACGTTACCCTCAGCCTTGGTGTGGCAATCTGGCACCCAGATGATTATGCTGCCGCAACAATGCTCGCCCGCGCCGATAAGTCGCTCTATCAGGCGAAACAGTCTGGACGCAATTGCGTGGTTGTTGCAAGCGAAATGCCCGCATTGATGCTAGACTGTACCTAGACACGAAGGCAGACCAACTCCTGTTGAGCATGCCGCTTGGAACACCATGTTCGGCAATCTCCAATCTCCAATCTCCAATCTCCAATCTCCAATCTCCAATCTCCAATCTCCAATCTCCAAT
>NZ_NQWI01000074.1 GCF_002532535.1 Candidatus Viridilinea mediisalina
CCTCCGATATGGCATTGGGATGCGATGGATGGCCCTCACCCCCTACCCCCTTCGGCAAGCGGCCCCTGAGCTTGTCGAAGGGCAGGGCATCACCGCTCCCCCGTTGCTGCATCTCTTTGCGTTCTATTGCGGCAACTTCCACCGTGATCACCCGCTCTGGCGCGACATCCTCCGGCGAGCGTTGGGCTTTGGCGAGACGCTTCAGAAAGCGCCGTACCCGCTCGACGCGGGCCTGGATCGTGCGCCGCACATGGGGCGGGCCGTCGCTGGTGAGACTGGTAAAGACATCTTGGAGACGCAGGCTACTATTACTATCCGCTTGCGTCGGCTGCTCCTTGCCGCTCTGCCGCATGCCAGTGAGACGGTTGAGGCGCAGACGCTGGCAATCGTCCAAGAGGCTCGTGAGGTAGGCCGCCAACAGCTTGGCCCCATCCTCCCCAGGCTTACCGCCAAAAAAGATCTGGATGGTGCTTGCGGTAATCGCCCCCGCTGCGAGTCCTTGCAGCGTGCCACTTACGTCAGTCTGGCCCTTGAGGAGATCGCGCTGGGCGGCATCGCCTATATGCAGATCACCTATGGTTGCTCCACCTGCAAAGACCTGCGCCTCGACATGGGCGCGTTGGGCAGGAGTCAAGTTCGCTTGCTTGGCCAACGCACCCCGCGCCACCTCTTCGCCCCACCTCAAGGTTAAGGAGCGGAGTTCTTCGATCAAAACAACAAGTTCAGCGTCATTCATGCCGTGCTTCATCCATAGAACAGCGACACCAGAGATACCGCACCGATTCTACCAGAACGCAGCCCTTTCCGAAGGCAGCATGCTTGAGACCAATTGGTCTCAAAACACCGCCGAGAGCCAACAGAGAATGCTAAGGCTAGGGCACGATCTCAGGGCAGCAACAGCGCGGTGCGCGACACATCACTCAGGATCACGATGCGGCAGCGGGGCCATGATGTGAGTCGGTGTATGTAAGGGAAGCAGAAATTTTCAAGTATCCCAGCAGCCTGTCATGCTGAATAGTCCATGGGCGGGCATCGTAGTGCCGACGTAAGGGAAGCAGAAATTGTTACGTATCCCAGCAGCCTGTCATGCTGAATAGTCCATGGGCGGGCATCGTAGTGCCGACTTTAGTCGGCTGAGTTCTTTGGCAGCGATGGGAAGCCGACTAAAGTCGGCACTACCTACGGCCTCTCAGGGTAGCAAAGCAATGGGGCAATCAACAACACCCTCTTCCCTTAGTCGGCTGAGGTCTTTGCCAGCGATGAGAAGCCGACTAACGTCGGCACTACCTACGGCGCAAACAGGAACGTTCCTACGAACCTTCGCTCAGGGTGGCAACGCAACGGGGCAATCAACAACATCCGCTTCCCTAAATCTTTTCCCTTCTCCGCAGATTTGGCGGCGGTACTCACGCGCCATAAGGAGAATCAAGCCGAGGAGCGGAGTATCAATGCGGCGGATTGGAATGAGCATGGCTATCTCTGCAAGGCCAACTCATGCTCTTCCATCCCCCATTCCATCCCGCACCTACCACAACGGCCCTCAGCCCGCAGGCCAAGGGCCGTCTACCGCATTGCTATCTGGCGCCCCCGAGCCGACTCGAACGGCTGACACGCAGTTTAGGAAACTGCTGCTCTATCCTCTGAGCTACGGGGGCTTAGACTAATTACCCTTGAACATGCCGCATGATCAAAAATGCGAAAGCCCATTGGGACGCCATGTTCGGCAATCTGCAATCTGCAATCTACAATCGTAAGTGGCAGTCTACCACGGGCGACGCTTGACTGTCAATCTTGGTTCAGTGGCACCGAGTAGAGCAGATTCTCGATCACCTTACGTGCTTCCTGAGCATTATTCGGTAGCTGTGGCTTAAGCCGTAGCATCTCTGCTAGCCGCTGGTAACGTTCCAGAATCGGCCCAGTCTCAGTGGTGTAGCTGCTACTCGCCGCCCCATGGCTCGCTAACTCAAGCTGGCGCAAGAGCTCGGTGTCTTGGACGATGTTGTGGTAGACCTCATCGTAACTGGTCTGGATGATGATTAGCTTGGTGAGTCGCTGCAACGCAACTGCATCAACGCTCTGTCCAGAGGCTTGGCGCAACGTATACATCAAGGCCAAAATATTTAGCGTACGCTTCACACTGCGCGGGTTGGCCGCAACCCCTTTGGTGATGAGTGTGGTACATACCATCAAATCGGGAGTATTTTTACACCATTGCTCGGCAAAATCTTTGATTTGCTTCTCTTCAAGCGGGGGAATACTAAAGGGAATCTGGATAATTTTGTCCAAATAACTCCGTGCATCAACCAGTCCTTCACCAATGGTATGGTAGCGTAGCTTTAGGCCATCTTCGATAATGCGCCGATCCATGCCCAAGACAAAGATGCACGGCATTGGTGTGCCATCGTTGCTATCAAAAAAGATCTTGATCGATTCTAGTACGCTAATTGCCTGCTCTGGCAGACAACGATCCAGGTCATCAATAAAGATTACGAGGCGTTTGTTCGTTTGATTGATAAAACGCTGAATAAGTTGTTGAAAACCAAGCTTAAACTGCTCAATCGATTGCACATGTTCCCGTAGCTCTTCGCGTTCGCGTACGCTCAACACATCGAAGAGATCTTTGACATCTTGGCCTTCCGCAAAGAGCTTTTCTAGGCTCTTTGCAGCCTCAGTCCCTACAAGGGGCAGCATACGTGCCACTGCACGCACTGCGAGAAGCATAACCGCTTGGTAGTTGAGATCAACACCCTCTTGCTGCCGGTAGCTCTTGCTGCGGTAGAGGCTTGTTTCGAGTTGTTCAAGCTGTCTATTTAACTCTTTGCGCAGTGTGCTGCTCTTCTGTTTTTGTTTTGTGAGCAGGGCTTCTAGTGTCTCCTGATCAAGCAGTTTTTGCTGAAAATCTTGGGCACGAAAGCGCGCAATAATTGCCAACAACAACGCCCGCCAGAGCGCATCCTGCTGTTGGGCGTAGGCCCATGCATTAAACCAGATGGTGAGCGTCTTGGCATTCGCGTCCAAATGGCGCTGGATCAGATGGAGCATACTCGTCTTCCCGCTGCCCCAATCGCCATAGACGCCCAGGGTCAGCGGCAGATCGAGTTGATCTTTGCAGAGCAACTCCGCCAAACGCTTGCAGACCACCGAACGTTGCAGGTGATCATCATGCTCTTGGGTTATCGGGTTATCGCCAAAGCGCTGGGGGATGTGCATAATGGACTCCGGAACGAGCTTGGGAGGGCAAGGGGGAAGAAGTCAACGAGCATATCACCTCCATAGAATCTGTAGGGGCACAGCAGCGGCCATGCAGGGCATTGCTCACCATATATAAGGGACGGTTTCAGAAACAGCCTTTCAGCTTTACCATTGGAGTGCCGACTTTAGTCGGCATCCAATGGCTGCCTGCGACCTCAGCCGACTAAAGTCGGCACTCCGTCGGAGAGCAAACGGTAATGTTGATTGCAGATTGCCGAACATGGCGTCTCACTGGGCTTTCGCGTTCTTGATGATGCGGCATATTCAAGAGTAATTGGTATAACCCTGCCAATAGAGTATGCGCTGTCCCTCGAGGCACAGCAGCTCGGGCAGCAGCGCTTGGTAGATCGCGCAGTGGGGCGAGGGGGCGTTGTGGCAACCCGTGGCGCGATAGGTGGCCACTGGACAGCCGCCGCCACACCAGTAGCGCCAGCCACATCCTCGGCAATCCTCTTTGCTATCCACCGGAATACTGTAGGCACCACGCTGGCTGCGGCGGATGTCGCCCAGCGGATCGGCGGCAGTAATGCTGCTCAACGGCTCATCGAGGCTCATCTGGCAGCGCGCCACCTGTCCTTGGGGGTCAATCACCATGTAGTGTTCGCCCGCAGCGCAACTGCGCTGATAGGCCACCCCTGCGTGGGTACGATCCAACAGCGCCCCCAGCAGGCTCCAACGCGGCGGCTGGGCCGCAATGACCGCGTAGACGCGGCGCATGCCAGCAATGATCGCCTCGGCCTCAGCCGCCAAGCCTGTGCCTCCCTGTGCCTCACGGTAGAGGCTCAAGCTAAAGGGCAACTCCTCAGCCAAGAGCAGTGCCACAAACTCCGGTAGCGCCGCAATGTTCGCCGCCGTCACGGTGATGCCCACATTGACCGCGACGCCAGCGCGGCGCGCCACGTGCAGTCCACGTAGCGCCGCGTCAAAGGAGGGCTTACCACCAGCGGTGGGGCGTTGGGCATCGTGCAGTGCAGGCGGGCCATCCAGCGAAACCATCAGGCTCAAGCCAGCCTCCGCCAACTGCGTTGCCGCCGCCGCATCGAGCAGCACCCCATTGCTCAAGACCGCCCCGGCAAGCTGCACGCCCTGCGCCTGCGCGGCGGCCTGCGCTCGCCGCTGCACCTCCAGCAGCAGGGGCAACTGCAACAGCGGCTCACCGCCGCCATACTTCAGTAGCACACTGCGGTAGCCGTGGCGCAGAGCAGCAGCCAACACCGCATCCACCGCCCGATGCGCCGTCGCGGGCGTCATCGCCACATTGGACTGCGCCACATAGCAATAGCCACAGCGCAGATTACAGGCGCTCGTCAGATGGAGCCACGCCACCAGCGTCGTCGGCGCGGGGGGCGGCGGAATGTGGGGCGTTGGCGTGACACCCACCAGCCCCGCCTGGGCCAACTGCTGCAAAGCGGCAGCCTCAGCATCATGCAGCGCCCCCTGGCCCAACGGCAACCGCGCCACCAACGCAGCAGCCTCAGCATCCAAGAGCGCCACATGGCCATACGAAGGCACAAAAGCGAGCTTGTAATCCTGTGTCAGCGGCAACATCTGCAGCAACGGATGGGCCACCAATTGGTCATAAGCGACCACCGGCTGCCGTCGCGCCTCCTGCGCATCCCAGAAGCCACAATCATTCACCAGCGGACGCCACGGCTGATCAGGTGGCCGCCGATACTCAGCGCAACCACAATCATTCGGCGTCGTACAGAGTAGCTCGTCGCTGGCGACGATGACATGGGCCATGGGGGCAAAACCTCTCAAATACTATGGGTGGTCATCGTAGTGCCGACTTTAGTCGGCTTCCCATCGCTTCCAAAGACCTCAGCCGACCGCGTCTCCGCGTCTTCGCGTCTTCGCGTTTCCGCGTCTCCGCCTCACCGCGTCTCCGCCTCACCGCCTCCCCGCATCCCCGCCTCCCCGCCTCCTCGCCTCTCCGCATCCCCGCCTCTCCGCATCCTCCTCAATCCAACAACTCCGCAATCTCCTCCGCCTCAAGAAAAATGCGGTTCAACTCAAAGAAGGCCTCACGCGCCTGCAGGCGCTGCGAGCGCAGGTAAGTGGCTTGGCGCAGTTCCTTGATCCGAGCGGGGCTGCGTAATGCAGCGGTGTGGTCGCGGGTCAGCCTACGGAAATTATTGTGATGCTGTGGAATGTTGGGCGAGAAGCGATTGAGTGCCGTGAAGGCGCGGAGGAAGCGATCCCCCGCCTCCGGGAGATTATCCTGCTCCAGCGCACAGATTGCCAACTGAAAATTGACCTGGGCACGCTGCAGCCAGAATTGGGGCTGTTCATAATCCATACCACTCTCGGCGTGCTTCGTCACACGACGCGGAGCATCAATGGCGTACTCCGGCGGAATCGCAGCCGCAGCCTGCTGAAGTTGCTCATAGGCTTCGGCAAAGCGGCGCTCGTGAATGTACGAGACCGCAATATCCTCCATGAGATCGACCTGCAGGGGCAAGCCTTTGGGACAGTAGTCAAGTGCCGTGGCTAAATGCTTGTGCCCCTCTTCCAGATCGGCGGCCCCCGCTTCACCACGCAAGCTACGCGCATAGCCGCGATCACGGTAGGCACAGCCAAGTCCCTTGTAGATCGTAGCTAGACGCTCACGCTCACCTTGGCGTGAGGCAAAAAAGTTGAGCGCCGCCTGATAGGACTCAATGGCCTCTTGAAAGCGTGCCTCACTGCGATCAACATCCGCTCGTATGCGCCAAGCGAGGATGGATAGATAATCCCCCATAACACGATCAAAGATGGATGCCAACCTGGTTCCGGGGAAGTCACTAAAGAGCGCTTTAGCGCGACGGAGGTGCAGATCCACAGCGGGTAGATCATCGAGATCCATACAAATCAGCGCCATCGTCTGTTGAGTCGCAGCCTCACGGTAGGCGTGGCCACCCAGACGATGCAGTTGGGCGGCCCGTTGGGCATAGTGTAGTCCAAGATCGAGTTCACCCTGGGAGGCCAAGGCAAAGCCCAAGTTGTTCAAGGTTGTAGCCCGTAGCGGTGCCGTCTCGGGGCCAAGTGCTTTGTAGAGGCCAATCGCTTCACGATAGCATGTCGTTGCGCTCTTGAGGCGCTCATTGACCCGCTCCAAGTAACCCCAGTTGTTCAGTGCATAGGCCAGAAAGAAGCGCGCCTGTTGTTGAATATGGCGGGTAATTGGTTGCTCATCATCAATTGGCTGCTCAACGATCATACGCAGAGTAGCGGTCACCGTAGCGTAACGCTGCCGTAATTCCTCAGCCTGAGTCATTGCACTCCAGAGCAAGCCAAGTGCTTCAAGACGGGCAACTTCAAGCATGCCCCCAGCCAGTTGATCCTGCTCAAGGATCTGGGCAAAATCCTGAGCCACCTGATCGGCCAACTCCAATGCGCGCTGGTTCTGATCCCCCTCGGCGGTATAGTTGTGAATCCGCCGAAAGACCCAGCGTACCGCTTCGTCAAAGAGTATCCGCTCCCATGTCAGCCCATGCAAGCGCAGTTGTTGCTGATAACTCCGCCCAAGCGTTGTGCGTTCATCAAAGAAGCGCGCAAAATCCTCCTGCAACTGAATATCAAACTCCTCATCGTGGCCGATGATCGAGCTATGAACCAGTTCATTGTAGTCTTGGTAGCCTGGCAGGGTGGGGACACGCGCAAGTTGGTAGTAGAGGCGATCAATCTGCAGTGTACGCAGGCGGGTTAGGCGTTCGATGCTCAAGCCTTCGCGCTCAATTGCGCTATTGATGCGCTCGATCTCTTGCTGCAGATAGGCAATCGTGTGGCCATACCAGCGATCAACACTCGTCGGGTTACTGTGTTCCCAAAGCATGTCATAGACATCGTCGTGAAGCGTGGCAATCTTATCACCGGAGACCTTCACAAAGGCCATCTGCTTAAGCCGCTTGAGCATGGATGGGATGGCCGCAGCCCTTTCGCTATCGCCTTCGCACTGCGCGATATACTGAAGCAAGCCTTCATAGAGGCCCTTGCGTAAAAAGGTGGCCTGTTCAATCAGTTGGGCCATAGCCAGATCACGCTCTTGGAGCGTCTGGATGCATGTGGCCGAGAAGTCCCTACCCAACTGCTGCATATCGGCTGGTTCGTCGGCTTGTAGCGAAGGGGGCAGATGTTCAGGATCAAAGCCGACATCACGCCCAATCTCGATGGCTACAATCAGGCGCACCGGGTGGCCACCGGAGATTGCATACATGCGCTCGTACCACGCCTGGTCGTACTGCTGGGTACCATGGCGCTCCATAAACGCCTGGGTCTCGGCGGGGCTAAAGGGTTGCAGCACGAGACGGCGCACCAGTTTCGCACCAATTTGCTGATCAATCAGACGCGCCTGGTGGGGGCGCACACGGCCCGCAATCAGGGTCAGGGTCTGATCGAGATCATTGATCAGATCAACCAGCCAGCGCTCAAGGCGATTCATGCGCCGGAAGTTGTAGTTTTCGAGCGGCAAGAGGCGGGGATCGAGCCGTTCAAAGGTATCTATGAGCAGCATAAGTGGCTGTGCCTGCGCCACACGCTGGTAGTCCTCTAAAAAGGCCGCTCGCACCTGACTCAGACTCTCGCCACTCTGCGCTTTAGCACTCTGGGTGCGAATATAGAGTTGCACCTGCTGATCAAAACGGTCAAAGAGAGGTACCCGTTCAGCCTCACCAACCAAGGTACGGCTAACCCGTCGGGCCAAGGTGTCCATGAGCCAGAGCGGGTGCTGGTAACTGGTGTGAGCCAGATCAATAATCCCGGTCTCCACAGGCAGACGCAGACCTGCTTTGCGCTCCGTTATCAACTGGAACGCTGAGCGTAGCAGGTGTGACTTCCCGATCCCTCCCTCACCAATAATATGGTAGACCGCACTGGGCGAGGCGAAGGAGCGGATCGCCTGCTCAATCAACATCTGAGCCTCATGCTGTCCAATCGCATCGGCGGGGTCGGGAAATATCTGCGCATCCTGGGTCATGGGGGGGCCAACTTTCCTGGGTTGACTTGGCATCATGCTCAGAGATCGTAGCCTAGATTCTGACGAGCGCGCCGGATCACCGTCTGCACAATCCTAAAACTCTCGCTATAGAGCAGATTATAGTCTTCAGCCACCTGATAGGCAGTAAGATCGATCAGATCAAGTTGCGCTGCCGTCAATCCATTTCCTCTCAGCATCTCGCGTAGGGTTAGCGCCTGCGCCAATCCCACCATTCTCGATGCGGAATTGTAGCCGATCAGGTAGGCCATCATGCGTACAAGATGATAGGCCGCATCGTGCAAAAACGGTTCGTGACCAGCAGCATGTACATGAGTACGCGAGGCATCAAGCGGATTGAAGCGATAACTACCCTGGCCAAATTGGCCAAAGGCCGCGATCATACGCTGCAATTCACACTGCCCCAGTTCGCGCCAAAAAGCGCGGATTGGTTTCTCCAAGACGGGCACACCAAAACCTGGAATGATCTGATACTCTGGTGCCTGTGCTTCGGCATAGCGCAGATAGGCATAAAGCCGCTCGTCGTAGACATCCTCATTGACATAGACCGCTGCCAGATCCTCGTAGAGATCGGCCAGCACCAAGGGGGGGTGGCGGGCCGCAGGGTTCAGTTCAACCTGCGCTAGTTTATGCAGATCAGGCAGTGGCGCTTTGGCTACCCGCAGCGCCGCTTCTAAGTTCTCACGCGCCCGCGCGAAATCGGCGTGCATCTGCGCCTCGTCTTGGGGTAGCAACTTGTGGTGCCGCCGACTGCGGGCACGGCCCCAACTGCGGTAGACGCCACCACGACTCTGGAAGAGCCTGCACCAGCGCTCAACGTTCTGTCGGTCACCATCACTCTCTTGCAGTATCTGCTCAAACTGAGCAAGCACAGCTAAACTCTCGGTAAAGAGTGCATCCTGCTCTGGAATGTTATCCTCGATCTGCTCTGCGGTTTTACGATACGCATCGGCAAGAGCTGTTAAGGTTAGGGTGAGAGCACGGGAACTGCGAAGTTGGCGTATGGCATACACCGATGCATGGGCATAGCGTAGTGCACGCTCAGCACCGCCTAAGCGGATCTCAACAAGTGTCAAGGTGCTGCGATCTAGCGCAACTTCCTGTGTCGAACCATGGAGTTGGTGTATTTTGAGCGCGGCAAGTCCAATGCGTTTCGCCTCGATCCCATCACCATCCTCAGAGAGTGCAAAGGCGAGGTTGCGTAGGGTTGTAGCCCGTAGCTGTGGGGCTAGTGTTTGGTCACTACGCACCAATTGTGCCGAGCGCTGGTAGGCATCAATTGCGTCGGCAAGCTCATAGTTGAGGCGATGCAGGTACCCACGAAAGTTGAGCAAGCGCGCACGCAGGAGTATAGCCCAACGCTGCTCCTCCGCACTGCCCGCGTCTGCCATCGTATGATCCAGGGCAGCTTCGCCCCGTTCTAAAATTGCCAAGATCTTAGAACGATCCTCGGGGCGTGTGCCAATCCCTCTGAAGAGCGGGGCAATAGCCAAGGCAAGCTGCAGCAGCGCGACCTCAAGCCCACTACCCTGCCGCAGTGCATGGTGGTAGTGTTGCTCGATCAACGGTGTGAGACGATCACACTCATGCCAATCCTCATTCTGCACCGCAGCGCGTAGCAGCCAATGAGCCGCAAATTCTAACTCGGCGGCGAGGCTGGGCCGGGTGTTTTGGCGCAGAATGTTGCGTAGCGCCTCTTGGTGCAGTGCCGTCCCATGCCCCGATTCATGAGCAACGATGGCTTGGAGCATCAACAGATTAAACAGCGCCGCCGCCCGCCCGCGATCACCCTGCTGCGCTTCATAGGCATAGCCGAGCAGGTCGCGCTCCAGTTGGTGGCGGCGGCGGATAGCGTCGTCGCGCAGCGCGCTCTGGCGCGCACGGCCCCTTTGGTCGCTCTCTGGGAGGGTGAGCAGTATTTCAACCGCTTCGATGCGCTGCTCTTCAGTCTCAGCAATCACCTTTTTGTACCATGCCAGCACCGCCTCGCTCACGGCACCACGCAGGTGATCGCTCGCCGGGGGATGCTTATCGA
Organism: Candidatus Viridilinea mediisalina; assembly: GCF_002532535.1. Taxonomy (GTDB): domain Bacteria; phylum Chloroflexota; class Chloroflexia; order Chloroflexales; family Chloroflexaceae; genus Viridilinea; species Viridilinea mediisalina. The sequence goes on from NZ_NQWI01000074.1 coordinate 10,260, forward strand.
GCCAAGCGTACATCTCATCGTGCAGAAAGAGTTGCATCTCGCGGTCACGCGGGTTGTTGGGCTTGGTTCCCCGCCTAGTATAGATTTGGCTACGCCGTCGCTTCACGATCACGAGGCGGCTCAACTGCTCAAAGAGTTGCGTGGCATCGGCCTGAACCTCAAGGGCCTCAAGCACAGCCTTGAGCAGATCGGCAGTGAGACCCTTACGGATACTGGCCATGCATTGGATGGCAACAATCAGCGGGCTAGAGGCGAGCGTGATCTGGTTGGTGAGGCTGGCAAAGACATGCTCACGAATGGAGTGGGCTCGCTGCGCCAACTCAGCCATGGTTAGCCCATTAGACTTGGGCCCAGCCGCAGCCACCTGCTCCTGAAATTCAGTCAGGGGACTATTGGGCTCCTGACCAATGAATTCCAGGGTAAAGAGCAGCGCCACCCAGAAGGGCATGCCCTCCGAGATGAGGTGCCAGGTGAGCAGTTTCACCTGATCATCAAGGTCAAGTTGCAGCGCCAGATTGCGATCAGGCGAATCTTTAGCAACCGCATCGGCCAACATATCGCGGGCCAACGCCTGAGTCGCCGCAAAATCGAGGCCCCTAATGGCCTCGTGCTGCACGGGAAGTTTTGCTGCTAACGCATCATACAGACCAACCGGCGCACCATAGAGGGTATGGCTACGCCCGCCCAAGATCGTGAGCGTACCCTTAAGTTGCGGCAGGCTCTCGCGCAGCCAATGTTCACCACCGGCACTTGCATCGTTCTCGCTCACCCCTAGCACCTGATCGGCACCATCACTCAAGACCACTGCTTGCTCGAGCGTATCAAAGAGCAGAACAATACGATAGGGCAAAGCCAGTTGTTCAACCGCATGGTTATAGCTGGCAACAAAAGCAGCCCGCACCGCCCGCTGGGCCGCTTGGAACGCATCGCCGGTGATGCGCGAACGGGCGAGATCAGCGCGGGCTGCATCGTAGGTAGCAAAGGCATCAGTAAGCTCAGGATGCTCAACCCGCAGGGCAACGCTGATCGCCTCTTCGATCGCACTAGCACGGAAGTTATCAATATGGTAGAAGTCGTAGATCGGCAGAAAAACACGGGGCTTGGCTGCACGTAGATCGGACTCAAGCGCTTGAAGCATGACCGTCTTGCCAGTGCCGCCAGGCCCCTCAATTAAGATCACCTCAGAAACTTGGGTATGGGCCTTGAGCAACTGGCGCAAACGTTCAAGCAGCGGATCACGCCCAAAGAGCGTTTTGGAGCGCTCGGGCAGAGCATGGGGTGAGTTGCCTGGGTCACTCATAGTGCCCCCCTGTGCGACGGTGTGCCTCGTCTTACTAGCTCTCTACGCAAGTGCATAGCAAATACTCCACTACTATAGCATGTGTAGTGAGCAATTGCTAGTGAATATTTCTAAACGCTAGAGTTAATTCAAGCGTAGAGATTGATTAGGCTGCGTCTTGAAACTCTTGCACGGCTTTAGTGAAGAGCGCTGGATCCCATCTACGTTGAGCTACGATCTCTGATAGCTCATGATCAGCAGCAAACGCCCGCAACAACTGTTGGAGCGTATCATCGCGTAGAGCGTAGTAGCGTTGCAAGAAATACGCTAAATCCTGTTGGACATCTTCAAGGCTGATCGCCACTGTTTCTGGTTGACTAAGGCTTTGGAAAAAATATTCAAGCAGATAGACATGGCGGTTATTCATCACCGTCTTAATTTGTTGTTGATAGTAGAGTTTAGCTTGTGTTCGTAGATTTACATAGAGTTGCTCATTATGAATAGCTAGGTGATGGGCAATGATACGTCGGATGGAGGCAGCGACCTGATACGCACGTAGCTCGGAGTTCCAGATGGCGAAGCGGGTTTCAAGCAACTCGCGAATGTAGATCAGCAACATGGACTGGCTCGTATCGCGGTAGGTGTCATTGTAGGCACTGAGTACCACACGCATCGAGTTGACTTCAAACTCGCGGAGAATAGAGAGGGCCTCAAGAATTTGCCAACCCTCCCATGCCGCCGTCTGAGGTGCAGAGCGTGGTTGAGCTTGAAAGGCCGGGAGTGAGCGCGTGGCATGCTTACGCAGGCGCTGTACAATCTCGCGGCTAACGCCCAGTCTATGCTGCTCGATCCACTGGTTCAACTCTTCTGGTTGCTTCTGCAGATCCAGATGCTCCAATGCCGCATGGGTTGCCAAGGGATGGCCAAAGGTCAAACTGTAGAGCTGTTGACCCAACGCAGAGATTGCTGGTTCCGGGTTGAAGGGGGCGTCAGACCCATCTGCTGGTTGACCATTGAGGGTGTAATCAATCAATTTGGTCGTTGCCTCAGCAGAGAGGGGCGCAAGTGATAGCACCGTCACCCTGCGACGCACGTTATGCTGGCGCCAGCGCAAGAGCAGTTGGCTGGACATCAGACAGAGGGCGCGTGTCTGTTGTTTCTGGGGATCATGAATAATGGGCAAAATAATCCTTCGCTCCAGCCAAGCAAAGAAGGCATCCGACGCCTGCTCGCATGCATCAATGAGCAACAGAATAATCCGTTGCTCTTTGCGCTGCTTCATCAGTGCTACCAACTCTTCCCCTAAGGTGTCTAGACGCTCATCATGCTGCGTATCAATCTGGATGAGTTGTTGTTGCAAGGCGGTAACACGCGGCTCATCAGCGTCTGGGAACTGGGTAAGTATTTGTTGACAGAAGCGAACTTTTTGTTGAGTGGTTTCTGCTTGAAATCCTTTTTCGTGTAGATCAATAAAAAAGATACTTCTGGTCTCTGCTTGCCAGTTATGTCTCAACTTATGTAACAGTGCGGACTTACCTATCCCTGGGGCACCATAGACATTGACGACACACTTGTCAAGGTAGTTGCCATCTGTGGGACGATCAATGCTGGGGCGATCAATAATGTTGAGTAGACCGTCAAGTGTAGCGATATCCTGCTCTCGATTAACAAAGAGTGTACTTGGCATGTGCGCACTCCCGCGTCACAGCTTTGCGCGATAACCATTCCCAACAATGCGTATACTTGAGGGGCGAAAGCGCTGCCTCCGCCCCCCAAGCTATGCATACTCATCGCCAGTTGGTGGATTTGGGCGAGTGCCTAGCACCCTCCCAAACCCTCCTTCAGATAGAAGCCTATCAGAGAAGTGACAGAATTGCAAGGACGTAGTACAGCCATTATAGGGACATCAGCGGACGACGTGACAGCATTGCCAAGATGCAGCATAGTTATTGCAGGGATCTGAACAGATTACAACTAATACCAATTACCATTGAACAGGCCGCATAGCAGATTACGTCAGACCGCATTGCAATGAGGTATACCCTGCTTGTCACTCGCCACTCATCACTCGTAACTGGTATAAGCCATACCCGTGTGTGATCACTCACCACGCGGTGCTTTATGTCCAAGGATGCTCTTCAAAAGGGGTTCTTGATCAAGGGGCAATAGATCGGCATGTTGTAAAATGTAGGCTCCTCCACTTTGCCGCTCAATATAATTAATTTTGGTGTCCCCGTCATTGATAAAATCCATGAGACGACTCAAGACTTTCCGAATATTCTCCTCACCCATTGTCTCATCATACCAAATCTCGCGTCCTAGCTCATTATAGTGGCATATTGTCCCAGCCTTGCTCAATAGGTAACGTAAACAGCCCCGTTGCAAGCGAGATAGTTTGGTCGAATCGGGGATTTCCTGATTGCCCCGCAAGACACGACCATCAGGGCGCATCTGCAGGCGAGGAATGTTGCATGCCACTGGATCGGATGGTGTGAGCGATGGAGCGACTGAAACTAGAGGGAGTGTCGGGCTAAGTTGGGGGATTGTGAGTTGGTGCAGAAGCGTCTGCTCAAGGTGAATGGGCCGAATCAGCAGGTCACCACTGCTCGCATCGGCGGCTCGTGTCTGTAGCAGGGTTTCGCCAAGCAGCAAGAGCCTACGCGGCGAGCTTTGGGCTGTAAGTACCAATTGGTCATCAATATCGCGTAGCTCTGGGGCAGCGAGTGCGGCAAGGCTATCGATCCGCCCACCGCTAAAGTGACGCAGGCGATTCTGGAGAATTTGGCGTAGCATCTGGGGCTGCGCCCAGTCCAGATGGTCGCAGCGCAAGCGATCATCGCGCAGTTGCTTGCGCTCACGCAGCACCTTCACCACCTCGCTGGGCACAAAGAACTTAAAGACGAGCCCCTGCTGCTCCATGAGTGGGAGGTTGCCCACAAACGGTAGCAACAGATTTGCACCCTGAGCAGCATCATCAACGCTCAATGCCACTTCGTCTACACGGTCAACCAGCACAATCAGGGTACGCCAGCCCGTCGCATGGAGCGCTCTGAGCAGCCATGTGAGCTGGTTGTGTGGGCTGCGCTGACGCACGACCGGAGGATCATGAGCAGCCAACTCTGAACTGAAGAGGCGTCCACTCGCCAAAAGATCAGCCAACTGCCCATCGGTCAACTCATCGCCATAGGTGCGGCAGAACCAAGCGAGAAACGCTTGGAGTGAGGGGTCGCTCGCGGGACGCAGCCACTCCGCCTGCCACACGATGAGCCCAAGCTGATTGGCTACGTGGCGAAAGAGATTTTCAAGGTAACCGGCTACCTGTTGCTCTAGCGATTGCTCTTGATAATCAAGCAGTGTTATCCAGTCATCAAAGTGAACAACAAGGTCACGCCGGGTAGGCAATTCTTCAAGACAAAGCTGCTCATACATCATGCACGCACTGGTCTTGCCCGCACCGCGGGCGGCGTGGAGGATGCTGCTGCGCGGTTGGTGTTCAAGAGCGAGGGCATTATAGGCGGGATGTTCGACAAAACATGCCTGCAACCACTCGCGCTCAACATCGGCCTGTTTATAGGCAAAGGGGTTGCCCCCTTCCAGCCCTACCAGTTTCAGCCATTCGGTGAGATTGAGCATATGCTACCGCCTTGTTGTGCAATTGATGATGCGGGGATGCGGGGATGCGGGGATGCGGGGATGCGGGGATTTCGCCACTTCGCCTCACACACCCTCACCGTATCACAATGATCCTTGTGCATCCACATTATAGCCGAAAGACATCCCAAGAATGGATACTGCAAATATGTGCAAGATCTAGTATAGTTAAAATTAAGTCAACAGCCTGTTGTAAGGTAATACCAATTACCCTTGAACATGCCGCATTATCAAGAACGCTAACGCCCATTGGGACGCTATGTTCGGCAATCTGCAATCTACAATCTGCAATCTACAATCGTAATATGGTATAAGGGTAACTATGAAGCACAATCCTGACAACCAGCAGCATCAAACGTTGCAAGCGAAGTACCAACCTCCTGTTTATGCAAAGCGTTGGTGCGATCACGTCCTTCAAACTCCGGGCCTCTATCTCGTTGTAGGCGAGCGCCAAATGGGGAAAAGTGCGCTGCTGCGCTATCTCACCGATGAATTCACCAAGAAGAAAATTACGGTGGTTGCATTTAACTTCCGTCGGGGGGCGCGCCAACCCTGGTCGGCGGTGTGGAGGCATCTCTACCAAGAGATTGCTACCCTGCGTTCGACCCGGTTGTCCCAGTACGCCAATATCTGGGATTGGGTTGAATCTCGGCTTTCTACCGTTCGTCCAGAGCATCCATTGTGTATTATTATTGATGATCTCCAAGAGATGCATCCTTTTGATCTGGAGAAAATTGACACATTATTACCCGAATTTGATCTAAAAAATACACATGTAATCATTACATCATCAAAAAACAATAGTATATTAGAAAAATTACCATCATTGCAATTAGAAAATCTCGTTTTTGAAGATATTAAAAACCTAACAGATGCGTTCCACCTAAGTCACCCCCACGATCGCATAGCAAGAGAAATTCATGCTCGAACCCAAGGCAAGCCGTTGCTGGTCTATGAGTTGTGCTGTATGGTGCAACATAGTGATCAAGCCTTGAGCCTGTTGCAACAAGTGCCTTTCAATTTGAATATTGAACAATTGATGGAATACAGATTGAACATGATAGAGGGGATTATTGCTGAATATAGCAAATCAAATGTTAATCTACAAATACGTTTATTGCAATTAATGCGTCGTCTCCTTGGTCTGCTAACAGTAGCAGCAATACCATTGCCGTTTGAAGAAGTATGGCAGTTTTTGCATTGTGATTTTGAGGACTTGAATATTCTCTATCAAAGCTTAGGACACCATATTGTGAATGAACAGGGGGAATTTACCCTAACAAGTATGGTGTTCCGTGATTATTTGCGCCAAACCCCTGAGCGTGGTCATCGTTATGCTCCTGTTGTGCGTGAGTATGCCGAAAGATTGCCGCGCATGTTCTATCGGCGCTACCAGAGCCACCTTACAAATCTTGAGCAACTACCTGGTTATATCCTACGCCATGTGGCCCGCTGGAGTGTTGAACTTGGCCATGTGGAGGAGGTTTTCGCCCATCACGCTTGGAAATTGGCTCTTGAGGAGCGCGAAGATTCGCTGGAGGTTGTGCGCACCACCATCCGTGAGGCCCGTGAGGTGGCTGAACAACTGCCCGAACCCAGAGCCAAGGTTCTGGCCGTAACCGCTTGTGCCGTGATGGAGACATCGCTCGCTGCTCTATTGCCTCCTGAGTTGCTTGTGAACCTTGTATACCGTAAGCTATGGTCAACAGGACGTGCGTTGGCATATGCTCGTGGCTATACATCAATTGGTGACTATCTGAAACTACAAGCTTGGCTCGATTCAACCCAAGTAACATCACTGCCTATACTCTACGATCTCTATAGAGATCTTGCAAAGCAACTTGGAAACATCGCTGGCCTAGCTTCTGAGGAGCAACGGTATTATCTGAGGCTTGCACTTCAGCCCTATGAAATCACTAGTCATGATAAGCCTGATATAATCTCAATCTTACATCAGGATGCATTACTGGATGAAGATTCAAAGAATGGGTTAAATATTGATCGTTCATGTGAATTATTTGCGCTTATAGATAAATTAGAGAAGGAGACCCTTGCTGCACATAGATCTGATGTTATCGGAAGGAACATTATTCAACTGTCAAGGCAACAGGAAGATCTGCTATTCAAGATTGCTCAGGAGTGGTCAGCAGCCATTCCCATTGACCTCAGCGCCAACCGCTATGTCCAAATCACCCGCCTGATTGCCGGTAGCACCCGCGCTAACTACTTTGCGGCGCTGGACATCCTCGCTCCTGCGATCCGCCGCGTCTTTGGGGCTGAGTGCGCTGAACGGATGGCGCGGATGATTGAGAAGATTACCGAAGCCTATCCCTAAAGGTAAGGATACAGAAATGAGAAAATAGAAAATAGGTATAACCAAAAGCGCAGATGATGCTTGCTTGCGTCCTTCTGCGCCTCTGGTGTTCTTGCGTGTACCGACCATTGTTTCACTCCTAGAACCGTGTCTATTGCGTAGCTCCTGTACCATAGTTCCTAGCTCTGTGTATGCATTTCGTAGGCATCAATAACGGATAAATAGCTCTAGGTTGTTTACTAGCCACAAGAGGCTATAGATAACCACAATAGCGCTGACGAATTTGACGAGGGTCTCAAAGAGGCTAATCAGGAAGCGTCCAATCGTATTGACGACATGGCTGACGATCCATAGCCCACCGATGAGAATGCTCAGGTCAATAATGACTTGTTCCATAGTAGGTTGTACCTCCTTCTCATTGTGTTGGCTTGGGGGGCTTGGGTCGCCCCCCAATATCCGTTATGTTTGCGGATGTGCGCTATGCTGGGTACGTGTGCTTGTGGGTCGCTAGGCGTCCTCCTTTCTTGGTCTACCGTGTCCAACGTCGCGGAGTGGAAGTTTGTGGGTCGCTAGGCGTGCTCCTTATACCATTTACGATTGTAGATTGTAGATTGCAGATTGCCGAACATGGCGTCCCAATGGGCTTTCGCGTTCTTGATGTGGAAGTTTGTGGGTCGCTAGGCGTGCTCCTTTCTTGACGTGATTCTTGCTGAATTGAAGTCGGCTTTTAGGTTTTCTATCTATAGTGCCTCCTTGTCTGTTTTCTGCTTCCTTCGTTGGTCTGTTGAGTGGTTCGTTGTTATGGCATTATGATACAACGCTAATCAGCGCTGCTCAAGGACACAGTTACCCTCAATGAGGGACAACCTCTGGACGCTAGGGGATGTTTGTAGGACAGAGCATGCCCGTTCTTATGCCATTGCAGATTGTAGATTGTAGATTGTAGATTGCAGATTGCAGATTGCAGAACATGGCGTCCCAATGGGCTTTGGCGTTCTTGCTAATGCGGCATGTTCAAGGATAATTAGGCACTAGCGCAAAAGGAACGCTGTAGCCTCCGTCATGTTGAGTACAGCAAAGGGTCTCTTGTGGTGACCACAAGAGACCCTTTGCTGCGCCTTCAGCTCTGCTCAGGGTGACAAGAGCCGCGTGACTGCGTTCCTTTTGCGCTAGTGCCAATTACCCTAATTAAGGACGCTAAAGCCCATTGGGACGCCGCCGCCAGACTCACCACAACGCCCGCGCTAGGGGCGGGGCAACGGCACAGACGCTGAGTACGACAATTACTTTCGCTACTTCACAAAACGGATAATGAACGGATAGCGGTAACGCTCGCCATTGCTAGCCTTCATCGAGGCGGTGATGGATACGACAATATCAAAAATGGTAAGGACTAAGAGCATCAGAAAACCAATAAGAAAAAAGATCGCTAGACCTGAGATAAAGGCGTAAATCAAATAGCTCAACTGATAGTTGAGCGCCTCGGTGGCGTGTTCGCGCACGTATTCCGAGCGATCTTTGTGATTAGCCCAAATCACCAAGATGACAATGAATTGACTAAACGGAATGATATAGCCCAACAGCGAAGATAGGTGGCAGAACATGGCATTATTGCGTTCGTCGCGTGTGCCGGCGTAGGTCGGTTGCATGCCATACGCCTGTGGCTGCTGCTGCTGGTACTGCGCCTGGGGCTGCTGGTACTGCGCCTGGGGCTGCTGGTACTGCGCCTGGGGCTGCTGGTACTGCGCCTGGGGCTGCTGGTACTGCGCCTGGGGCTGCTGCGCCTGTTGGTACTTAGACACATCCGCGCCACACCCCGAACAAAAATGTGCATCAGCAGTGATCGGGTGATCACATTGCGGGCAATGGTAGGTTGCTGACATTAGGGGCCTCCTGGTAGCTGTTTGTTTGCGTGAATGACACCAATGACTGTTGAACATTCCGCATCATCAAATAACGCTAAAGCTCATTGGGACGCCATGTGTAGCAATCTGCAATCTGCAATCTGCAATCTACGATCTACAGACAGCCTCTAACGCCATGTTGCGACCATGATTGCGCTGCCGCGTGAGGGGATTCCGCCACCACCAAGGACGCGACTCCCATTGCCGTCAAAGACGGTTAGGGTGACTTCTTGGCCATAACCTAGACCACAAGCTCGGGCGTTGCCACCACCATCAAAGCGTCCACTGACATGGCCCATGCCATCTACGACAAAGAACCATCCTGCTGGTACTATACCATTGATCCCGATGGAGATGCAGTGCGGATCGTCGTTGTAGTTGGCGACGGAAAAACGGAGCCGGGCCGGTTCTGGAACTGCGGTGGGGCGTGGGGTTGGGACAGCCGTTGGCACAGGCGTTGGGGTTGGTAACATTTGCTGTACTTCAAGCATCGACTGTTGGGCATAGCTGCTATCGCCAACGCCAAGGTTGGCTGCTTCACTATAAAGGTTGTAGGCTTGGCGTAGGTTCGCAGCGCCGCCCTCTTGCCGTAGCACATTGGCTTGAACAATGAGCATTTCGTAAATCTGTGCATTTGCACCAGCATAATCGCTGCCGTGAAGCGTATTGACCCTGCGGTAGCGCTCTAGTGCCCCACCATGATCGCCATTGCTTGCGGCAGCTTGCGCTTCCAGAAAGATGCTCGCCTTCTCTAGCTCGCCTTGGGCTAGACTGTGGTTAGGATCAATCTCTAGGGTTGCTTGGAAGTGGGCTTTTGCTTCACCCACATCGTTGCGGTCGCGTAGATACACCCCCCAGTTGTAGTAGGAGGCCGCTAGGCTTGAACGTACTTCGCTATAGTTGGCATCATAGCTGTAGACAAGCTGAAAATAGCTGACTGCTGTAGCCCAATCTTCGGCTGCGTAGGCAGTCATTCCGTTCTGGTAGTTCGTGCGCACTTGTGTTGCGAGATCGGGCGTGGGGCTGGCTGGTAGTAACGTTGCCGTTGGTTCGGTAACGGCAGTGGTAGGCGCAACCAAGCTGACCGCCTGCCCATTTGAGGCTACGCTGGACGGAGAACTGGGCCAGAAGATCATGCCAAGCAGTAGACTAATGGCCAGCAATGCCAACACCGCGAGCAAAGCATGCCTGGGGGTGATGCTAGGCCGTGAGGGCATGCTGTAGGTTTTAGGCCGTTTGGCTCCGACAGCACTAGGCGCAGGCTTCACAACCGGCAGAGGTGCCCACCATGGCGAACGCGCAAGCGCAAGGTAGATGTCGCCCCCATTGGCGTAGGGGGTCTCGCGTAGCCGTAATTCACGACTGATGCGCTGGCGCTGTGGCCCGGCAAACAAGCTGTATTCGCCTGTCGGCAACCCATAGTGACTTACCAGACCACTGACCACCAAGTAGACCGGCTTGTCATCATCAAGCTCCTCGTCTACAACGTGCTGCTCACTCAGATGGACGCGGAACGAGGTTGTACTCATGGCTTGCTATCCTTAGGGATGGTTCGTGGCGACGTTACAGTTTGCGAGGACGCGAGGACGCGAGGACGCGAGGACGCGAGGACGCGAGGACGCGAGGACGCGAGGACGCGAGGACGCGAGGACGCGAGGACGCGAGGACGCGAGGACGCGAGGACGCGAGGACGCGAGGACGCGAGGACGCGAGGACGCGAAGCCTTCGCCTCTTCGCCTCACGCATCCTCGCAAGAGCCGATAGCCGAACATGGTGTCCCAATGTGCTTGATGGTCATTGAGCATACGGAATGTTCAACCAGAATTGGTATTGTATGGTGGCATACACAATATAGACAGTGCGTGGAAGGGCCAGGCCCTCCCACGCGATCCTGCAAGTCTAGGGAATGCGCCGCAACCAGACATTGCCCTCGCGGCTCCCTGCCATGATGATGCCACATTCGCTGCCTGCGTTGCCGTTAATGGAGTAGAGCCATTGGTCACCAAATGAAGCATTATCAGGTTGTGTATGCAATGGTATACCCTCGCCTCCTTCGGCTGGAAAGCTCCATATGCCATTTTCTCGGTAACTGGCATAAACACGTCCCTGCACGTCGCGCCAGATTCCATGCACGCGCAGAGTAGGGTTAATCGCAAAGGGGATAAGCTCATCGCCGCTTAGTTGGTAAATACCATAATCCACAGTGCCGACAAGCAATTCAGGGGTGTCACCGCTATATAGGTCAAGCGACTGAATGAAGGCTACAGGTTCGGGCAGGGTGGCACTAATAGCCTCCCAACTTCCTATTGCACCACCACTAGTGCTACGCCAGATGACGTCTTTTGTTGCACCAATTTCTGCTGCATAGGCAGTATTGCCACTGGCCGTTACACGAAACACAGATCCGTCAATAGCTGACTCGCGTATCCATGTGCCATCACTAGTACGGATGAAGAGACCATTTGCGCCAGCAGCCAAGATATGTCCTTCAGCTTCGGCTAACCAATACACCCATTGATTATCTGTTAAGCTTTCAGTGTTCCATGTAGCACCATTATCAGTGCTATGCCATACACTACCTTCATTAAAACTGCTAACAAAATAGCCAACAGTCGTACTAATGATGTGGGAAACCGAGAGGGTTGCGGTAGCCGTTAGTTGCTGCCAACTCCCTACTTCACCAATCGCGCTTGCCTCACTCAGAGAGTAGATGCCTGTGTTTGTAGCAGCAAGAATGGTATTCGGCAACTGCTGTTCAGCAACTGGGCCATGGCATTGATCATGCGCTTGGTTCACATAGATGAAGTTAACAGAGGCACCTGCTGCTGGCTGCTCTAGGCTCACCCAATCAGCATAGATATCGGGGGCTGGCTTACGCACCAGGGGCAGGAAGATCCGTGCTTGGTCAACGAGACCAGTGCTACCGCTCACGCTGATTGGCTCACTCAGGGCGCTCATGCTCAGGATTGAACTGTGGGTAATCGGTGCGTCTACCAGCTTGTCTACGAAATAGGTGGCTGTAACCAACGCTGTGCTATTGCTCATGACAGTAGCGTTGTTGCAGGGCAATTGGGTTGTGCAACCAGTAATCGCCTCATTCACCTCTAGATCAAGTAGGCGCAGTTCGGGCGAGAGCACTTGGCTCAAGCTGATCCCGGTTAGTGGCCCCTGCGCCGGATTGGCGAGTTGCATTGTAAGTACGAGCCGATCCCCAAGGGCTATGGGATCGTTCGCCTGCAGGTTGGCGCTGATCCTAAACTCAGGCCTTGCGACTCTATTGGTCTGGCGGCTTGTCGTCGTCAGTGTTTCGGTCAGTGCGGTGTGGCTCAGGTGAGCAGTGTAGCTAATCGGCGTGCCAATCAGCCCCGGCGCATCAACGCGGTAGCTGCTCGTAATGGTGGTGGTGCCGCTAACGAGAGTGAGTTCACAGGGCCATGTGCTGCACGTAAGTGCTGGTGTGGTGGTAATGCTGATCAACTCAAGGGTTGGTGTAACAACTGTAGCGAGTTCGACAGCGGATAGCGCATTGTCACCAGGGTGCTCTAGGGTCATCGTAACCACTAGGGTATCACCAACGTAGATTGGATCACCGGGGCCATAATTGACACCTATGCTGCTCAGATTTGGTCCGACCACCGCCGCAGTTGCTGCGTCAACAGCAAGGGCATGCTCAAGATCGGTACTGGTGATACTGGTGGTGTAGGAGATGGGCATGCCCACAACACCCGTCCCACTCACGAGATAGGTCGCGGTGATGATCGCACTGGTCTGGCTGATGAGCGTTCCGCTACAGAGCCATGTTTCAGCGTGGCAACTGCCATCAACCAAACCACTATAGGTAATCCTGCTGGTAATCCCTAGGTCTGGCGTGAGGATCTGGGTGATGGTGATGTTGTTGAGATCGGTGACGAGTGGATTGCTGATCGTCAACGTCAGTACCAACTCATCACCTACAACCGGAACTGCTGGACTATGGCTGACCATCGGGCTTGGTCGGTCATGCCCTTGGACGGCAGCAACATGGTGCGGATTGCCCCAACCGCCGAAGAACAGCAAGGCTAGAACAAAGGCGAAGCTGAGGCCGAGCGAAGCGAACAGGGTGCGACTCTGGTTTAAGATCATTGTGACTCTCCAAAGAACATACTAGGGACGGCTTCAGAAACGCGCTTCGGTTTTTACAGTCATAGCGTCGAATTCAGTCGGCATCCAAATAGGTATTCGGGAGCCTCAGCCGACCAAATTTGAAACTCTGTGGGTGGGGGGGATATATTTTTTCGAACCGTCCCTAATCATGAACAATACTCAATTAACGGCTAGGCCCGGGGGGTAGTGGTGGTGGGTCACTCGTGGGCGGTGGGTCATTCGCGGGCGGTGGGTCATTCGCGGGCGGTGGGTCATTCGCGGGCGGTGGGTCATTCGCGGGCGGTGGGTCATTCGCGGGCGGTGGGTCATTCGCGGGCGGTGG
>NZ_NQWI01000274.1 GCF_002532535.1 Candidatus Viridilinea mediisalina
CACACGCTGGAGTGCCGGCTTTAGCCGGCTAAAGCCGGCACTCCAACACCAGTTCATAGACTTTTCAGACAGCCTCTACGCGAATCTTAAGCAGCCCATAACCTCTTGCTAACCTTCATGTAATGAGCGCCTAACGTCACTAGGTTAGGCTCAGGGTATACGGTTAGGTTAGGAGGATGTATGCGGGTTGCCCTCGTGTGTGAGACCTTTCTGCCCGATGTGAATGGCGTTACCACAACGCTCTGTCGGCTGTTGGAACATCTGCAACAAGCTGGGCACCAGGCGCTCCTCTTTGCCCCTCAGGGGGCACCGTCGGCGTATGCGGGGGCACAGGTGATCCCTTTGGGCGGCATGCCGCTGCCGATCTACCCAGAGGTGAAGGTGACGCCTCCACAACCTGGCTTTACGGCCCACTTGCGCGCCTTTCGGCCCGATCTGGTGCATCTGGTTGGCCCGGTTGTGGCTGGTGCGGTCGTTCCCTATGTGGCCCGCAATCTGCGCTTGCCCATTGTTGGTTCGTACCACACCGATTTTGGTGCCTATAGTCACCACTACGGCTTTGGCTTCTTGCGTGAAGGCGTCAACGCTTGGTTGCGCTGGATTCATAATCGCTGCCAGATCACGCTCTGCCCTTCAACCCATACGCTGCATATGCTGCGCCAGTTTGGTTTTCGACGCTTGCGTATCTGGGGGCGTGGAGTGGATACAGAACGCTTCCATCCCCGCCACCGCAGCATGGCTTGGCGTGAGGCTCTTGGCGTTGGTTCAGACAAAACCCTGCTGCTCTATGTGGGTCGGCTTGCTGCCGAAAAGCGCCTTGCGCTGCTGCCCGATGCACTGCGTGGCCTCGCCAACACCCATATGGTCTTGGTGGGCGATGGCCCCTTCCGCAGCGAGCTTGAGCGACGTTGCACCGGTTTGCCTGTGAGTTTTACTGGCTACCTCAAAGGACAAGAACTGGCCACCGCCTACGCCTCGGCTGATGGGTTTGTCTTCCCTTCCGATACCGACACCTTTGGCCAAGTCGTTCAAGAGGCTATGGCCTCTGGTTTGCCTGTGGTCGGAGCGCGGAGCGGTGGTACGCTCGATCTGGTACGCCAAGGCGAAACGGGCCTGCTCTTTACCCCAGGGGTCGTGACTGATCTGCGGGCTCGTCTACGCCAACTCGTTGCCGACCCTGACACCCGCAACCGCATGGGCAGCGCCGGGCGACGTGCTGCCGAGGGGCGGGCCTGGCCTGTGGTGCTGAATGAGTTGATGCGCTACTATCGGGTTCTTGCGGAGAAGCGCAGGTTTGCACGACGATAGAGGTTTTACAGAGATACAGAGGTTTTCACCACAGAGGCACAGAGAGCACAGAGATGCGGGAGACAAAGCAATCACTGTATTATCCCAATTACCATTGAACAGGCCGCATGCCTAATGACATTCAAGCGCATTGAGACGCCATGTCCGGCTATCGGCTATCGGCTATCGGATTTGGTA
>NZ_NQWI01000075.1 GCF_002532535.1 Candidatus Viridilinea mediisalina
ACTAGACCTGATAGATATGCCAGATCTGCGAGGTCTGGTTAGCGGATTATTTACTGGAAGACCATTAGTCGGCATCCAAGGGCCGCCTGCGACCTCAGCCGACTAAGGGAGGCGGATGTTGTTGATTACCCCGTTGCGTTGCTACCCTGGGAGAAGGTTTGTAGGAACATTCCTGTTTGCGCCGTAGGTAGTGCCGACGTTAGTCGGCTCCCAGCGCTGCCAAAGACCTCAGCCGACTAAAGTCGGTACTACGATGCCTGCGAACATGTACTATTCAGCATGACAGGCTGCTGGGATACGTAACAATTTCTGCTTCCCTAACGTCGGCACTACGACGGTAAAGCTAAAAGCGCGTTTCTGAAACCATCCCTATAAGGCTATATCAAAGCGGTGGCTTCGACAAGCTCAGCCACCGCCCAACCCTAGTTCCCCTGTTCCCCTGTTCTTCTGTTCCCCTGTTCCCCTGTTCCCCTGTTCCCCTGTTCCCCTGTTCTCCTGTTCCCCTGTTCCCCTGTTCCCCTGTTCTTCTGTTCCCCTGTTCCCCTGTTCCCCTGTTCCCCTGTTCCCCTGTTCCCCTGTTCCCCTGTTCTTCTGTTCTTCTGTTCCCCTGTTCTTCTGTTCTTCTGTTCCCCTGTTCCCCTGTTCCCCTGTTCCCCTGTTCCCCTGTTCCCCAGTTCTTCTGTTCTCCTGTTCTCCTATGCTCCTACCCCTCAGTTCCCATGTTCTCCAAGCCACTGCGTGAACTCATCATGGCTCGTGAAATCAAGCAGCGCCTCGGCCAAATCCAGCACCTGCATCGTGCTGAGGGCTTCAACCTGCGCCGTCACCTCAGCACTCAGTGGTCCGTAGCGGTGCGTGAGTTGACGCAGTAACAATGTCAGTTGGCCTTCTTCGCGCCATTTGCGGATCAAGGGTGATTCCTCCATGCCGTAACTGTCGTATTGCACAATCTGTTCAGCCATTGCAGCAATCTCCTCATCGGTACATAGGGTGAGAAACTCGATCAACAGCAGTTCTTGCAGTTGGCCATGTGTGCCAGTGACAATCTGACGTACCGCTTGGCGCAATACGGGCTGGGGATCGCGCAGGCGTGTCTGGCCAATCAGTGCTGCAAGAGCAGGACGGTTCAATGCCAAGAGCGCTTCACCATCGAGTTGCCAAAGATGGATCACTTGATAGCGCCAGGTAAGATAGACTTCGCCTGTACGGGGGGTTTTTGACGCGCTCCAATGGACCAAGAGCAGCGCACCTGACCTGGCAGGTGGGGCGCGTGCAGCCACCATGAGGGCGTCAACGCTCCCACCGCGCCGCACCTGCTAGGTCTCATGGGCCGTTGCTACCTCAGACCATTTACGATTGTAGATTGCAGATTACAGATTGCCGAACATGGCGTTCCAATGGGCTTTAGCATTCTTGATCATGCGGCATGTTCAAGGGTAATTGGTATCAGACCTGCCAGGTCTGCGCCGTTGGGTCTGTGGGGCTACGCATGGTGGCTGCACGGCGCACACCTAGCAGATATTACGTTGCCGTAGCGGTCTGGAGAAAGCTATTCATCAAATTTGCATGCAAATACGCATTCGTTTGGTTGCCCTAGCATGAAGTACTCGCGGATGGGCCGAGAACCTTCGCAGGATCATAGGGAGTCTGATGCTTCAATACACCATAGATGATATGTACCAATTTGCGCATCACTGCACCGATAATCACGTTGTTTGGCTTGTTGTTGGCAAGCAGACGTGCGGCACATGCCTTGAACGATGGACAATGTGTCATCGCCGTGATGGCAGGCCAGTACAACGCTGCTCGCAGGTTGACATTGCCCATGTTCGACATCCGCGACCGTCGGCGCACCGATGTCCCCGACTCGTCATGGCTCGGTGTCACCCCGGTATCCGCCGCCGCCGACCGCGCCGAGTCGTACTGGTCAATCGCTGCGAATTCGGCCACCAACTTCATGGCCGTGATCTGCCCAATCCCTACGATGCTCGTCAACAATTGGACGTTCGTTCGCAATTCCTTGTGCGCCTTGATGTGCTTGTCGATGGCCTCTTGTACCTCCTCAAGCTGCGTGGCGATCACCGTCAACAGCGCCTCCAACGATTGTCGTACCACCGCATTGGTGGTATCACGCAGGCGATGTTGCTGTTGCAGTCGCGTCTGAAGCAGATCGTCACGATAACGCACCAGATCACGCAATTGCCGCTGTGCCTCGCTCATGGGCTGCCACGCATCTGGCTTGTGGGTTGCACAGAAGGACGCAATAATGGCACTATCCAGCTTGTCGGTCTTGTTTCGCTGCATCTGGACCTGGGCATACCCCTTGATCCGCGCCGGGTTGACGACACTCACCGTGTGACCGCGTTCGTACAGCCACATGGACAGCGCCTCCCAATAGATGTTTGTCGCTTCCATACAGGCATGGACTTGGCGTATCCCGAGTTGGGTCAGCCAGGTATTCAATTGGGCAAAGCCTTCCGGTGTGTTAGGAAATGCCTGGTAGTGATGGATACCGGTTGCGGTTTGTACCGTCGCATCAAACGTCTGTTTCGCCACATCAATACCAAGAATATACATCATTCTCATCCTCTCAAACGGATGCCAATTCCCATACGTTTTCTGGGCAGAACCTTGTTTGTGCGCCCTGGCAGGATGCCGGGAAGGGATCGTACACAGCCTCAACGAACACGCGTACCAATGCACACGACCAATCTGCTAGACGGACTCAAGGGCAGAGGACGTTCACGGTCTTGTTTTGGCATTGGCGTACCCATGATAGCAGGGCGGCGCTCTCGTGCAACCGAAGGGACTTTCGTTGACCGACCTCCGCAAATGCGGCTTTTCACACAAGGTCGTTTGTCCGCATCCAATGATTCTGTAGCGACCGATAGAGCTTTGGGATGCCCAGGGTGGCCCTCACCCCCTACCCCCTTCGGCAAGCTCTGGTTCGACAGGCTCACCAACCGGGCACCGCCTCTCCCACGTTGTGGGAGAGGGGCGACGGCACCGCGGTTTTGTTGCGTTCCTTTGCGCTCTTGTGCGGCAATGAATACATGTTCTGTCTGCGAGGCTACGGCGACCACGGGCAGGGCACGGCAGCGCCGTGCCCCTACGGTCTATTGCTCCCTTCATCCCTCATCCCTCATCCCTCATCCCTCATCCCTCATCCTTCCCTTGTAACCACGCTTCCACCTCGTCCATACGCTCGAAATCGAACAGAGCTTCACCCAAGGTAAGCAATGCCTCCGAGGACAGCGCCTCGACGCGCTGCTGAACATCCGCTGAGGGGGCACCAAACCGGCGGGTGATTTGGCGGAGTACCAAGGTAGTCTGGCCCTTGATCAAACCACGGGCCTCACCACGGGCCTCACCACGGGCCTCACCTTCTTGAGCTGCAAGTTCCTCAATACTCGTGACAAAGGTATCCACACCAACCTCCTCTTGTTCAATTTGATGCATGGTAGCACGAACTTGTTCGTTCATGCGTGTAAGGGGAGCGGATGTTGTTGATTGCTATGTTGCTTTGCCACCCTGAGTGAAGGTTCGTAGGAACGTTCCTGTTTGTGCCGTTGGGGTGCCGGCGTTAGTCGGCTAACGCCAGGCGGCACACGTGGGAGTGCCGGCGTTAGCCGGCTGAAGCCGGCACTCCCACGCCAAACCATAGCCTGTTCAGACAGCCTCTAAGGGCAATACCTTTCAAATAAGCCCTTTGCACCCCTCCCCAACCCTCCCCCCTACGGGACTTTCAGGCATAGACTTTTGTTAGCGCGAAAAAGCTCTGGGCCGCGCCGCTTGGCTTCGACAGGCTGGTTTCGGCAGGCTCAACCACCGAGCCAGCGGCGCGGTGGCTGAGCCTGTCGAAGCCACCGCGAGGTCGCCTGCCAACCCAAGGCTTTTTCGCGCTAACAGACTTTTTTGCTCCGCCGCGTTCTCACGCGATCCATTGAGACAAGGCAGCACCTTTTGGTGTGTAAAAGGTTTTTGACGCGCTCCAATGAACCAAGAGCAGCGCACCTGACCTGGCAGGTGGGGCGCGTGCCGCCACCATGAGGGCGTCAACGATCCCACCGCGCCGCACCTGCTAGGTCTCATGAGCCGTTGGTACCTCAGGGAAGCAGAAATTGTTACGTATCCCAGCAGCCTGTCATGCTGAATAGTCCATGGGCGGGCATCGTAGTGCCGACTTTAGTCGGCTGGGGTCTTTGGCAGCGATGGGAAGCCGACTAAAGTCGGCACTACCTACGGCGCAAACAGGAACATTCCTACGAACCTTCGTTCAGGGTGGCCAAGCAACGGGGCAATCAACAACATCCGCTTCCCTAAAGCCGGGCGGCACACGTTGGAGTGCCGGCTTTAGCCGACTGAAGCCGGCACTCCCGCGCCAAACCATAGATTTTGTTAGTGCGAAAAAGCTCTGGGCCGTGACGTTGGCTGAGCCTGTCGAAGCCAATGTCGCGGTGGCTTCGACAAGCTCAGCCAACGCGACGCATCCCTACGAGCCCAAGGCTTTTTCGCGCTAACTAGATTTTTCAGACAGCCGCTCATGATCCGTTAGCTACCCTTTCAGACCTGCCAGGTGCGCGCCGTTGGGTTTTTCGGAATACGCATGGTGGCTGCACGGCGCACACCTAGCAGGTCGTTGGTTCGCGTTGCCTGAGAAAACTCTTGACACCACATCCAAAGCTTCCCAAAAACTGTATACCGGATAAGGAGGGGGCCGGGGGGTGAAGGTCAACCGGCGCATCCCCACATATGCCACATGGCATATTAGATAAGAAGAAACCCTTGTAACCCATGCGCAAAAGAGTATGAAAGCGTGTGAGATTACGCCTTGGTTAAAGAATTTGCTGTAAGGCTATCGTACTACAGTTTTTAGGTTTATCGAGGTGACCGCTGGTACTATTTGGGGATAGTACTTCTGCCTACGGTTGTGATCGAGTGTGGTCTAACTCCGGCGTCACATGCTCGCCTCGTGCCCAGGCGCGTAGGTAGGCGTAGGGCCAGATTTCGCCCCGCCGCACTTGCCAGTCTTTGGGGAAGGTGGGGCGCGAGATGCCGAAGTGGAGGTGCGGCGGGGTTGTGCGGGCGTTGCCGCTGTTGCCTGTCAATCCCAGCGCTTGGCCTGTGTCTACCCGTACCCCAACGGCGATACCTTCACTAATGGCTGAGAGGTGCGAGCCGTAGTAGCGCACGCCGTCATCGCCAATCATGGCGACACTGATGCCCCCGCGAATCGCTGGATCATCAGCGGCGGGATTCCAGCGATCTTCGTAGCTTACAAAATCAATGATGCCACTCGTCGGCGCAACAAAGAGGCTCCCCGGTGGACAAAAGATGTCAGTCGCTGGGTAGGTATGGTGGTACTCAGCATACTCCACCCAGTCGCCTTGCACCGGAAAGGTATAGGTCAAGACGATGGGCGTGGGGCTTGCCGTGGGACTCGGCGTGAGCGTTGGGGTCGCAGTCGGCGTTAGGGTTGGCACGGCGGTGGCGGTGGGTAGTGCCGTTGGTTTGGGCGCTAGTGTCGGCACGGCGGTCGCCGTAGGCTCCTCGGTTGGCGGCGGTGCCTCGCTTGTCACCGCAGGGCCACAGCCCACCAAGAGCATGAGGAGGAGGAGGAGGAGGAAGACGCTGCGTTTTGGTTGAATATGGAGCATGGTTGTTTTACCTTTAGGATGAGGCTTCGCCGCCCTCAAAAATTTTGGTTAGCGCGAAGAAGCCTTGGGTTGGCATGCGGCCTCGCGGTGGCTTCGACAGGCTCAGCCACCGCGCCGTTGGCTGAGCCTGTCGAAGCCATCGCGCCGTTGGCTGAGCCTGTCGAAGCCACACGGCGAGGCCCAGAGCTTCTTCGCGCTAACAAATTTTGTTTGTTCTGCTTTGGCGGCTTCGCCGCCAAAGCAGAACAAACAAAAGGATTTGGGGCGCAGCCCCAACGCCGCAGCAGCGGCAACAAGCGTAACTTGGTTACGCCCCCCCTTAAGGTCGCAAAGCTTGGCCCCATACCGCCACTTCACTGATGGGCGTAAAGTCGCGCCCTGCGGGGCCACTTGGGTGCGGGTAGGTCTCGTCAATCAGAATGACGACAAAATCGGTTACGATTGGCTCAGGGATTACCACCGCTTGGTAGGTGGGGGCATCCTCAAACTCGAAGGGAAACCAGTCATCTTCCGTCAGGATGATCCATCCATAACGCACGCGCCGGTTCTGGTAAAAACGATCAGTGCCGTCGTAGGGGTCAATTTTGGCATAGCCCGGAATGATTTGTACCTCATGGACTTTGATCGGCGGATCAAACTCGAGCAGGAGGTATTCATCTATACCATCACCGGCTACGCGCCAGGCGGTGTCAGTCTGGCCGTCAACCGCATTTTGTGGTTCAAAGGAGGTGATGTTGCCTGCCGCATCAACACCGGAAGGTGCATAGTCGCTGGCCGTGATAAACACGGGAACTTGCCACGCTAGTGGGCCAAAGTTGGGCCCAGTTTGAGCACTTGGTGTGGAGGTGGCAGGAGGGCTGCCGCTCGGTGTCGGAGGCGTGGTGGGGATGATCGAATCGGGTGGTTGCACAGGTACAAAGCCGTCTGCGGGGGTCGCTGCAACCACCGTGGGTGGCACCGTTGGGGCAACTGCGCCACTGGGGGTACTGGTTGCGGTAGGCACTGCGGCAACCCCGCCGCCAGGCTCGCGCTGGTTGAAGAGCCATGCCCCTACGCCGAGCATGACGAAGAGGAAGACAAAGCCAACCACAACAGCCCCCAGAATCAGGTGCCAGAGGGGCCGCGCTTGTGCTGCTGGGGCGCTCTGCCACGCCGGGGGCGGCGGCTGGCTCTGGTGGGGCGGGGGGGGCGGTTGGCTCTGGTAGGGCGGTGGGGGCGCTAGGGGCGGTTGGCTCTGGTAGGGCGGCGGCCCTTGGCTCTGCGGCTGCACGTTGGCCGCCCCGGGCACTGGTAGCACCAGGGTTGCTGGGGTTGGGGGTTGTCCTTGGGCCGGGCTGGTGCTGCTCCTAGGTGCGCTCCCAGCCTGCTGAAGTTGCTTCAAGGCTGCGCGCATTGCGCCAGCACTTGCGTAGCGCTGGTTGGCTTCGATCGCCATGCCTTGGTTCAGCCATTGTGCCAATGCTGGCGCGATCAAGGGATTGAGGCTGTTGGCAGGCTGGAGCGGTTCGGCCTGACCACTGGCCCGTGCGCCCAAGCGGTGCAATACATCGGGCGGGCGCGTGCCCGTGAACAGATGGTAGAGCGTCGCCGCCAATGAGTAGATGTCGCTCGCCGGGCTGGTGCCCGTGCCCTGGATCTGCTCAATCGGCGCATAGGCCGGAGTGTAGGCAAGCACACTGCTCTGCGCTTGGTTCTGCCCCTCTACGAGCCCCTTGGCCAAGCCAAAATCGAGGATCACAATCTCGCCCTTGGGGGTCAAGGTGATATTTTGCGGCTTGATGTCACGGTGGATAATCGGCGGCGTTTGGCTGTGAAGATACTCCAAGGCCGCGAGGGCCTGATCGCCCCAATCGAGGACCTCGTGCAGCGGCAAGGGCTGGCCCGATGTGCCAAGCATCTTGCCCAGGTCGGTACCGGGGATGAACTCCATGACCAAGAATTGGCCCAGTGTTTCACCAAAGTAGTCAATCACGCGGGGCAGCGCCGGGTGGCGCAAGCCCGCCAGAATGCGCGCCTCACGCTCAAAGGCCGCCGTTGTGCCCGGCCCGCTCACCAGCATCTGCTTGAGAGCGACCTTATTGCCAAGCCGCTGGTCTACGGCTTCATAGACTGCGCCCATGCCGCCGCGCCCAACCATGCGCTCCACCAAATAGCGTCCGTGGATCAGTGAGCCTGGATTGATCTGGTTTGAAGGTTGCATGAATGTGAACTCCTTGGCTCTACTGGGTGGGGAGGCCCAACCTCTACTCACAGTATACCAAACCCCCTCTTCACAACTCCCGTATAATGGTAGCAGGTTCTTAACGCAGCGAGCCAAAGGATGGTCCGTATGCAGGAATATTTTGAGTTTAGCTTAGGGGCACGCGTACTCTACAAGGCGGGGTTGGCCCGCGAGTTGGGCGATGTATTGGATGAGTTGGGCGTAAAACGGGCCTTTGTCGTGGCCGACAAGGGCGTCGCGGCGGCGGGTCTGCTCGCTCCGGTCGTAGAGGGGTTGACCAGCAGCGTCGAGGTGGTTGGCATACTTGATGATGTTCCGCCCAACTCCTCGGTGCGGGTGGTCGAGGCCGGCGCGGAGGCGGTACGTGCCGCTGCGAGCGATGTGATCATTGCCATTGGCGGCGGTAGCCCCCTCGATACCGCAAAGGGCATGCGCCTGCTGGCGACCCACGGCGGTAGTGTGGCCGACTATGAGGGCTACAATGTCATTCCGGGGCGGCTGATGCCGATGCTGGCCATCCCTACCACTGCAGGAACGGGCAGTGAGGTCACTTCGATTGCAGTCATCCTTGATGAGGCCGATGACCGCAAGATTTCACTGGTGAGCCGCTACCTCTACCCCGATATTGCCATTCTTGATCCAGAATTGACCTTGAGTTTGCCGCCGCGCCTCACGGCTGCCACCGGCATGGATGCGCTCTCGCACGCCATCGAGACCTACGTCTCCACTGAGAATAATCCCTTCAGCGATAGTCTGGCGCTGGCAGCGATTGATCTGATTGCGACCCATTTGCGCGATGCTGTACAGGTGGGTAGCGACATTGAAGCCCGTGGCAAGATGCTCTTGGCCTCGGCTATGGCCGGTTTAGCCTTCTCCAATAGTCTCTTGGGCGTTGTACACGCCCTTGCCCACGCCATTGGCGGCAAATACCACATTCACCATGGCACGCTCAATGCGCTCATTCTGCCCCACGCGATGCAATTCAACAGCGTCGTGGCCTCGGAGCGCTATGTGCGCATCGCCTGGGCCATGGGCGTCCATGCGGGCGGACGTAGCGACAAAGAGGTGATTGCCGATGGGGTCAACGCAGTCCGCACCCTCGCCGCCGACTGCGGGCTGCCCATCCGCCTGCGCGACCTTGATGTGCCCGAAGAGGCACTGCCCGAATTGGCCGCCCTCTCGGTTGTCGAACCTGCCATCTTCAACAACCCCCGCATTGCCAGCGAAGAGGAGTTGTTGGAGTTGCTCAGGGCTATGTGGTAGCAGAGGTGTAGAGAGGGACGGAGAGTTTTACCACAGAGGCACAGAGGACACAGAGGTTTTTTTGTAGATGACGAAAACCTCTTTCCTCTTTCCTTTTTCCTAACCTTGAGGAGCGCAACCATTGACCAATGCTATCCCCTACCTCATCGGTCTCACCGGCGGTATTGCGTGCGGCAAGAGCACGGTGGTGGCGATGCTCGCCTCGTTGGGGGCGCGCACCATTGATGCCGACCGGGTGACCCACAAGCTTCAGCAGCCGGGTACCCCCGTCTTTCGGCAGATTGTGGCGAGCTTCGGCAACACGGTGCTGGCCCCAACCGGGGCCCTTGATCGGCGCAAACTTGGTGCCATTGTCTTCAGTGATCCAGAGAAATTGCGCCAACTTGAGCAGATCGTCCACCCGGCAGTACGCACCGAAATCCGCACATTCATTGCAGAGGTCGGGCGTAGCGGCGGCTATGCCACCCGACTTGGCCGCCTCAGCCGTCCAGTGGTGGTACTCGATGCCATCAAACTGATCGAATCGGGCTGGGTCGCAGAGTGCAACCAAGTCTGGGTTATCACCAGCGAGCACACGATCCAGATCGAGCGGCTTATTGCCAATCGCGGCATGAGCCGCGCCGAAGCTGAACGGCGCATCGCAGCCCAAATGGCCCCCGCCGAGCGTCTCGCCCATGCCCATGTGGTCATAGACAACAGCGGCGACCAACAAGCCACCCGCGCCCAAGTTGAAGCCGCCTGGCAGCAGGTACTTCAGGTGAATGCAGCTTCCTAAAAGCATCCCAATGGGACAAAAGTTGTAGACAGTTGCCCCTAAGCATAGTAATCTGTCTACGAACCACTTACCCGTTGAGTTGCTGAAGGAGAAACCTGTGCCGTACATTATCGCTGAACCCTGTATCGGAACCAAGGACGCTGCATGTGTGGCCGTTTGCCCGGTGGATTGCATCTATGAGGGCGAAGATCAGTACTATATCAACCCCGACGAGTGCATTGACTGCGGTGCCTGTGAGCCAGAATGCCCGGTTGAGGCCATCTTTGCCGATGACTCGGTTCCTGATCAGTTTACGAGCTTCGTTGAGAAGAACCGCAATTTCTTTGGAGCCTAAGGGAAGGATGCGGGAAATAGGAAATAGGGCTGAGGCTTCAGAACGCCTTGGATGCCTCAAGACTGTAAAGTATCCTGAAACCTTTCCTTATGGCAGGTTTCAGGATACTTTACAGTTTGGCCTCCGACGGAGTGCCGACTTTAGTCGGCTGAGGTCGCAGGCATCCCTCGGATGCCGACTAAAGTCGGCACTACGACGGTAACGCTGATAGCGCATTGCTGAAGCCATCCCCGCACGGGTTCATGGCTCCGTTTGGCGTTGAGGGCGTTGCGCTTCCCCCTGTGCTACAATGGGCCGTAGCACGAGAGGTGCGCTGCATTATTGCCTATCAGCCTAACCCCTTCCTATGCTCGAACCCGGTTCCCTCATTCAACAACGCTACCAGATTGTCCGCTTGATTGGGCGCGGTGGGATGGGTGCGGTCTATGAGGCGCTGGATCGGCGCTTGCGCAATACGGTTGCCCTTAAGCAGATGCTCGGTGATACGACTGAGAATGCTGAGGCCTTTGAGCGCGAGGCTCAGATTTTGGCTGCGTTGCGCCATCCCGCACTGCCGAAGGTGATTGACTATTTCCGTGATGAGGCCGGGCGCTTTTTGGTGATGGAGTTTTTTGGTGGCGCTGATCTCGCTGCACTCCAGGCGCGCCACGGTGGTCCCTTTCCCGCGAAGGATGTGGTGACCTGGGCGCTTCAGTTGCTTGATGCGCTCGATTATCTGCATACCCGCAATCCGCCGGTGTTGCACCGCGATATTAAGCCCCAAAATATCAAGTTGACCCCCGAAGGTCAGGTGGTGCTGCTCGATTTTGGCTTGGCGAAGGGCTATGCCACCGGGAGTCCCGCTAGTTTTTTTGGCTATACCTTGCAGTATGCGCCCCTTGAGCAGATTGAGGGCAGTGGCACCGAGCCGCGCTCTGATGTCTATTCGCTCTGTGCGACTCTCTTTCATCTGTTGACCGATCATCCGCCGCCGAGTGCGCCCAATCGCGCCGATGCGCTGCTGTTAGGTCGCCCCGATCCGTTGCGCCCGCCCCATGAACTGCGCCCCGAGGTGCCGCTGGTGCTGAGTAGGACGATTGCGCTGGGGATGGCTCTCCAGCGCAATGCGCGCCTCGCTTCGGCTACCCTGATGCGTGCCGCCCTAGAAGCGCCGCCTGCGGCCCCTTTGCCCGCGCAGGACGTCGAGACGGTGGTGGCTCCAACGCCTTTGGTGCCACTGGTGCCAGCCAGTAGCCGTGCCCCGGTTGAACGCCCGATTAGTGTCGGTTGGGAGCAGGTTCGTGCTGCGGCCCGCGCCCAAGCCGAGCCGGTGCTGCGCGAGTTGCATGGTACGCCTCGCCGCCTTGGCCCCTACCTCGCCGATCTCTATGTGGCCCGCCGTGAGGCTGAGGGTGAGTTGGCGGCGTTTCTTGCGGGCGGGGCCGGGGCTTTGCTGCTGCTTGGTGATGCGGGTACGGGTAAGACATGTCTGTTGACTCATTGGGCGGCGCGGTTGCGCGATGCGGGCGATGCGGTACTCTTTTATCGCTGTGGCGGTTCGCTTGGCCCTGAGATTGACCGTGAGCTGGCGCGTGATCTGGGGCGTGAAGCGCCCGATCTCCTGGTTCACGATCTGAGCCAGATTACTCGTTTGGCTGAAGCGGCCCGCCGTCGCTTGGTGATCATCTTCGATGCGCTCAATGAGTATCGCAGCGGAACCCAGTCCGGCCCCGCCGATCTGCTGCGCCAACTCGATGCCCTGGCTGGCCGCGTCAGTGGCCCGTGGCTGCGGATTGTTGCTAGTTGTAGCACAGCAGCCTGGGGCCAGTTGGAACGCGCCGGGGCCACTCGCCTCTTTTGGAGCGCCTATCACCAGGCGAGCGATGGCTCACCCCATCTCACCCTTGGCCCCTTTACGCCCCGCGATCTGGCGGAGGCGTATCCGCATTACCGCAGCTTCTTTCAGCTTCAGACCGGCTTTGAACAATTGACCCCCGCGTTGCGCGAGCGGCTACGCATGCCCTTGATGCTGCGTCTCGTTGCCGAGAGTTACCGCAATGGCCCCCTGGTACTCGCGGGGCAAGGTTTGAGCCTGGGCCTCTTGCGGCGCTTTTATGATGAGCGTGTGCGCCAGCGCCGTGAACATCTCTTTATTGAAGAGTTGGCCGCTGAACTGCTGCGCCGGGGCCAACTCAATGCGCCCTTGCGCGAGTTGGCTCGCAATACCCTGCTGCGCGACGAACTGCTCAGCGATGAGCCCGATTCGACCTATATTCGCCTGCTGGATGCCGGGATTCTCACCGAACTGAGCGGCGATCTCTTCAGTGGCGAGTTGGTCGGTTTTGCCTATGGCGAACTGGGGGCCTATGTGCTGGCGCGTCACCTGCTGCGCGCCCCTGGTGGCAAACGCGGGCTGCCCGAGGTGATCAGTGAACTCATGGCCCAAGCCCGTAGCTTCGCCCCCGCGTTCGAGATTGCGCGCATCATCCTGCTGATCACCCGGCGTCCCGAAACCTTCGCCGAACTGGCCGCCTCATCCGATATTGAGCTGCGCGAATTGATTGCACGCTGCCTAGTTGAACTGCATGCCGACGAAGCTGAACCGGCCCTTGAGTTAATCAAGGAACTCTGCCAGCGCGAGCGCGACGAAGTGCGCCGCACCGCCCTCAAGGCCGCCTACTACCTGGGCGCACCTGCACGCGAAGTCTTCCTCTGGGCGGCCCGGCGCAACGAAGTGGCACTGCGTCGCGTTGTACGCGATACGCTCTACATGATCTGGCGGGCCAACCCAAGCTTCACCTATGGGCTGCTGCGCGACCTGGTGGCTGGCGTGGGGCCCACAGCACTACGCGATCTCCGCAACGTGCTGGAACTCTTCTTTGAGCTCTCGGTGGTAATCTACATCAACCATCCCGAACGGGCCGATGTGCGCGATACCACAGTTGAACTCTACTACGAACTGGCGCGCCAGCGCCTCCATCTTGATCTGATCAACACCGGCGTCTTTGGCAAAACCATCGAAGACCTCATCTTCCAAGCGGTAGCCAACGCCTTCTCGCAGCCCATTCTCGACACCATGCTCATGGCCGAAGTGGTGCCGGTGGAGCAGTTCTTCGCCGTCCCCATGAGCGAACGGGCGATTCTCATGCGGGTTGCCCCGCTCTTCGACCCGGCAACACCCCTCGCGCCCTACCAGGGCGAGTTGGAAAACATGCTGCGCTCCGACAATCTCTTCTTCAACCTCGTAGCGAGCACGCAGATCGCCATCCATGCCGCTGCCGACCTGCCCCAAACCGAGCCGCTGCTCCAAACCCTCTGGGCCCGTCTCCCGGCAGAAGGCCGCCTTTGGCTACTGATCAGCTTCTCGGTGCTGCTGCCCAACACCCCCGCCACATGGATCCCCCTGGTTGAACAACTGACCGAGCGCATGTTCAGCGAACACGCTGCCCTCGTCTATGGCGAAAGCCCCAGCATCCTCCAGCGCATCTCCGATCTACTCTTGCTACCCTTGGGCTTGGCCTACGGCAAACTAGGCCAAACCATGCCCCTGATCGAACTCATGCTGCAAGACGGCCTCTTACGCAACGACCAGCGCCTCGTTGAGCGCATCGTAGCCGGGCTGGGCGCGGTCGGCTTCTACTACCCCGAACCAGTGCTGAACCTGTTGGAACGGGTGATCAGCAACGCAGCAGCGGCGCTACCACAGAGCCTGATTCCCACCCTCGCCACCATCCGCACCCTGCACCTCGACGCCGTAGACGTCTTTATGGCCCGCCACAACCTCAGCGCCGACATGCAACGCCAGATAGCCGCCGCCACCGACACCGAACTGGTCCGCCGCTACATCTACTGGCTCGGCCTCTACAACCAGGTTGTCCACTCCTGCCTCTACTACCCCAAGATGCGCCGCCAAATGGCCATGGCCGCCATGGAGATGCTAGTACGCGCCAAAGGCCCGCAGGAGTTCATCGGCGTCTACACCGCCAACGTCTTCCGCATGCTGCGCGAAGCAGGCTTCCGGCTCAGCGAATGGACGCGGGCATAGCCGGTAGTAGCCCTGCCATACAACATGACTCAATCGTCATCCCTTTGCACTACTGAGCATGGTACAATAGCGTACTATTTTCAGGTATGTAGTGGCGCTACGTTGGGGGCGGACAGAACAAGTATTCATTGCCGCAAAAGAGCGCAAAGGAATGCAACAACGAGGTTCTACCCCCTATTTCCTATCTCCTTCGTTACTATTTTCTTACCCCTCTACCCGTATTCGTGTCAGGAGTACAGCCATGCAGTCCCAGCGCAGCAAAAGCCCAAAGGTGCAGAATGGCTTTTCGTTCTGGTTGATTCTGGTTCTGGTGTTGAGCCTCTTTGCGCTTGTGCCGCCTAAGTCGGTGTTGGCACAGAGTACGATCCTCCGCGTTAATGCGAATGTGGTCGGCGGCTCGAACGATGGCTCTTCGTGGGTCAATGCCTATGCCGACCTCCAAGAGGCGCTCGCTGTTGCGAATCCTGGCGATCAGATCTGGGTGGCGGCGGGAACCTACTACCCCGGTGCAGCCCGTGAGAATAGTTTTGCTATGCGTAATGGTGTCGAGATCTACGGCGGCTTTGCGGGTAACGAGACACTCCTTGGGGAGCGAGATTGGCGCGCCAATGTGACGGTGCTGAGTGGCGATATTAATCAGAGTGGTACGTTAGCTGGCAATAGTTTGAATGTAATCAATAACATTGGTCTTGATGCAACCGCAGTTCTTGATGGTTTTACGATTACTGGCGGCAATATGGATACTGGTGCTGCGAATGATCGTAACGGCGGTGGTATCCGCAATACCAACAGCAGCCCGACACTGCGTAATCTCATTATTCATAATAATCAAGTCACTGATTTTGGCGGGGGCATATATAATAATAATAGTAGTCCCACACTGATCAATGTTGTTATTAGTGGTAATGTTGCTGTTAATGCGGGTGGCGGTATTTCTAATGATACCAATAGTAGCCCCACATTGATCAATGTAACGATTAGCGGTAATCGCACGAACGACACCCCTGCAAGTGGCGGTGGTATTGAGAATTATGGTAACAGCAACCCAAATATTCGTAATAGTATCATCTGGGACAATGTCGGAGGCCAAATTATAAGTACAGGTGGAGCTGCTTCTACGCCTGTCGTGAATAACAGCATTGTGCAGGGCGGTTGGGCTGGGGCCGGGGCTGGCAATCTCGCTCTGAATCCCCAGTTCATCGCACCTGTTGCTCCTGGTAGTGCTCCCACCGCCGCTGGCAACTACCGCTTGCAGAGCATCTCTCCGGCGATCAATGCGGGAAGTAATGACTTTGTGCCTGGTGACCTCACAACTGACCTGGATGGCAATCCGCGCACTATAGGTGGCACGGTGGACATAGGGGCCTTTGAGTGGCAGCCGGTGATCTATGTGCGCCCGGGTGGCACGGGCGCAGGGGGGAGTTGGCAGAATGCGCGTGACCTCGCCGCTGCGCTGGCCAATGCCCAAGCGGGCCAAGAGCTCTGGGTGGCTACGGGTACCTACGCCCCTGGCAATGCTCGCGCCGATAGCTTTGTGCTCCGCAATAATGTTGCGCTCTACGGCGGCTTTGCTGGCACTGAGACAGCCCGCGAGGATCGTGATTGGGTCACCAATGTGGTAACCCTGACGGGCGATATTGGTACGCCGGGTGATGTGAGCGACAATAGTTTCCATGTTGTACTTGGTAATGCCCTCAATAACAGCGCGATCCTTGATGGCTTTACGATTACGGGTGGTAATGCCAATGAGGATTTCACAACTAATCGTGGGGGGGGTATTCGCAATAGTAATGGTTCGCCGACCCTCCGCAATCTGATCGTTCGCAATAACCATGCAATGCGGGGCGGTGGGGGCATCTATAACTGGGCCGGTAGCCCCGTCATTAGTAATGTGCTGTTGCTTGATAACCGAACCGAAATTGTAACCGAAGGCTTAGGCTTTGGTGGTGCGTTGTTTAACGAAGGGGGGAGTCATCCAATCCTCACCAATGTCATCATCAGTGGCAATCAAGCCCGTGAGGGCGGTGCTATCTTTAACGCAGCAAGCAACCCAACCCTCACTAATGTGCTAATCAGTGGTAATTTTGTGTCGTTTAATGCTGCTGGGATTGCGAACAACAATAGTAATCCTACGTTGACCAATGTGACAATCAGCGGTAACCGTGCTGCCAATTGGGGCGGGGGGATTGTAAGTTGGGGTGGAAGCAGTACTACTGTTCGCAATAGCATTATCTGGGGGAACCTCGGTGGTACCGCCGCCAACATTGGCGGGGATACACCTACTGTAAGCTACAGCATTGTACAGGGCGGCTATCCTGGTACAGGTAATCTCGATAGCGATCCCCTCTTTGTCAACCCCATTGCGGCGGGCAGCGCCCCAACAGACACCGGCGACTATCGTCTTCAGCCTAGTTCGCCTGCGGTGAATTTTGGCGATAATGCGCTCATTCCTAGTGGTGTCACCACTGATCTTGCGGGCAACCCGCGCATCATTGGCACTACGGTGGATATGGGTGCCTATGAAGCTCTGCCTGCGGTGCTGTCAATCAATCGCGCTGGCGCGAATCCCACCAATGCGGCTACGGTTGGCTTTACCGTCACCTTTAACATGCCGGTCACAGGGGTTGATGCGGGCGATTTTGCTATGATCCTCACGGATGGGCAGGTTGGTTCAAGCATCAGTGACGTGAGTGGTAGTGGCACCACCTGGCTGGTCGAGGTGGCTACACAGGAAGCAGTGGGTACCATTGGGCTCAATCTGGTGGACAATGACACCATTCAGACCAATGACACTCCTCCGGTGCCGCTTGGTGGCATGGGACTGGGTAATGGCAACTTCACCGGCCAAGTCTATGACGTGTACCGTGTGCCGCCTACGGTCACCATCAGCCCTCCCTCCTTGTCCATTACCAACAGCGGCCCCGTCACCTACGCTGTCAATTTTGATGGGGCTACGACTGTTACCTTTACCAATACTGATGTGACCCTGAATACCAGCGGCACGGCCACCGGCAGCGTGGCGGTCACGGGTAGCGCCCCCGACTTCGTGGTGACGATCAGCGACATTGTGGGCACCGGCACGCTCAGTATCAGCGTGGCTGCCGGGGTTGCTGCCGATCCTGTGGGTAACTTGAGCCTCGCTACCGATAGCGCCGCCTTCACGGTGGATAATACGCCGCCCACCGTGAGCATCAGCGATCCTTCTGCCACTGCCACCAACACTGGCCCGGTGACCTACACGGTGACCTTCACTGATGCCACGATATACAACTTTACGCCTGCGGCGGTCACCCTCAATGCTACAGATAGCGCCACTGGCACCGTGACGATCTTCGGTAGTGGCCCAGAGTTTCTGGTTGAGATTAGTGGCATTACAGGTGATGGTGCGCTGGGTATCAGTATTGCGGCGGGCGCCGCTAGTGATACCGTGGGCAATCTTAGCCCGGCGGTAGGGCCGAGTACCACCTTTGATGTGGATAATACGCCGCCCACCGTGAGCATCAGCGATCCTTCTGCCACTGCCACCAACACTGGCCCGGTGACCTACACGGTGACCTTCACTGATGCCACGATATACAACTTTACGCCTGCGACGGTCACCCTCAATGCTACAGATAGCGCCACTGGCACCGTGACGATCTTCGGTAGTGGCCCGGAGTTTCTCGTTGAGATTAGTGGTATCACAGGTGATGGTGCGCTGGGCATCAGTATCGCGGCGGGCGCGGCGAGTGATGCTGCGGGTAACTTTGCCCCCGGTGCGACCAGTACGACCTTCACGGTAGACAATACGCCGCCCACCATCACCATCACTGGCCCTTCGCAGAGCATGACGAGTACCGATCCGGTGACCTACGCGGTGAGTTTTGAGGGGGCGTCTGATTATCCCTTTGATGACACCTTTGTGACGCTCACTGCCACGGGCGATGCCACCGGCACCGCGACGGTCTCTGGTAGTGGCTCGGAGTTTGTGGTTACCATCAGTGCCATTACGGGCAATGGGACGCTGCGGATCAGTGTGGGCGCTGGGGCCGCCTTGGATGCTGTGGGTAATCCTAGCCCTGCTGCGGGGCCGAGTGATCCCTTTACGGTGGATAATGCGCCGGTGGGGCTTACACTTGGCCCACCTTCAAGCGAGCTTACGATCAGTGGGCCGGTGACCTTCCCCATGACGTTTACGAATGCCACTACCGTCAGTTTGACGCCTGCGGGGGTGAGTATCAATAGTGCTTCTGTTACTGGCGACATTGCTGTGGTTAATGGCACAACCGCCAATCCAAGCGTAACCGTTGACAACTTGGTGGGTAATGGCACCTTCACCATCAGTATTGCGGCGGGAATTGCGTTCAATGCGATTGGCACGCCCAATGAGCCGAGTGGGCCCAGTGCGGCGGTGACGGTGGATCAGATTCCGCCCGGTTCGCCCATTGTCACAGGCACTACTCCTACCAACAACCCACGGCCAACCTGGGATTGGGTGTCAGGCGGTGGAGGCGGCGATGGCAGATTCCGCTATCGCCTCAACAACTCTGATCTCTCTGCGGAACTCGAAACCAGCGCCACGAGCTTTACCCCTACGACAGATCTCAGCGATGGTTCGCACATCCTCTATGTGCAGGAGCGTGACTTGGCGGGCAATTGGTCGGCTAGTGGTTTCCTTGAGATTGTGATCGACACCAGCGTACCCAATGCGCCGATTGTCACCAGTACGACGAATATTACCAATAGCACGACGCCCACTTGGAGTTGGACAGCACAGGGTGGCGGTAATGGCACCTTCCGCTATCGCCTCAATGACTCCGATCTTTCTACGGGGGCAACCGAGACGAACGCTACTAGCTTTACCCCTACCGCACCGCTCGACGAGGGCATCCACACGCTCTATGTGCAGGAGCGCAACGCTGCCGAGACCTGGTCGCCCAGTGGTAGTTTCGCCATTGAGGTTGACACCACTCCGCCCACGGTGAGCCTCAGCACTACCAGCCCTAGCCTCACTAATGTTAGTCCTATTCCGGTAACGGTGAACTTTAGCGAGCCGGTGAGCGGCTTTACAGCCACTGATGTGAGCCTAATCAATGCCACCCTGAGCGATTTTGTGGGCAGTGGTGCCTCCTACAGCTTCAACATGATTCCACAGAGCGAAGGGCTGGTCACGGCGAGCATTGGGGCGGGGGTGGCCAATGATGCCGCCGGTAATCCCAATCAGCCCAGTGCGTCGCTCAGTATTGAGTACAACACCACGGCGCCCATTGTGAATATCACCACGCCTACGCCGATCAATGTGGCCAACGCGGCGAGCTATACCGTGAGTGGTACGTGTGACGCGAGTGCCGGTACGGTCAGTGTGACGGTCGGGAGTGTGCCTGGCACTGCGGCGTGCAGCGCTGGCAGCTTTAGCCTTACGCTCAATGTGAGTAGTGTGCCTGATGGCGCTTCCATCAGCATCACTGCCAGCCAGACCGACGCGGCCAACAATACGGGCACGGTGACCGCTAGTGCCCTCAAGGATACCGTCCCACCCAGCACTAGCATCAGCGCCCCGTCGCTTATTCGCACCAATAGCGGCCCGGTCACCTACACGGTGAGCTTTGCCGACGCCAATACCCACAACCTCACCGTGAGCCAGATTAGCCTTGAGGCTACCGGCACGGCTACTGGGAGCGTTATGCTAGACGGCAGCGGCCCGACCTACATCGTCACCATCCATGCGATCAGTGGCGATGGCACCCTCAGCATTAGGGTGGCTGCTGGTGGCGCAACTGATCTTGCAGGTAATCCGAGTAGCGCCGCTGGGCCGAGTGCCTCCTTCGATGTAGATAACACTGCACCCAATCCGCCGATTGTCACGGGCGAGACGCCCACCAACAATACGATGCCTGCTTGGAGTTGGGAATCTGGCGGCGGCGAGGGCGCTGGCTTCTTCCGCTATCGCCTCAATAACCCTGATCTCTCTGCGGAACCCGAAACCGATGCCACGAGCTTTACGCCTGAGACGGAGCTCAGTGAAGGCGCGCACATCCTCTATGTGCAGGAGCGCGACACCGTGGGCAATTGGTCGGAGAGCGGTTCCCATGAGATTGTGATTGATATCAGTATACCCAACCGGCCCATTGTCACGGGCGAGACGCCCACCAACAACACGCGGCCTACGTGGAGTTGGGAACCAGGCGGCGGCGGCAATGGCTTCTTCCGTCATCGCCTCAATGACCCTGATCTCTCTGCGGAATCCGAAACCAGCACCACCAGTTTTAGCCCCACCACGGCGCTCGACGAGGGCACCCACACGCTCTATGTACAGGAGCGCAACGAGGCCGGAACCTGGTCGGCCAGTGGTGAGCATACCATCCTGATTGACACCACCGCACCCACGGTCACCCTCAGCACGACGCTCTCTAGTCCCACCAATGTTAGCCCTGTTCCGGTTGATGTCAGCTTTAGCGAGCCGGTGAGCGGCTTTGTGACTACGAGTGTTACGTTGGAGAACGCCACCCTGATCACCTTGACGGGCAGTGGGGCTGCCTATAGCATCTACCTTGTGCCTGAAAACCAAGGGCTGATTACGATCACCATTGGGGCGGGCGTGGTCAATGATGCCGCCGGTAATCCCAATGAGGCCAGTGCGCCGCTCAGTATCGAGTACAACACCACGGCGCCCATCGTGAGCATTGCACCAGCACTGCCGGTCAATCGGAGCACTGTGACCAATTACGCGGTGGAGGGCACCTGTGACCCAACCGCAAGCGCCGTTACCGTGAGTATTGGCGCGGTCAGCCAAGAGACGCCCTGCGCGAGTGGTAACTACAGCACCACCCTTGATCTCAGCAATGAGCCTGATGGGCCGATTAGCATCAGGGCCGAACAGAGCGATAGCGCCGGGAATGTGGGGTACGCCACTGCAACCAGCTTCAAAGATGTGGTTGACCCCACGGTGAGCATCAGCGCCCCGTCGCTTGCACTGAGCAACCATCGGCCTGTGAGCTACACGGTGAGCTTTGAGGGGGCTGAAGCGTATAGCTTTGGCTTGGAACATGTCAGCCTCACTGCTACTGACAGCGCCAGTGCGACCCTGGCGCTCAGTGGTGAGGGCCCCAGCTTCATAGTTACGCTGGATGACATCAGTGGCGATGGAACCCTGGCGATCAGTGTGACCGCTGGGGCGGCCCGCGATGCCGCTGGCAATGAGGCAGAAGGCGCAGGGCCGAGTGAGAGCTTCACGGTGGATAATACGCCACCCACTGTGAGCATTGGCACCCCAGCGCTGACCTTGACCAACCAGGGGCCAGTGGACTTCCCGATTAGCATTGCTGAGGCGGCAGAGATCAACCTGACGCCAGACGACGTGAGCTTCACGCCGAGCGCGGGAGTCAGTGGCGAGGTTGTGGTGCTTGAGGGCACGAGCGCCAACCCGACGGTACGCATCGAGAACCTGAGTGGCGACGGCAGCTTCAGCATCAGCCTTGGGGCCGGCTTCGCCCACGATGCGGCGGGCAACCCCAGCCTCGCCGTCGGCCCCAGCGTCGAAGTTACGGTTGATAACACCGCACCCACGCTGAGTATCAGCCCACCCTCACTGGAACTCACCAACAGCGGCCCGGTCACCTACACCGTGATCTTTACGGGGGCTGAACGCTACGCCTTCAATGCGGAGCACCTGAGCCTCAACGCTACCGGCAGCGCCACCGCGACCGTCGCGGTGAGCGGCAACGGCCCCACCTTTACGGTCACCCTTGATGCGATCACGGGCGACGGGATGCTGGACATTAGCATCATGGAAGGCGCGGCCCATGATGCGGCAGGCAACCCCAATCCTGCGACCGGGCCGAGTGCCAGCTTCAACGTAGACAACACCGCCCCCACACTGCGGATCAGTTCGACCGTCGGCAACCCGACCGACGTGAGCCCGATGCCCTTCACGGTCAGCTTTAGCGAGCAGGTCTTCGGCTTCAGCGCCAATGACCTCACATTGACCAATGCCAGCGTGAGCAACTTCACGGGCAGTGGGGCCAACTACAGCTTCAGGCTCACGCCGCAGAACGAGGGGCCAGTCACCGTCACCATTGGGGCCAACGTGGCCCGCGACGCGGCGGGCAACCCCAATCTTACCGGCGACAGCTTCAGCGTCGTCTACAACGCCAGCCCCCCGGCTGTACGCATCACGCCCCTCGGCCCGATCAACGCCGCCAACGCGGGCAGCTACACCATTGCCGGAACCTGCGCCAATGACGCGGGCGACGTAACGGTCAAGGTCGGCACCTTCAGTGTGGTGGTGCCCTGCAACGCAGGCAACTTCAGCATCACCCTCGATCTGCACGGCATCCCCGATGGCGACAAGATCGCCATCAGCGCCCACCAGACCAACGTACTCGGCAAACTTGGGCGCTCTGAAGTCACCGTGGTGAAGGATGTCGTGCTACCTCGGATCACCATCAACACACTCGAAGCGATCAACGCCAGCAACGTTGGACGCTACACCGTCAGCGGAACGTGCAGCGAGGGCGAGGGCGACGTTGTGGTCGAACTGGGCAGCCTCAACGCAACCGTCGGCTGCAACGGCGGGGTCTACAGCACCAACTTCAACCTACGCAACCTACCCGACGGCAGCGAAATCAGCGTCAGGGTCTCGCAGACCGACGCAGTAGGCAACCGCGACGCCACCGAATTCGTGCGGATCATCAAGGATGTCAGCCCGCCGAGGACTACAATCCTAAGCGGCCCTGACAATCAAACCACCAGCCGCACAGCCCGCTTCGAGTTCAGTGGCAGCGACGGCGACGGCAGCGGCATTGCCCGCTTCGAGTGTTCGCTCAACAACGCCCCCTTCCAAACCTGCACCAGCCCCCACACGCTCAACGACCTCCCGACCGGCAACCACGTCCTGCACGTTCGTGCCATTGATCGTGCTGGCAACGTCGAACCCAACCCACCCAGCTACCGCTGGATCATTCGCAGCACCACCCTTGAGCAACAGCGCCAACACGTCTTCTTGCCGCTGGTTGTACGTTAGTATGACGCCTTGCGGCAACAGTTTGGGGCTACGCCCCAAACCGCGTTTTTTGTTCCGTTGTGGCGGCTTCGCCGCCACAACGGAACAAAAAACGCGGTTATTAGGGACGGTTTTAGGAAACTTTGCAGCTTGCGTCATAGGTAGTGCCGACTTTAGTCGGCTAAGGTCGCCGACAACCCCCGGATGCCGACTAAAGTCGGCACTACGTCTGAAACCATCGGTTTCAGAGCACTTTGCAGCTTGCGTCATAGGTAGTGCCGACTTTAGTCGGCTGAGGTCGCCGACAACCCCCGGATGCCGACTAAAGTCGGCACTACGTCTGAAACCATCGGTTTCAGAGCACTTTGCAGC
>NZ_NQWI01000076.1 GCF_002532535.1 Candidatus Viridilinea mediisalina
ATCGGCTATCGGCTATCGGCTATCGGCTATCGGCTATCGGCTATCGGCTATCGGCTATCGGCTATCGGCTATCGGCTTCCCTTGCCCCTGCGCGTGCAACGCCGCAATCTGGGCCTCCGTCGCGGCCAAGGCGTCCTTGCCGCCTTCGCCTTCGCCCATCTGGATCAACTGGCGCAACG
This sequence comes from Candidatus Viridilinea mediisalina, assembly GCF_002532535.1. Classification (GTDB taxonomy): domain Bacteria; phylum Chloroflexota; class Chloroflexia; order Chloroflexales; family Chloroflexaceae; genus Viridilinea; species Viridilinea mediisalina. Next base: position 180 of record NZ_NQWI01000076.1, read on the forward strand.
CATCGCGGCGCACGGTCAATGCCTCCATGCCCGCGTCAGGCGAGCAGGAACCCACGGTATTGGCCCCCAAGAGGGTGAGTACCTCTTGCGGATGCGTGCCGCGCTGGAGGGCGCTGCGGGCCGTGCGGGCACGCGCCAAGAGGTCGCGGTCATGCTCCAAGCCGACGGTGATCTGTGCCGCCATGCGCTCCCAGCGGCCTGCCGGCGTGAGCGCCGCGACGGTCACCAGGTCGGCTTGGGCGTGGTCAAGCTCGGCCCGCGCTTCGCCCCACCAGCGGGCATCGAGCAGGCGCTGCACTACCTCGGCGTGCTGTTCGCTGGCGGCAGATGCGGACGCCATGCGCTGCGGTTCCGCCTCCAGCGTGCGGGCCATCGCCCCAACGAGCAGAGGATCGCGCCGGTCGGCCCAGGCCCGCCTTAAGGCGTGCATCGCCGCATCGATCTGCCCCGCCAGCACGAGTTCGTGAGCGCGTTGCAGCGCCTCGTCTACCGCCGCTCGCGTCGTCGGCGCGGCCCGTACCCGCCCGGCTGCCCGCAAGAGCAAGAGCTTTTGATTCAAACCCTTCGGCGTGCGGTCAACGCCATCCTGCCACTCCAGCGTGTCGCCCTCAGCGCGAACCAAGGTATCCCAGACGATCTGCCCCTGCTCACTCACGCGCATCTGCGCCACCGGCACGAGGCGCGGGCGCAGCGGCGTGTTCGCCGTGCGCGGCTCGCTGCCGTCGAGCAGCACGATTTCGCTGATGAAGCGCCGCCCGGCCATCTTCTCGACGTGAATCACGACCTCAAGGTTGTCACAGGCATCTTCGAGCGCGTTGTCGCGCCGTCCGTCGTAGACATACGCCCCCGGCATGGCGGCACAGTCGGCAAAGCGTTGGATCGCTGCGAGGCAACTCTTGGCGTGCAGCGTGGAGATGATCGCGTGGCCGCTGACGGCAATCGTCAGCACCGCGCCCGCCTCGTCCGCCCGAATTTCGCCGGGGGCCACAATGGTCGGCGTTTGGCGCAGCGCCTCCTTCGCGGCCCGCCCGAAGGCGGTAGGTTCATAGGCGGTCTGCACCAACTCGCGGGTCCACGCCTCGTGGCGCACCATAATCTCCAAGGTGTTATCTTCAATCGTGATCACATGGGGCGTGCCTGGCCACGAATTGATGATGCTCTCCAAGAGGGCCGTCTTGCCGGAGCCGGTTTCGCCCGCGATGAGAAAGGAGCATTTGGCGCGGGCGAAGAGCAGCAACAGCGCGTGAATCGCCTCATTGAAGCCCCCGCGCCGCAGGATGTCGTCGAGTTCCCATGCATAGCGCCGCCCACGCCGGATACAGACCAGCGCCTGCTGGTGGGGCGTGCAGGGCGGAATGGTGACGTGCATGCGCGTGCCGTGGGGTAACGGCAGCGTGCCTTGTGGGCGCACCGCATCGAGGGCGACGCGGAACTGGCTGGCCAGCACCTGGGCGCGATCCAACACCTGCTTGGGGTCGCTGAAGCGTTCCGGCACGCAGACAAAATCGGCCCCGTCCTCCTGCACCAAAATCTGGGTGCCATTGATCTTGATCTCTTGGATGCGCTCGTCATCGAGGTAGACCTGAGCTGGCCCCCAACCGAGCGAATCGCGGTAGAGGCCGAGCAGGGTCGCCTCATCGGTTGGCACGGCCCGCAGCGCCCCCTCCCCCGCCTCAATCTGCTCACCAATCGCACGACGCAGCACGGTCAGCACCGCCGCATTGCGCGCCGCCGACGGCGCAACCGGGTCGATCAACTCCTTGGGCAGTTCATCCAGCAACAGATCCCGCACCGCCCGCAACAGATCCGGCGAGCGAACGAACGCCCCCGCCACCCCACCACCGGCTGGCGTCCCGATAAGCGAGCCCAGACCGCCATCTTCTACGACTCGTAAGACTCCTGTGGTCACGTTGTATTCCTTCTGTTTTCACCGCAGAGAACGCAGAGAAACGCAGAGATCAGGGCATACACCGATCCGAAATCATCCTCTGCGCCCCTCTGCTTTTTTCACCGCAGAGAACACAGAGAACGCAGAGTTCAGGGCATACGCCGATCCGAAATCATCCTCTGCCCCCTCTGCTTTTTTCACCGTAGAGAAACGCAGAGGTGAGGACATACGCCGATCCGAAACCATCCTCTGCGCTCTCTGCGCCCTCTGCGGTAGAACAAGCAGCCGCCCTCATGCCGCCCGATCCGAGGCCAACGACCCCACCGAGGTATTGGGTGCCGGCACGTCCACGTTTTCGCCGCGCATGCGCCCGACGAATGCCGCCCACGCGCCGATGGTGGGCATGGGAAGGGGCGCGGTGAGGATCGAACAGCGGTTCAGCCGGTCGGGCGCCGTTTCGCGCAGATGGTCGAGCATATGGGCGACGCCCATGCGCTCCCGCGCTCCGGGCGGGCAGGGCAACACCACCACGCCCCCCTTCATCAGCGTATGGGTCGCATAGGGACGCCGCAGGTAGTCGGGCGGGGTATCGATGATCACCAGATCATACGCATCCAGTTGCGCCACCCCATCGTACAGCCCTTGCCAGTCAGGGAGGCGCACGTCGTTCTCCACCCGTGCGACGGTATGTGACCCCACGAGAAAATCAATCTCGCCCCATCCCGCGTTGCCGCCCCGCGTATGGTCGGGCTGGAAGATGAAGGGCGTAATCCCCGTGGGGTTCCAGTGGGCCGCGCCACGCTGGATCAGATGCAGATAGGATGGCGAGCTATTCGGAATCCGGAAGGCCGGTACGAGGCCCGGGTTGGAGATGTCGCTATCCCACACCAGCACATTGAAGCCGCGCCGCCGCATCCCCTCCGCCAAGAGACAGGTCACAAAGGTCTTGCCGATGCCGCCCTTGGCCGCGCCGACGGCGAGGATGGGGACACGCCCGCCAGAGGCCCGCGCCGTGACGCCCATCGCCTGCCCGATCCATGCCGTTACCGCCGCCGCATCGCGCTCAGTGACCGTCGTGAGGCCCAAGAGGCGCGCTTCATTCAGCAGCGACTGGCCCATGCCGTACATGTTGACCAGCACCGTCACCTGGGACTGGTGGGCAGCCTGGATCAGCCCCCAGAGGTCGGGCAGCGGCGTGCCGCGACTATCATAGTATTCAAAGGGTGGTTCGGAGGGGCATGGCCCCTCCGAACCACCCTTTGTTTTTTAGGGCCAAGCCCCGTTGCACTATACACGGTTTGGTTGTACCGCGCATGAGACGAAGAGCGCGAAGCGATGCATGCGCGCTGAGGTTACATGTTCGCTCTTCGCGCCCTTCGCGGTACAGCCATACGAGCCAAGGATGTAACAGGTTGACTTTTGCACTAGCGCCTTTTTTGTTGCGTTTTGGCGGCGAAGCCGCCAAAACGCAACAAAAAAAATACATCGTTCGCGTGGATCGTGCAGATGCCGGGGTGTCCGGTGGTCGCGGCTTGGAGCATGGCCATCGCCTCACCCCCGGCCCCTCTCCCATGTTGTGGGTTTATGGCGGACAGAAAATACATTTCGGTACCTACAAATTCCTGATGGGGATGCGCCCTTTGACCCTCACCCCCCTACCCCCTCTCCCGCAAGCGGGAGAGGGGGTAGGGGGGTGAGGGCCATCTCGGGCATCCCAGGAACTTAAGCCAACCCCGCCCCGCCGCCACGCCCGCGTCGGTAGGGGGGTGAGGGCCATCTCGGGCATCTCAGGAACCTATCCGAAGATAGCAGGGCTGCGAGAAGCAAAGAGGCGCATCCCCCTACAAGCCTTGGTCAAGCACATCGGCGGCGATGATGCGGGGGCGAAACTCTCCCCAGCCCACAATTCCCACCATCGTGGGGAGCATCTCCGCGCAGATAAGCGGCGTACCAGGGGGGCTATGAACGGGCGTGCCGTGAACGGTGCAATTCCCCCCGTTGGGCAGCACCGTCCATGCGGTACTGCGAACAAGCGGTTCAATGGCGTCCGCACCCCCACGTAGCCCACGCACGTCGCGGAGGTTCGTGCGGAGTATCGCGGCTGCCACCGCAATCACGTCGGCGCACGGGCTGTTGGCCGCGCCAGCGGTGGTCACCTGACGGCACTCCTCTCTGGCACGCACTGTCGTCTCATTGCGCGCAAAGGCGGCGTAGTCCAACTGCTGCACCGCCTGATTGACCGTGTAGTTCGCCGACAAGAGTTGGCCGATGTTCATCAGCGCAAAGATGAGTAAATATTCAAGTCTATATTCACATCATCCAACCCGACCTGTTGCAGCGCACAAAAAAACACGCCCTGCGGAGCGAGACTGAGAAGACTCAGGCTCCGCAAGACGCGCTGTATGTCCTGATGTGCGGATGGTGGGGAGGGATGCGAGGAGAGGCGAAGCCCTCGCCAACCCTGAAGTTTCAGAAATAGTAGCTGAAAGACGATAGGTTAGCGATGGGTGCTCCCACCCGGGCGCACCAACTCTGCACCGATGCGCCCGCTTTGTCCAAGCTGATCGCACCGTGCGCGTAGGCCAGTTGCAGTCTGCGGAGGCGTCGCCTGAAGCGGACGACGCTAGGACGCTTTAGGCGACGGTGCGTGGCAAAGTGGTGAAAACCAAGGAAGGGTACGCCGCTCTGTGTCGGGAAGACGTGGCACTTTTGGGGATGCAAGAGCAGGCGCAAGCGTTCGGCGGTGAATGCGCGTAGTTCACGCATCCATTGGTGCAGTGTCGGCTTGTCATCGTGGAAGAGCAAGAAATCGTCGGCGTAGCGCACATAGGCGCGGCAGCGTAGCTCGCGTTTGACAAACTGATCCAGTTCGTTGAGGTAGACGTTGGCCCAGAATTGCGAGGTGAGATTGCCAATCGGCAGCCCCTGTGGGCGCAAGGGGGCCAGCAGATCGTCGCCTGGGAACCAGTGCAAGCTGCGTTCGCTATCGAGAATACCAGCGCCGCTTGCGATGATACGCTCACAAAGCTGTAGCAATTGCGAATCGGCAAGCGTGCGCCCTAAAATGGCGCGGAGGATGGCGTGATCAATCGTGGGAAAGAATTTTGCCACATCGCACTGTAACACAAAGCGGTGGCGACGCACAAACTGCGTACAGCGATCGAGCGCACGATGGGTGCCTTTGCCAACCCGACAGGCGTAGGAGTCGTGGATGAACTTGCGTTCAAAGATGGGCTCGATCACATTGACCAGCGCATGGTGTACCACGCGATCGCGGAAGGGCGCGGCGCTGATCTTGCGCTTTTTGGGCTCGTGGATGTAGAAGTGGCGGTAGGGGCCGGGTTGGTAGCTGCCGTTCTGCAACTCCGCCTCGAGTTGAAAGAGGTTGTCCTCCAGACGCGCACTAAAACGGGCCACCTCGCGCCGTCCGCGTTTGCCCCGCCGCGCTGCGCTGTAGGCAAGGTAGAGATTCTCGAATGCATAGACATGGTGAAAGAGTTGACGGTAGGTCTTCATAAAAAATTTCGCGATCGCGCCTGCCCTTCGACAAGCTCAGGGCAAGCGGCGCGCAGGGGGATGCTGCGCCCCCCTGCACCCCCAGCACCCCGCCCTTGACGACGGCGGTACCAAAATCCTTTACAGTGTCAAAAAGACAAAAAGCCAAAAAGACATGAAGACTTACGGTAAGGAGAACAAACGGGCGAGACGAAAACCGGAGCTGACGTAGCCGGCCGTAGGATGGTAGCCGTAGCGGCAGGCGCAGCGCACGTTGGCAGATTCGTAGCCCCACGAGCCGCCACGCAGCACATATGAGCTATTAGAACTTTTGTGCTTTGTGTAAAGACTTTCTGCAACCAGATCGTCCGGCAAGGGGTATTTGCCTGTTGGGGTACTGCACCACTCCCAGACATTGCCACCGAGTTCCTCTGCGCCGCAGGCGGCGGCGCCGTGGGGGAAGATGCCCACCACCGAGGGGCTTTTGATCTTGCTGAGATCAATATTGGCCTGCAACGTCGCGCTGATGGGGCCGCTGACCTGCTCGCTCAGGTCGTCGCCCCAGGGGTAGCTGCGCCGTCCGGCGCGTGGCTGGTTGGCGTGAAGCTGTAGCGGGTAGGCGGCGGCGCGTTCCCATTCGGCTTCGGTGGGCAGGCGGATCAGGTGGCCCGCGGCGCGCTCCGCCGCGCTCAGCAGGGAGTGGTTGGCCCACCAGGCGAAAGCGCTTGCCGCATACCACGTTACCGCCACCACCGGATGGTTGCCCTCGCCGCTGCGGTAATGTTCGCCAGGCCAGCCGCGTGGGCGAAAACCGTCAATAGTCTGTTCGTGTTGCGCCATCAGTTTGAGCAATTCTTCAGCAGCCGCCCGCGCCGCATCAGGGCCGCGTCCCGCCAAAGAATCCATGAAAATCAGGTATTGCTGGTTGGTCACCGGGAAGCGGGCGAGGGCGTAGGGTTGTTTGATCTGGTAGTCAAACTGCGGTTTTTCGTCGTCATACTTGCCATTATTATCTCCCATACTAAAGCACCCCGGCTCAATGCGTGCCGCCCAATAGTCGCTACGGGTAAGGTCGAGGCCGGGGCGGGCGCACGGGTCGTCGTCGCGGTCGGGGTGGGCCTTATCGGCGCGCAGGCGGTCGAGCAGCGTCGCCGCCCGCTGGCGTATCTGGGGATCGGGGTGGGCCGCTTGCTGCCAGTCGCTGGTCAGCGCGGCGAGCGCCTGCAGGCGGCGGCTCACCGCGTGGCGCTGCGCCTTCAGTTCGGGGATGGTGTAGACATTCGCTTCGTCGAGGCCGTCAGCCGCCAAGAGCAGCGCCTCGGCCTCATTGGTCGCCAGCAGGTCGTGAACCATGCGCTGCGCCGTCTCTTGGTCGCCACTCGTCGCCTCGTGGCCCAGCGCCAGCAGGATCGTCTCGCGCCAGCGCCGTTCGCGCCAGCGCCCCAGCATGGTCGCCACCGCATCCGGCTTGTCGCTGCCCTGCTCGGTGTAGTGGCGCGCCGCGAGGTACTCTTGCAGCGTAAAGTGGCTAAAACTGAAGCGGTCGTCGCTATTGTGGGCTTGGAGCAGACCGCTGTGCAGCGCAATCTCGCTGAGCAGTGTACGCACATGCTCAGCGCAACGCTCCTCGTGCCAGGTCGGATTGTTCTGCTGATAGATGGGGCGCAGCAGCTCGCGGGCGCGGTAGAGCGGCAGTTCGCGCCGCTCCTCTTCGAGCATCTTGGCGGCCAAGAACTGCAAGCGGCGGCGTACCGCGTCGTTGCTCTCTTCAAAGGGCTGCCACTTGCTCGGCGGCAGGTTGCGCGTGATCTGCGTTTTGCGCCAGGCTTCAATTGTCAACTCAACCAGCTTCTGGTAGATCTTGGCCCGCTCGGTCGGTAGCGGCTCGCGCCCCTCCACCAGCACGGCCATACTGGTGAGCAGCAACGGATTGGTAGCCATGTCGAAGAGGCGCGGGCTACGATCGAGGTTGCGCCACAACTCGGCAGCCTCGGCCACCAACGGCTGCGGCGCGTCGGGCGACGCAGGCGCGGGCGGCGCATCAAGGCGCAGCGCGAGGAAGAGGCGGTTGAGCAGCGCCTGCATGTCAGCGGCGTTGAGCGGGCGCAAATGGCGCTCAGCGAAACCGGCGAGGCGCTCAGCCAAGCCCGCAAAGGGGCGGCTGGCGACGATGAAGCGATTCTTGGGGTAGGCTTGCACCAGATGGTTGATCAGATCCATCGCCCCATTGCGCTCATGGGCATCGCCCGTCTCGTCGAGGCCATCGAGTAGCAGCATGCAATCGCCGCGCTGCAGCCACGCCTCAAGTACCGCCACGGAGAGGCCTGGCACCGGATCATCCAGCAGGGCGGCCAGCGCCTCCAGCAGCAGACGAGGCGGGGCACCCACCAACGGCGCCCGATTCTGGGCATACTGCTTACGCAGATAGGCCATTAACTCAGTGAGGCGCGCATAGATCGGCAGCGGAATCTTATCGGTAAAGCACTCCAGCTTTGCGGCGGCCAGTTGCCCATCCTGGTTGCGCCACGCCCGCGCCAAGAGCAACGCGCCATACTGGAGCGTCGTCGTCTTACCGCTGCCGGCGAGCGCCACCAGCACTTCTGGCGTTGGCTGGCTGGCATCGAGCGGGGCACGGAGCCGCCCGCGTTCATTGGGATCTGGCCCCGTGGCGGGGCGAAGTCTACCTGCGCGGAACTGGCGGCGGTCTGGATGGCGCTGAGCCTGCGCCGTCGCTTCGTGCTCTACGTGAGCGGGACGCAGCAGCAGGCCGACGCGCATACCGGCACGGCAGCGGCACTGCTTGAGCGGCTGGGCGTGGCCCGGCTCACCAACGCCTACGGAGCAAGCGAGGGCTGGAAGCAGAACCTGATCCGCACCGAGCATGGCTTTAGCCTGCTGAGCATCGGCCTGGATAGCAACGTGCGCGGGATGAAGCTGGATGAGCTACGTCCCGACCTGATTATCCTTGACGATGTAGACGACCGCCACGACAGTCCGGCGATTACCGCGAAGAAGCTGGCGCTGATCACGCGCTCGATCCTGCCGAGTGGCGCGGCCGATTGCGCGGTGCTCTTCATTCAGAACCGCATCCACCGCAACAGTTGCATCGCCCAGGTTGCCGATGGCCGCGCCGAGGCCTTGCTGCGCCGCGAGATCAGCGAAGAGCCTGCGGTGCTCGACCTGTGCTACGAGCGCAGGCTGACCGAGGAGGGCGTGCGCTACCGCATCGTGGGCGGCGTCCCGACATGGCCGGAAGGCCAGGGACTTGCGGTGTGCGAAGGGCAGATCAACGCCTGGGGCGTGTGGGCCTTCCTGGGCGAGAGCCAGCACGACGATAGCGAGGGCGATGGGCTGCTCTCACTGGCTGACCACATCGATCCATTCCGGGTGGCCCTCGCCCCGCGCCTGGTGCGCATCGCGATTGGGATCGACCCGAGCGGCGCGGACGGGGCGAACGGTACCGAGATCGGAATTGTGGCGGTGGGGATGGATGCCCGCGGCCACCGCTACCTGCTTGATGACAGCTCGCTGGCGGGTTCGCCCGAGACGTGGGCACGCCAAGCCGTTGCGGCCTACCACCGCCTGAAGGCGGATCGGCTGGTTGCCGAGAAGAACTACGGCGGCGATATGGTGCGCGCGGTCATCCATGCCGTGCCCGGAGCGCCGCCAGTGCAACTCGTGAGTGCCAGCCGAGGCAAGGAGATTCGCGCCGAGCCCACGGTGCGCCGCTACGAAGAGTACCAGTTCCACCACGTCGGCACCTTCCCGGCCCTGGAGCGTGAACTGACTTCGTGGCGCCCAGGCCGCCTCAGCCCGAACCGGCTTGACGCGCTCGTTTGGGCCGATAGCGCCCTCACGCTGCCGCCGCCGGAGCGCCCCCCCTCAATGAGTTTCTGGAGTGTTGGCTAATGTTTGAACAACTTACCCCCCGTGAAGCACGCAAACTCCTTGCGCCACTACCCGCCCATGCAGCCACGGCCCGTGGGTACCTCGCGGGTGACCATTGGCAGAGCAGCACCGGCTGGATCGGCCCGCGTGGCCAGCCGGGCAGTGCGGGCGATGCCGAGACGCTGCGCGAGATCGAACGGGTCTTCATCTCGAAGAACGTCCTGGGCGAAGTGGTGGAGCGCCACACGGCGGGCGTGGTGGGCCATCCGGTCGCCTGGCGGCTGACGGTAGCGCGGGCGCTGGGCGCGGACGAAGAGCCGAGCGCCGCCGAGCAAGTGTTGCTGGCCGAGGCCGAGGCCGCACTGACCGCGTGGTGGGATGCGGGCGAGGTGGCCTATCTGCTGCAAGAGGCACTGGGCATGCTGCTCAGTTGTGGCCGCGCCCCCCTGCGCCTCTTTGTGCCGCCGGGCTTGGTGGGCGAGGATGGGCGCATGCCAGCCGGTGATGTTGCAACGCAACTGAGCCGGATCGTACTGGCCATGTCCGATCCGGCCCATGCCCAAGTCATCCGCGACCCAGCAATCTATCGGCGGGCGGGGGTAGTACTCTACACCGAAGACAAGCAAGAGCGGGCCGAAATCAGCAGCATGGATGCCGACGGCCTGACGTGGCTGCGGATCGTGAGCGACGCGGCGACGGTGAGCGAGGTGCGCTTGAACCTGGGCGGGCGATTACTGCTGCACGACATGCGCCGTACCGTCTTCATCTCGCCGCAGGCCATTGCGTTGCAGCGCATGGTCAACCTGGCGCTGACCGTCATGGGACGGAACGTCGTGATGGGCGGTTTTCTCGAACGAACGTTACTGAATGCGCAGCTGCCGGGGCGCTTTGTGGACGATCCGGCGACCGGAAAGCGCTTCGTGCCCGAGCCAATGACCTTCGGCGCGGGGATAGTCAATGTCATCCAAGGGGCTGAACTCCGCGACGAGCGTAACGACGAGGTAAAGGGCTACGCCAGCCCAAATATCATCTACCGAGACCCCGTGTCGGTGACGACCTTCGCCGAAACGCTGGAGCTCAGCTACCGCGCCATCCTTGAGGAGTGCCGCCAAGCGCATGCCATCCTCAGCGGCGAGGGGGCGCCATCGGGCGAGAGTCGGAAGCAGGCGCTGAGCGACTTCTTGAGCAGCCTGCGCCTCACTGCGCCGATCGTCGAAGACGCGGTGCGGTGGCTGCTTGAAACCGCGCTGCACCTCGCCGCGCAGCTCGCAGGCCAGCCAGGGCGCTACCTAGGGCTGCGAGCGGTAGCGACATGCCACCTCGACAGCGGGCCGTTGGGCAGCGACGAGTCGCGCCAGGTGGTCGAACTGGTCGAGGCGCGGCTCCTCAGCCGCGAAACGGCGATGGGGCGCATCGGGGTAGACGACACCGACGCCGAAGCGCGGCGGGTTGCCGCCGAGCGCGAAGCCGACGCGACGGTGGGACAGGTGGCGTTGGCGGCGTTTAATAGTGGGGCTTGAATAGCCGATAGACCGATAGCCGATAGCCGAAAGGGGTGGGCATCCGATGGCAGCATCTAAGATCGACCAATTACGCGATGTTATTTTGGTATTGGCGGACAAGGCGCACCGAGATCGCATCATTGACCTGCTGAACGCACTTGAGCAGGATGTAGGGGCGGCAACCCTTAGCTATGCTGCACAACTGGTGCGTGTTCAGGCCGCAGACGCGCTTACCGCCCATAGCAACCCAATAGCAGGAGCCTATGCGTCTAATCTGCTGTTCAAGGCTGCCAACGATGTTGATCGGACTGACTGGGAGCGTACCGCGATCATCAAAGCAGCCACGCCTACCCCATAACCACCGCAGCGAGGCACAGAGATGAAACCGACGATTTACGCAACACATCGCTACAGCGTGCAGAACGGGCGTGGTGACGCGGTGGCACACATCGAGGTAGACGAGCGCGGCGAATCGTACTGGGTCACAAACCTCTGGGTTGACCCGGATCATCGGCGCACAGGCGTGGCGGCCGCACTGATGCAGCGGTGCATCGCGGCGTGGGCGCACGTCGATCTGTACCTTGCTGTGCAGCCCTACACCGATGCGCCGCAATCGGCTGAGGCCCTGGCGCGGTGGTACGCCCGGTTTGGGTTTGCGTTAACCGATGTGCCAGGGGTGATGTATCGGCCTGCGTATGCGACGAATAGCCAAAAGGAAGCCGCAACGGCAGAAGAAACAGACACTGCCAAGCCGGGTACTAACTAACGCATGACCGCCACCGTATCTGAACTCGACGCCACCGCCGCCGCCTTCCGCGCTGCCCTGCTGCGCCGCGACGAGGCGGCCCTGCGTCGGCTGATGGCGGCGTACCAGCCCGCCTACGCGGCCATTCAGCGCGAGGTGGCGGTGCTGACGGCGCAGATCGCGGCCGCACGCGCGGCAGGCGAGACGATCCGCCCCGCCTGGCTACGCGAGCGGGGCAGGCTCGAAGTCTTGGAGCGCCAGATTGTGCAAGAGTGGGCGCGGTTTGCCGCTACCGCAGAGCAGGTGATCACCCAGACCCAGCGTGAGGCGGTGGTGGCGGCGGTGGTGGAAGCCGCCGCGCTGACCCAGGCCGCGCTCGACGAGGCGGGGCTGCCGTCGCGCCTGGCCGTGGGCGGCAGCGTGACCCGCCTGCCGACCGAGGCCACGGCGGCGCTCGTGGGCGTGCTGGGCGACGGGTCACCGCTGCGTGGACTGCTCGATGCGCTCGGACAGGAGGCAGCGGCCAGCGTCGAGGCGGCGCTCTTGCGCGGTGTAACCATCGGCCGCAACCCGCGCCAGACCGCACGCGACATCCGCACGGCGCTGGGCGGCAACCTCACCCGTGCCCTCACCATCGCCCGGACCGAGCACCTACGGGCGTACCGGGGTGCAACCCTGGAACGCTTCCGCGACAACGCCGACATTCTGCGCGGCTGGCAGTGGCGGGCCAGTCCGAGTGCTCGAACGTGCGCGGTGTGTTTGGCGATGGATGGGCGCGAGTTTGGGCTGAATGAGGCGATGCCCACGCATCCGAACTGCCGCTGCACGCAAATCCCGCTGCTCCGTGACCGCCCCGCGCCCACACGCACCCTCGGCGCGGACTGGTTTGCCGACCAAGACGAGGCGACGCAGCGCCGCATCCTGGGGCCGGGGGCGTTCGACCTGTACCGCAGTGGGCGCATCACGCTGGGCGACCTGGTGGGCGTGAGGAACGACCCGCGTTGGGGGCCGACGATCTACCGACGCAGTTTGGGGGATGTGCGCGGGGAGAATCTTTCTGGTCTTGGGGTTGCCGATGGAGCAAAGGGGCGCGGTGGCAGCGGCGGATCATCGGGAGATGCTACACCACCCAAGACGCCGATAGCGCCTACAAATCGCGCACTTGCAGCGGCGCGAACGGAAGAAGACCGTATTCGCGCTCAACGTTTCGAGTCGGCCTTTGCTGTGGATCGCATGGGGCGCGTGCTGCTTCAAAAAGACGGCGGCAAACGTGAGGTAAGTTTTACCCGACAAGAGATGGGCACGTTGCGCGGTGGAATTGGCGTTGTGTTTACGCACAATCATCCAGACGGTTGGAGGTTCCAGCCTAACGATCCTCGGTTCGCAGGAAATTCATTTTCTAAAGCCGATCTTCAGTTTGCATGCACAACGCAACTAAGCGAATTGCGTGTTGTTACCCCCACGCGTCGCTATTATCTGCGTCCACCCGCAAAGGGCTGGTCAGAAGCGACGTGGAATACCGAAATGAAAGCTTTTTATGAAAAAGCGTATAAAGCCGTCCAAGCCGACCTAATACGGAAAGTCAAGGATGGTATAATGACATTAGCAGAGAAAGACGCTGCAACAGACCATGAAATCTTGCTTCGCGTGGCATCAAAGTTTGGTATGAGCTACGGCTACACAGAGGATTGACATGAGCGCAATAGACGATCCAAATGAAGTAGTCTTCGTTCTTGATGCGGAGTTTGCTATCCTGCGAAGCAGCCCTATTTGCACCTATTGCCGTCACTACCGACCGGGTGATGGTCGTGCCTGCACCGCCTTCCCCGATGAAGATAGCATTCCCCTTGCAATCTGGCAGGGCGAGTATGATCACCGCCAATCTTACCCCGGTGATAACGGCATCCAGTTCGAGCCTGAGAATGCGCATTGCGCCGCTGAGGTAGCGACGCATTTTGCCGCACATGTCTCAGCCTAACCCCGTTTTGGGCAGTAGCCTACTTGTGCTATACTAGCACTGCCTTTCGTACTCGGCTCGTGCGTGTTCTTCTTTGGAGTGGAGAGCGTCCTGCCGCCAGACACAAAACGGCGGTATTGTTACGGCGGTACTGAGTACACCCTGGGCTCATAATCCGGGGATCGCGGGTTTGATTCCCGTCGCCGTTCCCAATACACCCGTATCAAATTGGCCGCGCCCGTGGCGGTGACACCTCGGAACAGACGGGGGCCGACGCGGGCGCGGCTGAGTCGCCCGCCTTCCAACCGTTGGAAGGGTTTCAATGACCGACGATCCGCACGGCGGATTGAAACGCAACCGAGGATGTTTGCACGCAAACAGCCCCTTCCTGCCGCAGTAGGAAGGGGCTGTTTCATTTTGACGCCTGTGCTATAATGTAGAACAATATTTTGTACAGGGTGCGGCTTGACCGCCCCGACCCGGATGCATTTGCCCGGCCAGCGCTCCCCTTTGGGGCGTTGGTCGGGCGTTTTCTTTTACCCCAAGGAGGGGTTGATGTTCCTCCGTTTCTTCAGTCCCGACGATGGTGCGCCGCAGGGCGGTGCGCCTGCGTCCGATCTGGCTTCGCAAGGCGAGGCCTTGGCCGGGCTGCAGCGTTTGCTTGAGCGGCAGGGCGGCGACTCAGGCCGCGTGGCGGAACTGCTCTACCGCGAGAATTACGAGTTACGCGAACGCGCACGGCAACTCAGCGAGCGCCTCCCCGCGCAGGGCGCGGTGGTGCTCGACGCGGCGCGGGCGATCCAGCCGATCTTGCTCAGCGATGAGGATGTTGCGGCGCTGGTGGCGTTTTTGTTGTGTTTGTGATGGTGGATGGGTGGGTTGCGCGGGCGGACAGAACGTATGCTTCTGTAACAACCGATAGGCCTTTGGGATGCCCAGGATGGCCCTCACCCCCTACCCCCTTCGACAAGCTCTAGTTCGACAGGCTCACCAACCGGGCATCGCCTCTCCCACGTTGTGGGAGAGGGACGAAGGCACCACAGTCCGGTCTGGCGCAACGAAGCGGCATCCTGATAGATCCGCTCTAGGTCAATCAGGAGACCCTGATGCTGGGCCAGGAGTTCTTGGGCGGCGGGGGTTGCGCCGCTGCGTGTGAAGATGGCGTGGCGTAGCGTCCAGTCGCTGGCGCTGATCTGCATGGCGGCGATGACGCGAGGCGTCTTCTGTTCGATCAACTCCGCGACCGTTGCCCGATCCACGGGGCCGGATGTCCATGTGCACTCGCCGAGCAAAATGTGGCGGGTCTGCCAGTTGATGGCGACAACATCTACTTGGACGTGACGGATCCAATGGCTGCCTACGCTCTGAGGCTGGAAGCCCAGTTGTTCGCTGCGCGCTGGGGCATCAACCCATTGGCGGGCCAACTCTTCCCATGCCGTCATGCCTACAAAGGCACGCAGACCGCTCTGGATCGTGGGCAACACCCGTTCGGGGCTGACGGGTAGCAACCGCGTTCAGAAAGGCCAATTCCGCTTCACGATCACAAAACATCGTTATTCCCCCTTCATCAAGAAGCCACGTCCACTCTAGTCTAGTGGAGACGGGGCTTCTTGGCAAGCTGAAGCGTGGAGTATGCGTGCAGACGGCGTAGATCTCGCAGGTCAGTGCGGCCCGCTCGTCGTCGAGTTGCTGCTCGGTGTACTCATACCAGTTACGAGTGATGAGTGGCGAGTGACAAGCATTGAAGCAGCCAGCGGCACCGTTGAAGCCCAGCGTTAGGCCGCTACCATCAAGCCTCGCACTAACGAGAACCAGTGTTCATGTACCTCTGTGGTATACTGTTTTTCCCGTTGCTATCCCTATCAGAGTCAAGCTGCGAGGTCTACTATGACCCACCTAACATCAAGTGTTATTGTAAAGTCGCCGGATATTCTGAGCGGAACGCCCGTCTTTTTCGGTACCCGTGTTCCGATCAAAAATCTGCTCGATTATGTGCGTGCGGGTGAAAGTGTCGTCGAGTTTCTTGATGACTTTCCTTCCGTCAGCCGCGATCAGGTTGACGCTGTGCTGGCCTTGGCCGAAATGCTGCTGATGGAGACCGTTGATGCGCATCCTGCTTGATGAATGCTTACCTCGTAAGCTCAAGCGCAGCCTTGCCGGTCACGCCGTGGCGACCGTTCAAGAACGCGGATGGTCGAGCAAGAAAAACGGCGAATTGCTTCGCCTGATGGACGGTACCGTTGATGTTTTTCTGACCTCGGATCAGAATCTGCGCTATCAGCAAAACCTGGCCACTATCGGTTTCAGTATCATTGTGCTGGTCGTACCTGACAATCGGCTCCCAACACTCCAGCCCTTGATGCCACAGGTACAAAGCCTCCTGAACACGATCACGCTAGGTAGCGTCGTCGAGGTACTGCCACCAGCGTAAATCATCAAGAAATGGGTATACCCCATCACGCGGACGGTTTCTTGCCAGATCTTTTTCATCGTGTTGTCTCTTTCTGCATGCAACAACCCCGCGCAGCAGGGCTGCAGGGCATCGCCCCAACGCGCTTCAAGTGCCGTGAGGCTACGGCGCGCCTCGTCTACCCACTCGGCAGCGGCATCCTCGCGGTAGGTCAAAACGGCCCTGGCGGTCTTGATCTGCTCGACGACCACCGCCGCCGTGATCTCGGTGAGCGATATGCGGGGCGCATTCACCCATGCGGCCTCCTCTGCGTCGCGTGCGTCGTATGAGCATGCCGCATCGTAGGCGGTCTAGTCGAAATCGTCTTCTTCCATGTGGGGTTCCTTATTGCAATGGGGTGTGACTGGAATCTGTAGGGCGGTGCCCTACAACCCCGCCGGACAGGGGGAACCAGGTTCCCCCGCACCCCTACCTACACATTTTGGTCACACCCATTGCAATGCACAGACTTGTGGGATGTCCGAGTAGCTATAGATTCCTGATGGAGATGCGCTTCCTCCCGCGAACATCCACGCCCGCACGCGCGGGGTGGCCCCTGGCTGCGGTGGGAGTGGCGGGGGCGCGGTCAGCGTCGCCGCCACGAGGCGCTGCAACTCATCAAGCACAGGCAACGGCCCGCTCAGCAACTGATGTTCTATAGCCCACGCCCGATAGCGTTGCACCGTCCGGTGATCGATGCCAGTATCGCGTTGCACCGGCCCGGTCACTCGTGGTCGCCCGCAGATGTCGTACCAACTCCCGAATGTCCATGATCTCATACCAATTGCCGTTGAATATGCCGCATAGCAAATTACGTCAGATCGCATTGCAATGAGGTATACCCTGCTTGTCACTCGTCACTCATCACTCGTAACTGGTATCAATCCTTCTGCCTGCCATACGATCTCCCAGCAGTCACGAAATCCTGCTGAGAGCATACCCGATGGAGGGAGGAAGCGGCGCTGCCCTCCCGATCATCAACAGCGTGGTCAATGCCATCCAGCACCAGAGCCAGCGGATTGAGATAGACCTGCCAGAGCTGATCGAGCGCCTGCTGCACCTGTGGCCAACGGGTGGGATAGACCCGCGCCGGCGCAGCGGTCAAGCGCAAT
The DNA here is from genome assembly GCF_002532535.1 of Candidatus Viridilinea mediisalina. GTDB lineage: Bacteria > Chloroflexota > Chloroflexia > Chloroflexales > Chloroflexaceae > Viridilinea > Viridilinea mediisalina. The sequence continues at coordinate 17,216 of NZ_NQWI01000076.1, forward strand.
GCCACCCCCTCCGCCGGGCGCAGCCGCTCATCACAGCCCGCCACAAAGGTGGCGAGGGTCTCACGCAACTCCACCAGCAGCTTCAGGCTCTGCCCGACCATACGGCGCGCCTGGTGGATCGCCGTGCGTAGGTCGTCAGGTGGTCGCTGATCGAGCAGCGCTTGCAGGGCGCCACGCCGTGTGCCGGGGGTGGTCAAACGGAGCAACGCATGGCGCAGCGAACGCTCCCCAACCTCCTCGGTCAGCGCACCCGTCGCCATAGCTTCGAGATTGTGGGCCTCATCAATGACCAGCGCATCATAGGCGGGCATGAGACTCGGCGCGGTGAGCCAGAGCGACTGGTTGATCAGGAGGAGATCGGCCTCGGCCCCGCGACGATAGGCTTGATAGTAGTGGCAAGGCACGTAGAAGGGGCAACGCGCCGCAGTACACGTAGCCAGATCGACCGCCACCTCACGCTCCAGTTGACTCATCGCATGAATCTCGCGACGAAGCCAGTAGGGTAGTTCATCGAGCGTGGCCTCGAAGCCAGCCCAAGTGGCGAGAAAGGCCAAGGCAAAGCGGCGCTCGGCAGAGTCGGTTGCCGCCGCACTGATCGCCTCGTGCAGAGCACGCAGGCAGAGGTAGCTTGCGGCCCCTTTGAGCAGTTGCGCCGTAAAGGGCACCATGCGCTGTAGCCGCTCCACTTCAGAGCGCAGTTGATCTTGGAGGTTCTTAAAGGCGGTGGCCAGCGCAATGCGCCGCTGCGTACGCACCGCCGCCAGCGCAGCGGGCAGCAGATAGGCCAACGTCTTGCCGGTTCCCGTCGGCACCTCAATCAGCAGCGCGTGATCAGCGGCAAGCGCCGCCTCAACCCGCTCAACCATTGTGCGCTGGCTCGCCCGTGGGCGGAGGCCCCCTTGCGCCATCAGGTGATCAAGCAGCGCAACCGCACCGCCCTGCGGCGGCGGCAGCGGCGGCAAGTGATCGATATCAATACCCAGATGTGCTGCCAGCTCACCAAGATTATGCCGAGGCGCTTCCGGTGCCACCAAGTAGGCCAACTCAAGCGCATCTACCACCGGATTAGGAAACCGGGGGGCGTGGGCCAGCAGAAACTGCGTATCAAAACGGGCATTATGGATCACCAGCGCATGGCCAGCCAGAAATTCGCACACCTCCGGCCAGACCAGATCGAGCGGTGCTGCCGCAACAATCGCCGCAACCTGGCTCTGATCGAGATACAGCGCACGCTGCAACGCGGGCGTCAAGCGTTCAGCGGGCGCCTGCACATACCATGAGCGAAGCGCAGTCGGCTGCCCCGCCACCACCTGTAGCGCCGCAACCTGAATAATCTGATCGTCTTCTGGATGCAGCCCCGTCGTCTCAAGATCGAGCACGACATACGTTTCAAGCGCCAGCGGCAGATTGACCAGAAAGAGCGCATGGTTCTGCTCAGGCTCTTCCGCAGCCTGCAGATGATCACGCAGCACAAAACGATCATCCGCCAGCGCCATATAGAGATCCGCCGTCAGCAACGCCCGCAAGCGCTTCAGATCAACCGGATAGCCCTGCCGACGCAGCAGGCGCTGCAATTCCAAGAGCGCAATAGGTACACCCTCGCGCTCTAGGAACATGCGTTGGATACGCTGATTCAGTGGCGTAGCGGATGCACTCATAGATCATGCTTCAGGTAACATCTTTCCACGAGTGTACGATCCACACATTACCCGCCTGTAACCAGACAGCAGCAAATCAACTTTTACCTGTGCGCATTTGCGATGGTTGAATAGCCTATACTGAGCATAACAAAGCGTTTTTACGACACTCGGCTAGGAGCAAAACGATGCAATGTCCGCTGTGACATTGGAGCGGCAATGATCGCTCTGCTTCTCAAACGCTTATACCAAATCCGATAGCCGATAGCCGATAGCTGAAAGCCGGACATGGCGTCTCAATGCGCTTGAATGTCATTAGGCATGCGGCCTGTTCAATGGTAATTGGTATTACACGACAGCATTATCAGAAAAGGATGTACGTATGACGAAGAGCAATGCGGTTGAACTAGGGCTGGTTGGGGTTGTCGTCGTGCTGATCATTGCACTCAGCATCTTTGTGGGAGCGCAACTTGGTGGTCAAAGAGGCACGACGCAGCCTGTGGCTTCTGCACCACAACAAGAGGCTTCCGATCCTATGCCGGCAGCAACAGAGCCCACCAGAGAACCCACGAGCGTGCCAACGCCGACCGACACCCCCGCCCCGACCGACACCCCCGCCCCGACCGACACCCCCGCCCCGACCAATACCCCTACGCCAGAACCTTCGCCAACAAGCAGTCCAACGCCCATTCCCCCCCAGGAGTTTATGGGAAGCGGTGCTAGTAGGCAGTAGGCAGTAGGCAGTGGGCAGTGGGCAGTGGGCAGTGGGCAGTAGGCAGTGGGCAGTGGGCAGTGGGCAGTGGGCAGTGACACAAGTTACGCTGAAAGTCTCTGCGTTACTGTCATGCTGAGCGCAGCGAAGCATCTCTTCGCGTAACGACGAGAGACCCTGCGCTGCGCTCAGGGTGACAGGCCCACGACGAGAGACCCTGCGCGGCGCTCAGGGTGACAGGCCTCCTGTCATGCTGAGCGCAGCGAAGCATCTCTTTTCGACTGACGAGAGACCCTGCGCTGCGCTCAGGGTAACAGAACTTTTGTTTCTCACGGAGCCACTGGCCCGCGGGCCATTTCGTACTCAGGGTGACAGCATGCCACAGCGCAAAAACGAACCAAACCTATTTCCGAATCCTATAGCTTGCTTCCCTGCGTCCCCATAGCCTGATGCAACGGGGTATGCTACTATGAGGTAACAACATGCATAGGAAGAAGGAGAGAACAATGACCGCAGAAATACTTACTCGCTACGTTATCAAAGATGCAGCGATTCATGGAGGTGAACCAACTATTGCAGGTACCCGTACCCCCGTGCGGGCTATTGTAGAGTTGTGGCGCCAAGGAACCCTGCCCGAACTGATCCCACAACAATTGCCTCATCTGACCCTAGCCCAAATCTTTGACGCACTCAGTTACTACAGTGATCATCAGCAAGAGATCCACCATGCTATTGAGCGGCATCGCTTTTCTGATGATCAATTTGATCATTGGGTGAAGCATGTATGAAGCTCTTTATTAACTTCTTTTGTGACGAGGATGTGAGTGTCTTAGTGGCTGAGTTGTTGCGTGCGCGTGGTTTCACGGTGGTGACTGCGCACCAAGTTGAACGTTTGGGTGTGGATGATGTGGCTCAATTTGCCTATGCAGCAGCTCATCAATACACGCTGCTTACCCACAACCGCGCCGATTTCGAGGACTTGTCGATGAGGTATTTTGAGACGGGTCAACAGCATTATGGCCTGATCATTGCTCGTCGCCATCCGCCATACGAACTAGCTCAACGGGTCTTACGTATCTTGGATCACGTTACCGCTGATGAGATGATCAATAAAGTGCGCTATATTTAATATCAGATTCGATAGCCGAAAACCACCTACTACCTATCTTCTCTATCCTTCCTGGGAGTAGATCATGCCACCATCGCCTGATGATGTTGCCCGCCAGATTGCTGAGTTGGAGGCGACGCTTGCGCTGCCCAATCTGCCGGATGTTGCTCGTCGTCCTCTGGAGGAAGAACTAGCCCGTCTCCGCACTGGGCTACCAGAGCAGCCGACGCGATCGCATGATCAGCAGGTTGGTGGCAACGCGACGGTTGGTGCGGCGGTGGCGGGTGATGTGCGCGGCGACATGACCCTTTTCACCGGCGAGGCTCGTGGTAACTATATCGCCGAGGTGATCCACCTCTACCAACAGGCCCCCGCTGCGCCCCAGGCTGATTATGATGCGGCGTTGCGCCGCTACCTCAAGCATCTCTATACGACCCACGCGGCCATTGATCTGCGGGGTATTGATCAGCGCCAGATGGACATGCCGCTGCGTGAAGTCTACATCTCGCTGACGGTACGCGAGGTGGCTGCCGCTGAGGGGGTGCTGCGCGGAGGGGTGCGGGCCTTTATGGAGAAGGTTCGCCAGGTGATCGGTAGGGAGGATGCACCACTTGAGGCGCATGTTCAGGCGGTTGAGTGGACGACGATCTTGCGCCAGCCACGCTTGGCGGTCATTGGCTTGCCCGGTAGCGGTAAGACGACCCTGCTGCACTATACGGCGGTACGATTGTGCGAGGTGTTGGCCCGTGATGATCGAGCGTGCCTGGATGAGCTTGGCCTTGCCGAAGTGACGCAGCAGCATCCGCCGGTGCCGCTGCTGCTGCCGCTGCGTGAGCTTGGGGCCTTCTTGGGCGAGAGCCGGGGACGTGAACTCGCCGGGGCCAATGCGAAGTTGTTGTTCGATTGTCTGCATAACTACTATCGCGACCTTGACCTACCGCCCGATTTCTTCCAGCGCATCTGCGCGGCTGGCCGGGCGATCTTTCTGCTCGATGGGCTTGATGAGGTGCCTCATACCGATGATCGGATCTTTGTGAGTGCAATCATGCGCAGTCTGGTCACGCGCTACCCTGATTGCCGCTACGTACTGACGTCGCGCCCCAAAGCCTACGAGGGTGATGCGCGCCTGGGTCAAGGCTTCCGCGAGTGTACGGTAGATGATCTCTCGGCGGCGCAGCAGCAGCGCTTCATCACGAACTGGAGTCGCAGCCTTCATCGGCTGAAAGGAGGCTGCCGAAGCCTTTGTAGACGAACTGCCTGAACATGTTGGGCTGCTGGACGAGATACGTCCGCGCATCTTCCGCTTCAGCCACCTCTCGTTCCAAGAATTCCTCGCGGCGCGTTTTATTGCGGAACATGACCGCTGGGCGGAGTTGCTCGACCGCTACCAGGAGAGTTGGTGGCGCGAGGTGATCCTGCTCTGTGCGGGCCACCTGAGCCAAGAACGCTGCTGGCGCTTTTTGGGCCAGTTGATCGAACGGGGGCGAACACCAAACGAACGGGCCGACGCCTTGGCCCTCGCCGCCGCCGCGCTGACTGAGTTGGAGAAGTTTAAGGGCCAAGGGCCACTCACGGCGCGCATCCAGCACGAGGCGCTGACCATGCTAGAACAGCAGCCTGCGACCGCAGTACCCGCCGCTGCCCGCGTGCAGAGCGGTGCGGTGCTTGCCGTAGTTGGCGACCCGCGCCCCGGCGTCTGCACCCTGCCACCGCCGATGGTCGAGTTTGCGGGTGGCAGCTTTGTGATTGGAATCTGCAAAACTGAGATTGATGTAGTACAGCGAGATATTGATGCATTTATTTCCAATAATCCCAATCAACCTGTCAAAAAAACGGAAAAATCATCGAAAGAAATGGGTTTTTCTGTTCTAATTTACACACAAAAAAACAAAAACCAAGTAATACAGGGCTTCTATAACCATTTCTACTATCAAGTGAATGATCAACCTCTCCTGCTGCGCCCCTTTGCCCTAGCCCGCTACCTGGTTACCAACGCGCAGTACCAACGCTTCATCGAAGCGGGCGGTTACGATCCGACCCAGCCCTGGTGGGATGTGGCGGGACGGGCTTGGCTGCGTCGTAATGATCAAGCGACGGATGGGCTGGCAGATTGGCAGCGGCGCAGGCATAAGCAGCAGCCAGCATGGTGGACTGACCCGCGCTTCGGCAAGGCGCGCCCCAACCATCCGCTAGTGGGCATCAGTTGGTATGAGGCGACCGCCTTCTGCGCGTGGCTCACCCACTACCTGCGTGATGGCTCCGTCTACCGCTTGCCCAGCGAAGCCGAATGGGAGTATGCGGCGCGGGGCGTGCTGCGCCGCCCCTACCCGTGGGGAGAAGAAACGCCCGATGGTGAGCGGGCCAATTTTGCTGGAACTCACAATGGCACCAGCGCAGTGGGCTGTTTTCCGCTCGGCGCCACCCCAGAGGGCATCCTCGATCTCGCGGGCAATGTCTGGGAGTGGACACGCAGCGAGTATCGTTCTTACCCCTA
>NZ_NQWI01000275.1 GCF_002532535.1 Candidatus Viridilinea mediisalina
TTCCTACTTCCTACTTCCTACCTCCTACCTCCTACTTCCTACTTCCTACTTCCTACTTCCTACTTCCTACTTCCTACCTCCTACTTCCTACCTCCTACTTCCTACCTCCTACCTCCTACTTCCTACTTCCTACCTCCTACTTCCTACCTCCTACTTCCTACTTCCTACTTCCCTACCTCCTACCGTAGCCACTTGGCCTAAACAGATTCCACCATCATTCGGTGGTACAAGTCGCTGCATCAAGACCTGCTTGCCACTTGCGCGCAAGTGCTGGCAGGCCCGTTCGCTCAACAGGCGATTTTGGAAGCAACCCCCACTGAGCGCAATGGTCACCACGTCGCTCTGTTGGGCAATGCGAACCATCGCCGCCACCATGCTATTGTGGAAGCGGGCGCTGATCAGGCTGATCGGCACACCACGGCGTTGCTCTTCCAGCAGGGCGGCCAGACAGGGCCGCCAGTCGAGGTGTGGGCCGTCTAGGCCAAAGGGGTAACTGGTAGTGGTATGTGGATCGGCGTAGTACTCAAGCAGCAGCGCCGCTTCACCCTCATAGCTCGCCACTTGGCAAAGACCGAGGAGCGCTGCAACTCCATCGAAGAGCCGCCCGGCGCTGCTGGTGCGTGGGCTGTTGAGCCCACGTTTGAGCATAGCGTGCAACAAGGGCCGTTGGGCGTCATGCAGGCTACCCACAGGCACGAGATCGCCCCGCTGCCACAGTTCGTCGCCCTCCAATTCATAGAGTAGCGCCAACGCAACCCGCCAGGGCTCACGGATGGCGGCTTCACCACCGGGCAAACCGAAGGGCCGCAGGTAGGCAAAACGCTCCGAGTGGGCGCAGTTGCCCAAGAGAAACTCGCCCCCCCAAATGGTACCATCAAGCCCGTAGCCCGTGCCATCCCAGATGATGCCCAAGGCGGGATCGCTATGGTGGTGTTCGGCCAAACATGCCGCAAAATGGGCATGGTGATGCTGAACCGCAATCAGGGTGGGCGGGCGCGTTGCCGCCTGGCTCAAACGCTGGGCCACCTGGGTCGTATAATAATCCGGGTGCAAATCGTGGGCCAACACCAGCGGCTGCACCGCGTAGAGCCGCATCAGATCAGCAAGAACCTGATCGTATGCTTGGCGCGCCACCGGATCATCCAGATCACCAATATGCTGACTAATGAAGACCTGGCGCTCAATGGCGAGAGCCACGCTGCTCTTGAGATGCGCCCCCAGGCCAAGCGTGGTAGGCACTGGGGCTCGTAGCAGCACTGGCGCAGGCGCATAGCCACGGGCACGACGCAACAGCCGTGCTTCACCATCAAGCATCCACGCGATACTATCATCAGCATGGCGCGCAATCGGGCGATCATGCACCAGCAGCAGATTGGCAATCCCCCCAAGCCGCGCCAGCGCCTCATGTTCATCTACGCAGATCGGC
>NZ_NQWI01000077.1 GCF_002532535.1 Candidatus Viridilinea mediisalina
GGGAACAGAGAACAGGGGAACAGAGAACAGGGGAACAGAGAACAGGGGAACAGAGAACAGGGGAACAGAGAACAGGGAGCTTTTTAGGCAATAGCGCAAAATTTGCACTGTGATGATATTGCTGGTTTATTCGGTTGCGAGGTGACGGGTAGGGGCACGGTGCGCCGTGCCCCTACAATGAATACACGGTACACTTCATCGTAAAGCCACAAATAGGGCTTTGAAATGCCCTAGATGGCCCTCACCCCCTACCCCCTTCGACAAGCTCAGGGCACCGCCTCTCCCACGTTGTGGGAGAGGGGCGAAGGTACCACAGCTTTATTGCATTCCTTTGGGATGGTTTCAGGCTACTTTACAGTTTGCGCTATTAGGTAGTGCCGACTTTAGTCGGCTGAGATCGTAGGTTGCCATTGGATGCCGACTAAAGTCGGCACTACGACTGTAAAGCTGAAAGGCCGTTGCTGAAACCATTCCTTTGCGTTCTTTTGCGGCAATGTGCCCTAACTCTTTCGGCTTTTCGGCTATCGGATTTTCGCCTACACCTCCGGCCCAACCAGGCTCACGCGGCCATAGGCCCCGTAGCCCACATCGGCAATGAGCCGGTCGGGATCGTGCAACTCGGCGACGATCAGGGCGGCGGCGTGGGCTGCCTCAAGCTCCGGGCTGAGGTCGAGCGAGCGGCAGAAGACGTAGGGCCATTCGTGGCGCAACGTCTTCGTCAGGCCAGCAAGCCCCCCCGGAATGGCGCTGTAGTCGCCACGCAGCCCGATGCCCAACGCACCATCCATGCGGGCCACGGTGAAGAAGCAACTGCGCGCCTGCTCTGCGGCGGCCTGCAATGACGAACCAATGGTACGCGCCGTCAGGAAGACGTGGCGGATGAGCGCGGTATCGTTGAGATCGAGCAGGGTCGGCTGGGCCGCCCGTGGATGCAAGTGGATGAAGGCCGCAACCGGGCCATAGCTCTGCGCCACCAACTGCAACGCCTGCTCCAACTGGGCTTCGCTCGCATCAGCCAGCACCACCCGGCTCACCGCCGCAGGCAGCGGGGCCGGATTGGGCACGATGCTCTCTGGGAAGCGCAAGACCACCGCAGGCCAACCGCGTGCATTGAGCGCCTGGGCGACCGCTGCCGCTAAGGGGCTGCCGTCGTCCGTGATGAGGCAGCAGGAACCGGGGGGCAAGGCGCACTCCAGTTGATCGGGCGGTGGCAAGGCGAGTAGGCGCGGGACGCTACGATCCGCACCCGGAATCTGGGCGGGCTCAGGGGCGTAGGCGGTGGGGGCGGGAGGCGGGGGCGCGAGAGGCGGGGAGGCGAGAGGCGAGGACGCGGGAGGCGAGGACGCGGGAGGCGAAGACGCGGGAGGCGAAGACGCGGGAGGCGAGGACGCGGGGGTAGCGCCCGCACCCAACAGGTGGGGGCGGACGTGCTCCAACACCTGGCCCAGCGTACTCAGTTCCGCCAGATGCTCCGGCTTGAACGAGGGCAGGTCGGGCATGCGTTCCTGCATTGCGCCCAGGATCTGCACCCGTTTGATCGAGTCGATCCCCAAATCACCCTCCATGTCCATCTCAAGCTCCAATGTCTCACGCGGGTAGCCGGTCAGCTCCGTGACCACATCGAGCAGCACGGCTTCGGCTTGGGCTAGGAGGGGCGAGGCGGCGAGAGGCGAGGACGCGGGGGCCGCTGCGAGAGGCGCAGGGGCGGGCGCAACCGGCGCAAAGGTCATCGGTGGCGGGGCGACTGGCGAGGGGGTTACCGCCATTGGCAGCTTGGCTGCACTGTGGCCATTGCCGTGGCCATTGCCAATCCGCTGCACCACATCGCCAAGCTTCGCTTCCTGCTTTCTGCTTCCTACTTCCTGCTTTCTATTTCCTACCTCCTCCACGAGCCGCTCACTACGCGCATGCTGCTCGGTCAAGTAGCGCTCGTGCAGCCGCAGCGTCTCGCTCTGGTGGGTGTGCAACGCGGTTAAAGCCTGCTCCAACTGGGTCAACTGGGCCGGGTTGATCTGGCTGCCATTGCTGCCCACAAGACGCTGCTGGGCTTGCAGCAGTTGCATAATGCTCTGGGTATACTCGGCCTGCTGCTGCAGGTAGCGTTGATGCATCTGTAGCGTCTCGCGCTGGATGCTGTAGAGGTCGCTCGGCTGAACCGCTGGCTGCGCGACCGCTACGGGTGCGGATGCGCGGGGCGCAGCGGGTGCAGCGGGGGCCACCGCCACCGGCGCGGGTGCAGCGGGGGCCACCGCCACTGGTGCGGGTGCGGCGGGGGCCACGGCCACCGGCGCGGGTGCGGCGGGAGCCACCGCCACCGGCGCGGGTGCAACAGCCACCGGCGCAGCGGGGGCCACCGCCACCGGCGCGGGCGCGGACGGGGCGACAGGGCTAAGAGCGGGTTTTAGCTCAGGCATAGGATCTTCTACTCGTTTCTGCGGCTCACTCGGCGCGGCAAGCTCGCGGGTAATACGGAAGCCATCATCGAGCGCAGCTTGATGCGCGGCGCGCGTGCGCTCACTCACATAGTTGGCACCATTGATCCGGACCGTCATGCCACGGCGGCGCGGCGCGACTTCAGCCTGTTCGTAGCGGTAGGCATCGAGTTGGCCCAAGGGCAAACCCGCCACCCGCAACTGGATCAGCCCCTCGCGCATCTGGCGGTCGCTATCGCGGCCCTTGGCTGCGCCTAGTGCAATCGTCAGGTGCGGACGCGCCCCGAGGGTCTGGCGCACGAGGCCGGTGAGAATATTGCGCGGGCCGAATTCCACAAAGATCGCACCACCATCGGCGTAGATGCGCTCGATCTGCTGCTGGAACTGCACCGGACGCAACAACTGATCAGCCAACTGCTGCTTGATCGCTTCGGGTGCGGTGGGGTAGGGTGCCGCAGTGCTGTTGGCGTAGATCGGCACCTGTGGTGGCCGCATCTCCACCCCATTGATCGCCTGGGCAAACGGTACCTGGGCGTGGCCCACGAGCGGCGTATGGAATGCCGCCGAGACCGGCAACGCTTTCGCCGTGATACTCCGCGAAGCCAAGACATTTGCGGCAGCAGCGACAGCAGTGCGCGAACCAGCCAGCACAATCTGCTCAGGGGCATTGTGGTTAGCAATGGTCAGGCCGGGCACCTGCGCCACCACCTCTTCAGCCACACTGCTACGCGCAGCAATTGCCAGCATCGTTCCCGCATCAAAACTGGGGTCAGCCGGTGGGCGCATGGCATGGCCACGGGCCCGAGCGAGGGCGGCAAAATCCTCATCACTCACAACACCCGCCGCCCAGAGCGCGGTCAACTCACCAAAGCTATGGCCTGCCACCATATCGGGCTGGAACCCAGCGCTGCGGAAGAGTTCGTACATCGCTGCGCTCAGCGCCCCAATCGCCGGTTGAGCATACTCGGTCTGCTGCAACGCTTCTGCCTGCCGTTCGCGTTCGGCATCGTCAAAGACTGGCGGCGGAAAGACGATCCGCGAGAGCGCGACATGGTTATCGCGGGTAAAGAGCGTATCCATGCGCTCGAACCAGGTGCGTAGCTCAGGAAAGTTGAGCGCCAACTCGCGGCCCATGTTGAGGTGTTGCGCCCCTTGGCCCGCAAAGAGCGCGACCACCTTGGTGCCAGTGGGCATACCCCGCCGCCGGTAGAAGATGCCCCGTGGATGCGTCCATGCCTCGGCTTCGGGCTGGGCCGCCAAGGACTCCGTTGCCAACTGGAGGAGTTGACGTACCTCCTCAACACTGGTTGCCACAAAGCCGAGCCGCGCCTCATCCTCAGCGGGCGCATCAGCCGCCGACTGGCGGCAGAGTTCGGCAAAAGCACTGGCGGCACCATCACCAACCAGCGTTGCGGCCAGATCGGCACACTGCGCCCGCAGCACCTCTGGGGTTGAGGCGCGCAACAGGAGGCTACGCGGGGCCGTGTGGCGACGGTAGGGGCCCGTGTGGTCGGCAGAAGCCTCTTCTAGCAGCACATGGAAATTGGTTCCCCCAAAGCCAAAGGCGCTCACCCCGGCGCGGCGCGGCGTAGCCCCACGCAACCAAGGGCGCGTCTCGGTATTCAGGTAGAGCGGCGACTGCTCGATGCCCAATTTGGGGTTGGGCTGCGCTATGTTAATCGTGGGCGGCAAGACCTTGTGGTGCAGCGCAAGGGCCGCCTTGATCAGCCCAGCCACGCCGGCTGCCGCCTTGGTGTGGCCAATCTGCGACTTGACGCTACCGAGCGCCACACTAGCACGCCCCACACCTGCCGCCGAAAAGACCTGGCTGAGCGTCGTGGCTTCACAGAGATCACCAGCCACCGTACCCGTACCGTGGGCCTCAATCAGCCCAACACTGGACGGCTCGACCGCCGCATCGGCGTGAGCGCGGCGCAACGCCCGCGCCTGGCCCTCCGAACGGGGCGCATAAATGCTCTTTGCGCGCCCATCGCTCGATGTACCAATCCCACGAATCACCGCATAGATACGGTCGCCATCGCGCTCCGCATCCTCAAGGCGCTTAAGCAGCACCATACCCACACCCTCACCGACCATCATGCCATCAGAGTCAACATCGAAGGGGCGCGGCGCATCACTCGAAGAAAAAGCGGGCGTCTTGCTAAACGACAGATACATAAAGATGGAGTTATCCGTATCAACCCCACCCGTCAGCAACATATCACAGCGACGCTCAGTCAACTCACTCAACGCCAGCTTCAGCGCAGCCAGCGAAGCCGCACAGGCAGCATCCACCACACAATTGATCCCACCGAGATCAAAGCGATTTGCGATACGCCCAGCGATCACATTGCCCAACATACCAGGGAAAGAATTCTCCTCCCAGCGCACATAGGCCGACTTCAGCTTCTCAACCACCACCGCCGTCTCAGCATCAGAGAGGCCACAACTCTTCAGCACCCGCTCCCAGACCGGATACTGCAAACGGGCCGTGAGCGGCGTAATCAGCTTTTGGCCGCCCCCAACCCCCAGCACCACCCCGGTACGTTCGCGGTCAAACGGGCGGCCCTGGGCGCCATAGCCAGCATCCTCAAAGGTTTGGCGCGCCACCACAAGGCTCAGCAATTGAGAAACATCAGTCACTTCAAGAATATTGGGCGGCAACCCAAATTCAACCGGATCAAAATCAATATCAGGAATAAAACCCCCACGCTTACAATAGGTCTTATCGGGCGCAGCGGGATCGGGATCATAGTGATCAGCAATATTCCAACGCGAAGGAGGGACATCAATCAGACAATCACGCGCCTGAACGATATTATCCCAAAACTCATCAAGCGTACGGGCCTCGGGAAAGATCGAAGCCATGCCAATAATTGCAATCGGATTGGCTGCGAGAGAAGTCCGTTCGTGCACGGCAGTTTTCCTTAGTGTTAGTTGGCCTTGCCAACGATTCTGAAATTCTCTTGTTGTTGCGCGTTGACGGCTACGCCGTCAACGCGCAACAACAAGAGCAAACGTGGTAAGAAGCTCACAGATCTGCTAGACCTGTGAGCTCTTATCGGGCTTCGCCTGAAGCTCGGCGACATGGCGCACCGCCCCTTGAAACTGGGGGAAGCGCCCCGTCACAGCGCCATAGAAGGCACGATAGCGCGCAAAATCGGCATCGAGATCGCCGCTCGGCAACAAGACCGGGCCAAGCCCAACGCAACGCTTGGCATAATCGGCATAGCCCAAGACAATCGGCACCCCCGCGCCATGGGCAATGTAATAGAACCCGGTCTTCCAATGATCAACGCGCCGGCGCGTTCCCTCAGGCACCATTGCCACCCGCAATTCCGGATCAGCCTGAAATGCGGCCACCATTTGCCCAACAAAGTTAGCCTTTGCGCCCCGACGCACGGGCATACCACCCAGCGCCCGCAGCAACCAACCCAACGGAGCGCGGAAGAGACTATCCTTAGCGATCCAACGAAAGCGCACCCCAGTTGCCCCCATTAGCAACAGGGTCACAATCAGATCCCACCAAGTCGTATGGTGCGCCCCAATAATCAAACAGCGCGGCGGCAACGGCTCAGCAACCTCGGCCCGCCAGCCCGCCAGCGCCAAACACGCCCCACTGAGGCGTTGTAGTAGTGTTTTGCGTGGTGTAGAAGTGTTCATGGGAAAGGAACAAAGGAACAGAGGAACAAAGGAACAGAGGAGCAGAGGAACAGAGGAACAAAGGAACAAAGGAACAGAGGAGCAGAGGAACAGAGGAGCAGAGGAACATGAGGAGCAGAGGAACAAAGGAACAGAGGAACAAAGGAACAGAGGAGCAGAGGAACAAAGGAACATGAGGAACATCCTGTTCACCTGTTCACCTGTTCACCTGTTCTCTGTTCACCTGTTCACCTGTTCACCTGTTCTCCTGTTCTCTGTTCTCCTGTTCTCTGTTCTCCTGTTCACCTGTTCTCCTGTTCTCCTAGATACAATACCCCCTCAGCATAATGGTAGCGCCTAGCCGATAGCGCAACAAGTGCCCACCGTCTAGCCCACAGTCATAGGGCCAAGCGGGCCCAGAGTATGACTAAAGTCATAGAGAGAGGGTTAAAACGGAAGCGGGGCTAGGCGGGAACTCGGTTCCCGCCTACACCCGCTGCGTAGCCTCTAGCTTTAGAAGCTATCTGAAAAGCCGGAGGACACACGCTGGAGTGCCGGCTTTAGCCGGCTGAAGCCGGCACTCCAACGCCAAGCTATAGACTTTTCAGACAGCCTCTTATGCTGTACGCCGACCGCGCCGCCACCGATGAGTCGCTCTGCGCTCTATTCGACCGTGCCACCAATGATGGTTCGGACATGATGCGCTACAATATAGCAAATTGTGCCAGAGCGCATTGCTATGCGGCATGGCCTACTCATCACTCATCACTCATCACTATAAGGAGGTCACAATGACCACAACCATTACCCTACCTGAAACATTGGCCCGGCAACTGGCGCAGCGGGCCGCCACTGAGCGGCTCTCCGTCGAGACGCTGGCGATCGCGTTTCTTACCTCTGCGCTGCACGAAGAGCGGCTTGATGAGTCTGAGGAAGAGCGTTCGCCCCTGGACGAAGATCCTGAACTCTTGGCCCTGATCGCCAGCATTAAAGCCATGCCGCCAGATCCGGCCTACATCATTCCAGCGAAAGGGAATCTCGCTGATGTGCTTAGAATAATGGCTCAGGGCGAACCTGACCAAGACCTCTTGGATGCGCTAGATGCCGCTGAACAGGAGTTACGCGCCATTGATCGTGCCAATGATGTAGCCGAAGGTCGAGGCTTGCTGTGACTGCGTACTTGCTCGACACAAACCATGCCTCATCGCTTGTCACACCCGGACATGCGTTGATTCTGCGTATGCAATATCAACAATCTTTGGGCGACACTTTTTCGATCTGTGTTCCCGTACTCGCAGAAGTCCTCTTCGGTATTGGTATCGCGCCACGCGCCGAGCAGAACTTGGCATTGTGGGAACCGTGGGAACAATCGATGGAGTGCCACGTCCCTGACGCAGCGGATGCCAGACGAGCTGCTGATCTCCAGATCTCCCTTCGTCGGCGTGGTCGCCAGCTCGCTACGGTTGATGCGCTGATCGCAATCATTGCGCTGCGCTACGATCTGGTGTTGCTCACCACGGACAACGATTTTAAGGCTGTGCCGGATCTGCGCCAAGAATCCTGGCGCTAGGGGTGGAAGCCTCCTTACGCATAAGCCCCATGCTGTGTATAATACAGAGAATGGGGCTTAACTGTAAAGAGGCTATTCATGTTTATAGACCGCGAGCAGGAACTTGCTTTTCTTCAGCGCGTCTTGCAGCGCCGCCGTCCAGGGCCGGCGCAGTTGCTGCTGCTCTACGGGCGGCGGCGCGTGGGCAAGAGTAGCCTCCTTATGCATTGGGTGGCGCAGAGTGGTCTGCCCTATACCTATTGGACAGCGGAGAAGGAGCCTGCGGCGCTGCAACGGCGTAAGCTCTATGCGGCATTACAGGGCTTGGCGGTACAACATGCGCCTATCTTTGGCAGTTGGGCCGAGGTGTGGGATGCCGTGGCAATCCTCTTGGCGGGTAAGCGCCACATCCTTGTCCTCGACGAACTTCCCTACATGATGGAGTCCGATCCCGCTGCGCTCTCGGCGCTGCAACACGCTTGGGATCGCCATTTTCAGCATATGGAAGCGCTCATTACCCTCTGTGGCTCGCAGATTCGCGTGATGGAGGGTATTCAGAGTAGCCAATCGCCCCTCTTTGGGCGCCTCACTGGGCGCTGGTATCTTCAACCGCTCCCCTTCTCAGCCCTCCACGCCTTCTTCCCCACCTGGTCGGTCGAAGAGCGCATCGCTGCCTATGCGCTCGTTGGCGGCATTCCCGCCTACCTGGGCTGGCTTGATCCCGAATTGAGCCTCGTTGAGAATATCCACGAAGTCATTCTCGACCCAGGGAGTATGTTTGGGGCCGAACCCGCCTTTCTGCTCTACGATGAGGTGCGCGAGCCACAGCCCCATCTTGCCATCCTCAAAGCCATTGGCGCGGGTGCCCACACCCTCGAGACCATCTCCCAAGCCACTATGCTCAGCAAAGCCCACCTCTCAGGCTACCTCGCCCGCCTGCAAGACCTCAAGCTGGTCGAGCGGCGTCTCCCCGCAACCATTCACCCAACCGCGCAACACACCTCGCGCAAAGGGCGCTACCACCTGAGCGACGCCTACTTTCGCTTCTACTTCCGCTTCCTAGCCCCCTACCACGACCGGCTCGTCAGCGCACCACACGTTGTCCTCAAGCAGATCCAAATGGGCCTCCGCGCCTTCATTGGTCAAACCGCCTTTGAGGAGCTGAGTCGCCGCTGGGTGAGCGAACAGGCCCAAGCGGGCAACCTCCCGCTCACCCCGGCGCTCGTCGGCAGCCACTGGAGCCGCACCGTGCAGGTGGACGTGGTAGCCCCCGATTGGCAAAATCGCAAGCTACTCTTGGGCGAATGTACATGGCAAGCCGACAAGCTTGATCGGCAGGTGGTACGCGAACTCATCGAACAGAAGACACCACGCCTGCTCGCCGATCTACCCAACAGCGGCGCAGGCTGGAGCGTCAGCTACGCCTACTTCGCTCGCAGCGGCTTCACCAGCGACGCGCAGCACGAAGCCCAACGCCACGGCGCGTTGCTGGTGGATGCCGCGCAGCTTGGGGCAGAGTTGGGTTGAGGTGAAGTCACATAGTTGCCGCCGCACCTTAAACAGTGTATGATGCGTGCGAATCATGACTAAGGAATATCTGAGAAGCTGTCTGAAAAGCTCGTGGGCACGCGCTGGAGTGCCGGCTTTAGCCGGCTGAAGCCGGCACTCCAACGCCAGTTCATAGACTTTTCAGACAGCCTCTTAAGGAGTCTCCGTGACAACTGCAACATACCCCGTCCCAACAACCAGGCTGAGCCTGTCGAAGCCAACGCGCCTCCCTTGCACGACTTCAAGGCTTTTTCGCGCTAACAAAATGCTATGAAAACCAACTCGATGCAAGGATCTCAAGGAAACATTATGGTACCTAATACTACAACGAGACCTGTTTGAGCAAGGCTTTGGGATGCCATCTTTCCTTTATCGCTCAAATGTACTCATTTGCACTTTATCGCTTCAGACTGCGAAGTAGCTTAGATGTTCTCTCGTTGTAGTACTAGGTATAACAGTCTTGATATTGAACGTTTGTTATCTTGGAAATAAGGTATACAAATTACAAATTTAGTTAAAAACATCTGTTCCTGATGAAGAGAGGAAGATATGACGACAGTTGAAGATGCCCTATCAGTCGTGCGCCGCCTAGCAGTACGTGATCAAATCCATCTGATCGCACGGATTGCACAAGAGATTGCAAACAAATCAATTGCCACAAATGCTCCCAATCATGATGCTTGGGATGCCCTCTTTGCCACACTGGATGAGATTGCGCTCGCGCCATTGACTAGCAACCATAGTGCTACAACTGAAGTGATGGAGAGTCGGCGTTAATGTATACAATTGATACAAGTGTATGGGTGAATGGCTCCGATACGCTCGAAAGTGGCTATGCGGTCAGCCGTACATGTTTATCACTCTTACGCCAACAGCACCATCAGTTAGTGTTGCCAATGAGAATTCACCCTGAGAATAGAGGTCAATACCTTGCAAATAAGCCCTTTGCCCCCCTCCCCAACCCTCACTTTATCAGGTATACAGTTTTTGGGAAGCTTTGGATGCGGTGTCAAGAATTTTCTCATGCAACGCGACCCAACGACCTGCTAGGTGTGCGCCGTGCCGCCACCATGCGTAGCCCCAAAAACCCAACGGCGCACACCTGCCAGGTCTGAAGGGGGTGCCAACGGCCCATGAGACCTAGCAGGTGCGGCGCGGTGGGATCGTTGACGTCCTCATGGTGGCGGCACGCGCCCCACCTGCCAGGTCAGGTGTGCTGCTCTTGGTCCATTGAAGCACGCCGCAGGCTAAAGCCTGCGTCTGGTATGCGGTCGCTGCCCGCGTAGCGGGCTGAGCCTGACTGGTTCGCTGCCCGCGTAGCGGGCTTTCGTATAGCAGCCGGCGTGGTGGTCGGTGCCAGCAAAACGTTACGTCACACCCCATTGTAGCGCACATCGTTGCAAACCATACCCCTACTTATGATAGACTAGGGGCGTTGTGGCCCGTTAGCTCAGTGGATCTAGTCTTCAGATTTAGACCCAATAGTACACTTTTCCCTAGCGTTGTATCGCAGGTACTCAGTTCGTCGGGGAATCCCTACAGGGTGGACTACCACACCCCCGATCCCATTGCCAAAAGCGTTTGGGATTGCGTATGCGCCCGTTGCTGCGTTTACCTGATGGTGATTCTCTCGCCTACGACCACCCTGCTTGACGTTCTCTAGGGTTTCCCGCACCCGTCTGGCATTTCACCACTGGTCGTAGGGTCATCGAGTCTTGGCTCTTCGCACGACGCAAGCGGCATACACAACGATCATGTTACCTGTCACGCGCTTTTGTGACAGAGCCGCCAATGATCTTGTTCAGGTGCCACACCACAGCAGTGCCATGATAGCTCCATTATAGCACATGTATTCGTGTCTGCAAGGCCAGAGATCGCAAGAAGGCGCATCAAAACGCACTATTTCTTACAAACGTTCACCATACCTTGCAAATAAGCCCTTTGCCCCCCCTCCCCAACCCTCCCCCCGCAGGGTTCATGGGCGGACAGAACGTTCGCTTCGGTAGCGACCAATAGAGCTTTGGGATGCCCAGGATGGCCCTCACCCCCTACCCCACTAGTCACTCAGCACTCAGCACTCAGCACTCGTCACTCAGCACTCGTCACTCGTCACTCGTCACTCGTCACTCGTCACTAGAATTATGCCCATTATTACTCCCGCTCTGCTCGCTGATCTGCACGATGCCGCTGCGCTGCGCCGCTTTTTTGGTGCGCTTGGCTATGCCGAACAGCAGCAGGTGAGCTATACGGCCCAGACGCTCGCTTGGCCTGAGAATGTTGCGGTGGAGTTGCGCGGGCGGGTTTTTGAGTTGCTGGCTGATGCTGATGCTGGCTTCTTTCAGGTGCTGTTGCTCGCGCCTACTGCGGATGGCGCTGGGCTGAGCCAGGCGTTGCTTCAGCGCCTCTTTGCGACCCTTGAGCAGCGTGGCAATGAGGGTTTGCTGCTGTTGCCTGCCTCCGATTGGGCGACGTTGGAGTTGGTGCTGCTGGTTGATCCCCGGCCTCTGGCCGAGCGCCAGGGGCCGCCTGCGTTGCTGCGTTTCCGGGTTGCGCCGCGGGCGCTCTATGCCCACCATGTGGTGGCGCTTGAGTTGCTTGCGGTGCATGCCGCTGGGCCCGGTGATGTGGGTGAGTTGGCTCTGCGGGCTTTCCGCCGCGCCCAGTATGAGCGCTTTTTTCGGAGTGTTAATTTTTTTAGTAGCTACTACCTCGAAGAGCGCATTGCGACTGATACGACTGCTGGGTTGAGTGGCATTTGGCTGATTCTGTTGGCGCAGATGCCCGCGCTGCGCCCTCAGCTTGCTGCTGGTGATGCCCGTGCGACCCTGGCGGCTCTGGGTTGGACAAGCTCTGCGGGTGAGGCTGGTGCGCCCGAACGCCTCTATTTCCAAGGGCGTGCCCTGGCCCTGGTGGCGCTGCTGCCGCCCGACCACCCGCTCGATCTGCCGCTCTCTGCGACACGCTACCCTCAGTTGGAGTTGCTTGCTGCGTTGGAACAACAACGCCAGCAGCAGGATGGGTTGGCGTGGGCTATTTTGACCAATGGCCGTACCTGGCGGCTCTATAGCCACCTGACCGCGAGTATTAGCGGGGCGTTCTATGAGGTGGAGTTGGCCGAGTTGTTGGCCTATGGTAGTGCTGCGGATCTGCGCTATTTCGCGGGCTTTTTTGGCGCTGAGGCGCTGAGTAGTCAGGTTGTGCTGCATGTGTTTGCGTCGTCGCAGACCCTGGCCCGTGCTACGGGTGAGAATCTTAAGCAGGTGGTCTTTGCGCGCGTTTTTCCGCTTTTGGCGAATGCTATCGCTGATGATCTGAAGCGTACGGGTGAGTATGATGGTAGTGCCGCCCAGCTTCAGGTGATCTTTCGCGCTACGCTGCTGCTGCTCTATCGCATCCTCTTTGTGCTCTATGCCGAGAGTATGCGCCTGCTGCCGACGATGCATCCCGCCTATTATCCCCATAGTCTCACGTTTTTGTTGAGCGATCTGGCTTTGCAGCCCTTTACGGCGAGCCATTTGAAGAAGCCGCAGACGCCGACGGCCTATTGGGCTTGGCAGCATCTGCAGGCGCTCTTTGCGGCGATCAGCCATGGCCAGCCGGATTGGGGTGTGCCTAAGTATAATGGTGGCCTCTTTAGCGCCGGTGCGCCGCCCACCGGGGGGACACCCAATGAACATAGAGCGCCCCACCGCTTGCTGGCGCGGGTGCAGTTGGGGGCCTTGGATTTGGGGCAGGCGCTCGATCTGTTGGGGCGCGATGATACGGCCCGGGCCGCGACTATGCAGGACGGGGCGCGCCGCCTGATTGATTATGCTGGGCTTGATGTGCGCCGTTTGGGTAGTATCTACGAGGGGCTGTTGGAGTTTCAGTTGCTTGCAGCGGCCAGCGGCGATCTGGAGCTCCAGCATACCCGCGCCGAGCGCAAGGCGAGCGGCAGCTACTACACGCCCGACTACATTGTGGCCTATATTGTTGAACAGGCGGTGGGGCCGGTGCTTGCTGAACGGGCCAAGCAGTTTGCCGCGCTGATGGAGCGGCTGCCCGCCGCCCGGCGGGCTTTGGAGCAGGCGCAGCGCCAAGAGGGCAATGAGCGCATCAGCATCGCTACGACCAAGGCCAAGAGCGACGCGGCCCGCCGCGCTGTGGCCGAACTGGAACATGCCGCCAACGAGAGCCTGCTCGATCTCAAGATTCTCGACCCGGCCATGGGCAGTGGGCACTTTCTGGTCGCCGCTGTCAACTTTATCACCGACCGGCTGATTGTGATCCTCAACCGCCACCAGGCCCAGAATCCGCTGCTGGCGCGTCTTGCAGCCATTCGCACCCAGATTCGCGCCAGCCTGCAAGCCCAAGGCGTAGATACGCTGATCAGCGACGAGCAGTTGAACAATGTGAATCTGTTGCGCCGCCTCGTGATGAAGCGCTGCGTCTTTGGGGTAGACCTGAACGACATGGCGGTTGAGTTGGCGCGGCTGAGCCTCTGGCTCAACTCCTTTACCGTGGGCGCACCGCTCAACTTCCTCGATCACCACCTCAAATGGGGCAACGCGCTGATCGGGGCCCGCGTGCAGGCGGTGCAGCAGGCAATGGAGGGCAAACATATTGGCATCGGCACGCAACTCGACATGTTCACCAGCGGCAGCGCCTTCGCCGAAATGCTCAACCTGGCGGGCTACATCGAGCAGTTGGTCGAGATTGCCGACGCCAACGCGCAGCAGGTGGAACAGAGCGAGGCGCTCTACCGTAGCTACGAAGAGCATGTCGTGCCGGTGAAGCGGCTGCTCGACCTTTGGGTGGCGCAGAGCTTCGGCAACAAGGTGGCGAGCGAACTGCTGCAACTGCACAGCGGCCAGAGCAGCGACGTAGACCACCTGGTTGACGCGCTCATGGGCCGCCGCCAACTCGCGCCCCACTACCAACAGGCGGTCGCCGAAGCGCGCAACCTCTTCCAGCGCCACCGCTTCCTCCACTGGGATCTCGACTTCCCCGAAGTCTTCCTCGATCTCGCCAACAAAACTTGGAAGCCCGCCGCACAGATGGGCTTCGATGCGGTGGTGGGGAATCCGCCGTATGTAGTTTTTCAACTCTTGGGAGATGCCGAGCGCAACTATCTCAGATCTAACTATGGTTATTTTGTGATGAAGGGAGATATTTATATCTTATTCCAAGAAGTTGCCGGGAGAGTCACAAAGAGAGAAGGAAATAGTGGATATATCATCCAAAATAAATGGTTGCATGCAACATATGGAAGTGCTGCATTAAAGGACATTGTTTCAACATCAACTATTCGAGAACTCATAGATTTTCATGACTCGCCCGTGTTCGAGGTGTCTGCTTACCCTTTAATTATTATACGAAAACATTCTGGAAAAACAGCGAATCCTGTCACTAAAATAGATATTCGTGGTTCAAGTGAAGAGATGATTCTAAGACACCTCCTCAATAAGACGGAGCAACCTATTAGTCATATTAATGTATCTAGAGATTCATTAACAAATATCAATTATATATCTTTAGAGTTATTCGCAGATCAGATAGGTCAGGGTGTTTTAACTGGACATGCTGAAGCTTTCGTTTTGCCATCAATGTCCAGTATTGAAGATTTCCCTTTATCGGAACAGAAATTTATACTTCCTGTAGTTGCAGGCAGCGATATTGGCAGATATGATATTACTTCTCTTTCTTATCGGCAACTGCTAATCTATCCTTATGAATCAAGTGGCAAGCCTGTTCAAGCCAATCTCATTCCAAATATCATTAAACATCTGACAACCTATCGTGAAGAATTAGAGAATAGAAGAAATTTTGGTGAATTCTTAATAAATCAAGGACACAGTTGGTATGAGTTACGTCATCCTGCTCGTGGTATGTTTCAGAGAAAGATAATATTTCCCGAAATATCTTTAACCAATAGATTTCATTTTGATGAAGAGGGTAATATAGCATGCATTGGATCGGTTTACTTTTTAATACGTAATAAAAAATTTGCAGATTTCAGTTCTTATGCTCTGGTATCAATTCTCAATAGCTCATTGCTATCTCATAAATTAAAAGCTATTGCTCCAACTATTCGTGGAGGATATTATCGTTATCAAAGTCAGTATGTAAAAAGGCTCCCCATCCGCCGCATCACCTTCACCACCCCCGCCGCCGAACGCACAGCCCTCGTCGCCGAGGGGCAGCGGCGCTACGAAGCGGGCCTGGCCCAAGCGGCGAGCGCGACGGACTGGCGGGCGTGGCGCGAACATTGGCGCGAACTCTGGGCCTGGGCCGAAGCGCGGCTGCCGCAGTTGGCCGACGGTAACCCCGACGTAGCCAACGAGCAGAGTGACGTCGTACATGATCTCTTGGCCCACCTTGCTGAGCAGATGATCGCGCTGCACAAGCGCAAGCAGGCGGCAGCGGCCCATTTCACCGACTGGCTCGCCCAGGAGACGGGCAGCGCCCCCAGCGAATGGACGCTCAAGACAGTGGTGCAGAGCTTTTGGGCGCAGCCCTGGCTTGAGCTAGAGCGGGCCTTGCAGAAGAACCGAGGGCGCTTTGTGCAGACGCAGGGGCTGCGCGGCAAGCATGCCGACGCGGCGCTGCAACCACTCTTGCGCGCCGCGCAGCGCGAATGGATGGCAGCCTGCGCCACGCTCGCCCCCACCCTCAGCGCCATCAGCGCCACCGATCGCCTGATTGACCTGTTGGTCTACCGGCTCTACGGGCTGACGGACGAGGAGATCGATCTGGTGGAGGGGTGAGGGGCTTATACCAGTTACGAGTGATGAGTGACGAGTGACAAGCAGGGTATACCTCATTGCAATACGGTCTGACGTAATCTGCTATGCGGCATATGCAACGGTAATTGGTATTATACCAAAGCCGAGAGCCGAGAGCCGAGAGCCGAGAGCCGGACATGGCGTCCCAATGGGCTTTCGCGTTTTTGATAATGCGCCATGTTCAAAGGTAAGGGAAGCGGATATTGTTACGTATCCCAGCAGCCAGTCATGCTGATATAGTCCATGGGCTGGCATCGTAGTGCCGACTTATGGTCTTCCAGAAATTAATCCGGTGTCGCGGCACGGACTAGACCTGATAGATATGCCAGATCTGCGAGGTCTGGTTAGCGGATTATTTACTGGAAGACCATAAGTCGGCACTACCTACGGCGCAAACAGGAACGTTCCTACGAACCTTCTCCCAGGATGGTCAAGCAATGGGGCAATCAACAACATCCGCTTCCCTAATTGGTACCACACCTCCCGCCCAGCATCGATGAGCCAGTACGTGCTACAATGCGTCACATCGAACAGGCGAAGCAGTAGGGGAAACGGCACCCAAAGAACGCTTCTGCTTCCACCAAAGCGGAAGCAAGCATGTACGCATGATCTACAAGCAGAATCCCTCATCCCCCCCCTCCATCCGTGAGCACCGCGCCCCCGATGGTGTGCCCTATATCATTGATAACCACGCGGGGAGTATGAGCCTCCAGGCGGCGTTGCTGCGTCTGCTGGCGGGCTCGCCGTGGGCCGATGTTGCGACGGGCTATTTTGCGTTGAGTGGCTATGCGCTGCTGGCTGATGCGCTTGATGATCTCCAGGAGTTGCGGTTGCTCTTTGGTGAGACGCGGGTGGCCGCTGAGTTGGCCCGCGATCTCCGCCGGGAACGCTACCGCGCTACGACGCAGGCCCTGGTGGAGCGCCTTGTTGCCCTGCTTGAACGCCCGCCGCTGGCGAGTGGCAAGGAGGCGGTGCAGGTGCGGCGCTATGGCAGTGGCGGCGATGGGCCGGGTTTCTTCCACGCCAAAGCCTATATCGTCGAGGGCGCTGCCGTGGTCGGCAGTAGCAATTTCACCGCCCATGGACTGACGGGCAACACTGAACTCAATGCGGTTCACCGCGATCTACCGATTGTCAGCGATTTCTCTGCTTGGTATGAGCGCATGTGGAATGCGCCCCAGGCACTCGATTGTAAAGCTGAGTTGCTTGCGACGCTGCGCCGTTCGCAGTTTGGCGATTTTCCCTATACGCCCCACGAGATCTATATCAAGACGCTCTATGAGTATTTTAAGGATGATCTCGATAAAGAGGCGGCACTCGACCCGACGCGCTCGGTGGTGGAGTTGGCCGCTTTTCAGCACGAGGCTTTCCAGAAGGCGCAGCGCATCTTGCGGCGCTACCACGGGGTACTGATTGCCGATAGTGTGGGCTTGGGCAAGACCTATGTCGGCAAGAAGTTGCTCGAACTCTTCGCCTATTACCAACGCCAGCGGGCGCTGATTGTCTGCCCGGCACAACTGCGCGAGATGTGGCAGCGCCAGATCGAGGAGAGCCGCATTGCGGCGACGATCATTGGTATGGAAGAACTAGGCCGCGCCGATTACCCCGTCGCCCGCCATAGTGATGCTGAATTTGTGCTGGTGGACGAGAGCCACAATTTCCGCAATCCGCAGGCGCAACGCTATCAGAATCTCAGCCGCATCCTGGCTAGTGGCGCACCGAAGCGCGTTGCGCTGCTCACCGCCACGCCGATCAACAATAGCCTCTGGGATCTCTACCATCAACTGGCGCTCTGGACACGGGGCAACGATGGCTACTTCCGCGAAGTGGGCATCCGTTCGCTGCGCCACTACTTCAAAGAGGCGGAGGCGCTGGGTGGTGCGGGCGGTTCGCTCTTCAATCTGCTGGAAGAGGTGGTGATTCGGCGCACGCGCAGCTTCATCCAGGAACACTATGGCGAGGTGACGATCAACGACCAGCCGTTGCGCTTTCCGCAGCGTGCGCCGCTGCAAACCCTGCGCTACAGCCTGGGCGCAACCTACCACGGGCTCTTTGACCAGATCACCAGTGCGGTTGAGGCGCTAGAATTGCCCGCCTACAACGCCGAGCGCTACCTGGTCACACCGGCGGCGAGCGATAGGCTGCGGGCGATGACCAACGGCGGGATTGTGGGCCTGCTCAAGACCACGTTGCTGAAGCGTTTCGAGAGCAGCGTGGTGGCCTTTCGGCGCAGCATTCACCGCTTGCGAGCCTTCGAGGCTCAGTTCCTAGAGCAGCTCCAGGCGGGCCGTCTGGTGCAGAGTGGCGCCCACCGGCGCATCATGCGCTTGGAGGAGGACGACGATGCGGCAGGCTTGGATGCGCTACTCGCAAGCCTAGAGGTGGTTGATCCGGCACACTACCGCCTCGCGGAGCTGGCCAAGGATGTAGCCCACGACCTGGCGCTGCTCGATGCGATCATCACGCGCATCGATCCACTCGGCCCAGCGGAAGATGCCAAGTTGCACAGCTTCCTCGCCGAACTGCGCGGGCTCGAAGATGCCAAGGTGGTCATCTTCTCCTACTACCGCGACACCGCCCACTACCTTGCGACGCAGATCGCCGCCGACCCCACCCTGGCCACGCGGCGTGTAGCGGTTCTCTGTAGCGACACGCCACCGCGTGAGCGGCAGCGCCTGATTGAGCGCTTTGCGCCATTGAGCAACCATGTGCGTCCGGCGCTAGAGGCCAGCGCAGAGCTTGACCTACTGATCGCCACCGACGTGTTGAGCGAAGGGCAAAACTTGCAGGACGCCGGTCACTTGATCAACTACGACCTACACTGGAACCCGACCCGCATGATTCAGCGCAACGGGCGCATTGATCGCCTCGGTAACCGCCATGCCACCATCCAGATCACCAACATCTTCCCCTCCGACGATCTCGAAACGCTGCTGCGCCTCGTCGAGCGCATCCAGACGCGGCTAAGTACGATTAACGAAACCATAGGCCTAGACGCGAGCGTCCTGGGCGAACTAGTAACACCGCGCACCTTCAACACCCTCCGCGAACTCGCCGCTGGCGACGAGAGCAGCCTCGCCTACTGGGGCCAGGTGAGCGAACTGGCGGGCAACGAACTGATGCGGCAACACCTCTTGGCCTACCTGCGGCAGTATGGCGAAGCATTGGTACGCGACCTTCCGGGCGGCATCCACTCCAGCCTACGGCGCGGCCAACGTCAAGGGCTCTTCGCCTACTACCGCTACCAAGATCGCCACTTCTGGCGCTTCTACGACACACGCAACCACTACGTGAGCGACAACCGCTTCGAGATCCATGAACTCATCCGCGCCACCAGCAGCGAACCGCGCGCCGAAGACTGGCTCGCGCCCAGCGAAGCCGAACGCATCCTCGAACTTCTCGCCGAAGCGATCATCACCACCCTCCACGAGCAGCGCGGCGCAGCGGCGCTGGGCAGCACACTCAACAAAGTGCAGCGCGATCTAGGCCAGATCATACGGGCCGGCTGGGCCGCCCCCGGCGTTGATCGTGCCCAAGCCCAAGCCATCTTCAGCGCCCTCCGCACCCCCCTGCCCGCCGCCTTCATCAAAGACCTACGGGCAATTGCGGCACGCCACCAGCAAACGCAAGACTACAGCCTACTCCTGGCCATGCTCCAGCAACTCCTCGACCAATACCAACTCAGCAACACCCCGGCCAGCGCCCTGCGCCCCGTAAGCGAACCACTCACCCGCGAAGATCTGGAGTTGGTCTGCTGGATGCTGGTTGGGTGAGGGAGATGTCCGGCACGGGACCTTTACAACCCAACGTGATGTGCGTCAATCGCTAGGCGGATGCCAACCTGCAAGAATCCAATAACTCCGAACCGTGAGTGCATCTTGGTCTGTGTTGAGGTGTAATGCAACAACCGTAGCACGACCTATTGGTGTTAGCCCTGCAATGGATAAGCCACCATTAACCCAAGCAAAGTGTTCGTGCCAAACTTGCATGCGCGGATTGAACAAGGGAACGCGCAAGCCACTTACCGGATCAATTTCATCTATCTTTGAACTCTTATGTGCATTGCAGAGCGGGCAAGCAAGCCAAAGGTTTGACTCGGCATGGCTTCCCCCTTGAGCAAGCGGAATGATATGCTCAATCTCAAGGCGTGCCATCACAAGATGCTGAGGACTTAAACAGTAGCCACAGCGATGACGTGCGGCAGATCGGATGCGTTGAGCCACACCAGGCGGAATGGAGCTACGCCTCATGATCAATCCACAGGGGTCTGCAAGCCACGGGCAACAGCGATGCTAAGCGCTTGCGCCTTACGTACCATACCTCGCCGATAGAGACCGAGAAGCTCTTGAAGTTGCACTCGCTCTGGCGCGGTGAGCAGACCTTCACGCTGGCGTTCCAACAAGCGACTCAATTGCTCTTGCTGATCACGGCTCAATTCATCGTCACGCAGGGCAAGTATCTGAGCATCTGGGAGCAGTTCAATCGGCACATCAGTGGCAGCACGATCCAGCCATTCGAGCAAAACATCTTCAAGATGACGCTCTGTCTGCGTAGCTACGGCCCGCGCACGAGCGACGAGTGGATCGGGAAGATTTAGGATAATCGTCTCACTCATAGGGGATCTCATCTTGCGTATATGCGTATGCCGTAGCCTCATTATACCAGTTATGAGCGAGGCACCCATGTCTATCGTGTTCGTAGAGTGTTCGCAGTAGTACCAACTATGTGCGATCCTGCACCGCATCCTCAACCTCTTGCCAGAATTGATCGTGCTCTATACCCAATCCAACATGTAGCTCTTCTCGTGCCTGCTGGATCAGCGTCTGAAATTGACGTGAGTAGGCAATAACCAAACGCTCTAGTTCCGCTTCGTCTTCAATAGGTAAAATAACCGCAACCGCCTTGCCATTACGGGTAATGACGACCAATTCATCGGCACTTGCATTGAGGTAGGCACTAAGTTTTGCCTTGACATCCGCAACAGATGCGATCTTCATAGCTCGATGGCCTCCCCTCCAATCTTTGACACCAACGTCATTGGTATAAATGGTATCATATAAGCAGAAGACAGCACCCCCCCCCTCACACCACAAGAGACTACTATGCCACTGCCAAAACACGATGAGATCGAAGAACCACTTTTGCGCGCCATTGCCGCGCAGGGCGGCAAGGTCAGGCGCGCTGATGTGGTGCAGCCCCTTGCCGACCATTTTCAACTCAGTGATGAACAACTCCGCGAGACGGTAGAGAGTGGGGCTAATCGCTGGAAAAATCGCATCGCATGGGTGCGTAGCAACCTGTGCAAGAAGGGCGAGCTTGATAGCCCAAAACGCGGCATCTGGCGCATCACCGACACAGGACGTCAACGCATTGGTCAGACGGTGGCCGCGCCGTTAGATGAACCGGAGTTGCCAACCCTTAGCGATGACGATGCGCCCCTGCCTGCGACGCCCGAGTCGCTGCTGCAAGCCTTGATCGCTGAACTGCGCGCTGAATTGCTGGTTGACGAGGAGATCGTTCGGCGCATCTACCATGCGCTGCTCGCTGGCCATGTCATTCTGAGTGGGCCGCCGGGTACCGGCAAGACTGAGTTGGCGCGCCGTCTCCCTGAGTTGCTCTGGCAGAGCGAGGTAGATCTGGTGGCCGGCGCCAACCCCAACCCAATCGGCCCGGTGGCCCAGCAGCAGCGCGAGCGCCGCCTCAGTAGCGCCTTTGCCACCCTGCTCGTCACCGCCACCGATGAGTGGAGCGTCCGTACCCTGATTGGTGGCCTTGCGCCCTTCAGTGTCAACGACAAGCCGACCTATCGTATCCAGTATGGCCATTTGGCGCAGGCGATCTTTGCCAATTGGGCGGTAGACCTCCAGAATCCCGCCGGTTGGCTCACCTCGCCGCGCCAGAGTGTGCGCATGCCTAGCTGCCTGCACGACGGGGACACAGAGGAGTTTCGCGGTTGCTGGCTGGTGATTGATGAGTTTAACCGCGCCCCAATTGACCTCGCGCTGGGCGATGCGCTCACCGCCTTGGGCGGCACGGGGCGCCTGCGGGTGCCAATTGAGGGCGGCAGTGCCGAATTGCCCATTCCACGCGACTTTCGCATCATCGGGACGCTGAATAGCTTCGACCGCAACTACCTCAATCAGCTCAGTGAGGCGCTCAAACGCCGCTTCGCTTTCATTGAGATTCCGCCACCTACGCGCCAGCAGCGGGCGGCAGAGCAGGCAATTGTGCTGGCCAAGGTGCTGCATAGCATCGCCCATCTCGACCCGCAGATCACGAGTAGCGACGATGGCCATGTGCGTTGGGCAGCGGTTGTGCAGATCACGCGGCCATGGGGCAGCAACAGCATCACCTGGCATGCGCCAAACGAGCCGCTGGCCACCGTCTTTGATTTTATCTGGAACATCTTCGAGTGCATCCGCATCTACCGGCAACTCGGCACCGCCCAAGCGATCAGCCTGCTGCGCCAGATGCTCATCGCGGGCGCGGTACAGCCCGGCATGAGCCTAGATCAGTGGGTCGCCCTCGCCGACCAAGCCCTCTGCGACACCATCGCCGACCAATTGCAAGTCTTGCTCCCCGATGAACTTGAGGTGCTGATGACGATCCTCGACGCCAATAGCACCGCCGCCGCCGTCACCGCCAAACTCAACACGAACTTGCAGCACCTCCAGAGCAAACCACGCCGCTTCATGGCCCAAGCCAACGCCCTCAACGCCGTCGTGCAACCCGACGGCAGCGCCATCGTCAGCCTCAACGAAGATGCCGACGCCTACAACGACCAGCAGCCACCGCAACTCAGCGAGGAGCAAGTGGTTAAACTCTTCCACTGGCAGAACGACAGACACCCTTTGCCACGCTTTGTGAAGCGGCTCCATGCCTTCAAGGTGGAGCGGGGTTTGTAGGGCTGTCGCCCGCCAAACCCCGCCGTGCGGGGGGACGATTCTGCGGGGGCCATGCCCTCGAACCCCCGTCGGCAAGGGCGGCAGCCGCCCTACAAACCCGCTTTGGGGCTACGCCCCAGACCCCATTTTTTGTTCCGTGTTGGCGGCTTCGCCGCCAACACGGAACAAAAAAAGAGTTGTTAGCGCGAAGAAGCCTTGGGCTAGCAACCACCGCGCCGCTGGCTGAGCCTGTCGAAGCCAAGCGGCGCGGCCCAGAACTTCTT
>NZ_NQWI01000276.1 GCF_002532535.1 Candidatus Viridilinea mediisalina
TGAGGCGTCCTGATATTGGTTGACTTTTTGAGTGATTAATATTCATAAGTTTTGCTAAAAAAAAAGAGTGCCTTGTCTGACATTTGAATTATTTTTTTTGTTTTGATTTGAAAATATGTTAACTAAAGGTCGCTCAGAAAAAGGAGTTTCAAACAAACTTTTTTCAAAGTCGGCAGGAGTTTTGAAGTCCAATTTTTCATGAGGACGACCAACATTATAGGCGTCAACCGCCTTTTTCAACGTTCTTTGACATTGTGAGAGGTTCTTGATACGGAAATTACAAAGATATTCATTTTTGATTGTACCATTAACTCGTTCTATATGAATGTTTTCATACACAGATTCACACATGCTGATTTTTATATCGTAACTTTTTAATAAATCAGTATAAGCTTTTGATGTGTATTGAACTCCTCTGTCTGAGTGATGAATCAGTTTTTCATATCTTTCTATTTTTCGTTCTTTTAAGGCCATTTTTAATGCTTTTATATTTGACTGAGCACGTAGATCGGAGCTTACGTTATATCCAAGGATGCATCGTGAATAGACATCCATGATAAGGACAATGTACAGAAATTCTTTTTCGCCAATTTGCAAATAAGTAATATCACTTGTCCAGACCTGATTGATATCATTCAATGATAATCCACTTGCAAGGTTTCGATACTTAGCGTGAGGTAGGCTATGAGTTGTTTTTCGATAATTCCGTTCGCTAACAACCTGAAATCCTCCTTCAACATAGGTATCGATAAATACATCGCGCCCTATCCCCTCTGGATTCAATATACTATATATTTTTTTTGCGCCCATTTTTGGATGTATTTCTCTAATTCCTATAATGTTCTGAATAAGTATTCTTTTAAGCTCATTTTTCTTAGTGAATTTTTTCACCATTTTCCAATGAGATTGCCTGGTAATTCCAAGTATAGAATACAATTCATTCATGGTGAATGATTTTTCCTGGATGTGCTTCCGGAACCATTCAACAGTTTGGACGAGAAGTTTTTTTTTAAGTCCATCTTTAGTTCTTCGGATGCAAGCTCAATGAGCTTTTCCAGAAAATCAAGCTGAATTTGTTTCTGACCAACATGCCGTTCTAGTTCAGCTACTTTCTCTTTATAAAACAGGGCCTTTTGAGATTCGCTTTCCATTTCTACAACTATTTTGGTTTGTTTAGGATGGTCTGGTGAATATTTATAAAGCCATCGGTAAAGAATGGCCGATTTAATTTCATAAAGCATCGAGACCTCTCGAATTGTCGTTTTTTTAGTGACAATTTCATGGACTTTTTGTTTTTTGAAATCTTCACTAAAATAACGTCTTGACTTTAACTTAAATTGTGACCGTCTATTTTTCATAAGTTTCAATTTTTGAATTGTTTTAAAAATCGTTCAAAAACGGTCAACCTATTTCAGGACGGCACA
>NZ_NQWI01000078.1 GCF_002532535.1 Candidatus Viridilinea mediisalina
CCCAGCAGCCTGTCATGCTGAATAGTACATATTCGCAGGCATCGTAGTGCCGACTTTAGTCGGCTGAGGTCTTTGGCCGCACTGGGAGCCGACTAATGGTCTTCCAGAAATTAATCCGGTGTCGCGGCACGGACTAGACCTGATAGATATGCCAGATCTGCGAGGTCTGGTTAGCGGATTATTTACTGGAAGACCATAAGTCGGCACTACCTATGGCGCAAACAGGAATGTTCCTACGAACCTTCGCTCAGGGTGGCCAAGCAACGGAGCAATCAACAACATCCGCTTCCCTAAGTACATAAGGTAGTGCCCTATGCCCCACCTCATCACTGGCGGTGCCGGTTTTATTGGTACCAACCTAGCCCATACCCTGCTCGCCCGTGGCGAGCAGGTGACGATCTTTGATAATCTGAGTCGCCCGCGCACGCCGCTGAATCTGGCGTGGCTGCAAGCGCAGCACGGTGAGCGCCTGCGCTTTATTCAGGCTGATCTGCGCGATTTCGCTGCGTTGCAGGCTGCCGTGGTTGGCCATGAGGTGATCTATCACCTCGGTGGCCAGGTGGCGGTTACCACGTCGGTGGCCAATCCGCGCGAGGATTTTATGATTAATGCCTTGGGTACCTTCAATGTGCTCGAGGCGGCTCGTCTTGCCCCTACGCCGCCGATTGTCTTCTACGCCTCGACCAATAAGGTCTATGGCGGCATGGAGCATGTGCCGGTGGTGGAGCATGCGACGCGCTATATGTATCGTGATCTGCCCAAGGGGGTGGGTGAAGAGCAGTTGCTCGATTTCCATTCTCCCTACGGGGTTTCAAAGGGGGCAGGCGACCAGTATGTGCGTGACTATGCGCGGATCTATGGGTTGAAGACGGTTGTTTTTCGTCAGTCGTGTATCTATGGCCCGCGTCAATTCGGTGTTGAGGATCAGGGCTGGGCGGCGCACTTTGTCATCGCTGCGGTCATGGGGCGTCCGCTGACCATCTATGGCGATGGGAAGCAGGTACGTGATATGCTCTATGTAGATGATCTGATCGCGGCCTATCTCGCGGCGTTGGAGCGCATCGATCAGGTGAGTGGCCAGATCTACAATATTGGCGGCGGCCCCAGCAATGCGCTCTCGATCTGGGCCGAGTTTGGCCCGCTGCTAGAGCGGCTGGTGGGGCGTCAGCTTGCGGTGACCTATGGCCCGTGGCGTCCGGGCGATCAGCCGGTCTATGTCAGTGCAATTGACAAAGCGGCCCGCGAGTTGGGCTGGCAGCCGCAGGTGAGTGTCGCGGAGGGCATGGCGCGTTTGGTGGCGTGGGTCAAGGCGCAGCGGGAGTTGTTTGAGTGAGGGGGGAGGGGTTTTGAGAAGTATACCTGAAAGCTAGTGGGCACACGCTGGAGTGCCGGCTTTAGCCGGCTGAAGCCGGCACTCCAACGCGTGCCCACTAGCTTTTCAGACAGCCTCTAAGTGATCGTGTAGCGCGAGCTATCTCTATGAGTACACAACCAGTACCAAAAGCCTTTTGCAGCGAAGAGGAGTACCTTGCCTTTGAACGGGCAAGTATGGCAAAACACGCCTATCTGGCGGGCGAGATTGTGGCGCTGACGGGTGGCACGGTCGCCCACAATCTCATTGCGGGCAATCTTTTTGCCGCGCTGCATCAGCAATTGCGCGGTAGCGGCTGCCGTGTCTTTAACAGTGATATGCGTGTATACGTTGCGACGATGGGGAGCTATACCTACCCTGATCTGAGCGTGGTCTGTGGGGCGCTTGGCACGGTTGATGAGCGCCGCGATACCCTGACCAACCCGGTCGTCTTGGTTGAGGTGCTTTCACCTGCGACGGAGCGCTATGATCGCGGGATGAAGTTCCAGCACTACCGCACACTGGCGAGTCTGCAGGAGTATCTTTTGCTGGCCCAAGATCGCCCCTATGTGGAGCATTTTACGCGCCAAGCGGGTGATACGTGGCTGCTGACGACCCTGAGCGATCCATCCGCCGAGTTGGTCTTTGTGGCGCTGCCCTGCCGTGTGGCGCTGGATGTGGTCTATGAGGATGTGGAATTCTGATGCGAAAAATGTAAAAAATCGGAGCAAACCCATGCTTAACCTCCCCTACGGTATCAGCGATTTCTACAAAATTCGTAGCGAAGGCTACGACTATGTTGATCGCACGCACTACATCCCTGCCGTGGAAGCCTTTGGCAAGCACCTCGTTTTCTTGCGTCCGCGCCGCTTCGGCAAGAGCCTCTGGCTCTCGACGCTGGAGAATTATTACGATCTGGCCAAGGCGGCTGAGTTTGAACGGCTCTTTGGCGATCTTGCCGTGGGCCAGAACCCGACGCCCCGCCGTAATAGCTATTTTGTGTTGCGCTGGGACTTTTCGCTGGTTAGTCCGCAAGGTGAGGTTGCTGAGATTGGTCAGGCGTTGCATGCGCATATAAATGCCCGCATCCAAGCCTTTGCCCAGACCTATCAGCAGTGGCTGAAGCATCCGATTACCATCCTACCTGAAAATGCAATCGCTTCGTTTGAGTCGCTCTTGGCAGCCGTACATGTCTCGCCGCACCGCCTCTATCTGCTGATTGATGAGTATGACAATTTTGCCAATGAGGTGCTGATGAGCCGCGTGCGCGAAGGGAGTGAACACTACAAGGCGCTGCTCTATGGCGAGGGGCTGCTCAAAACGGTCTTTAAGGCGGTCAAGGGTGGCAGTAGTGGGCTGGGGATTGATCGTGTCTTTACCACCGGAGTTGCGCCGATTGTACTCAGCGATCTCAGTAGTGGCTACAATATCTCCGAGAGTATCACGCTGCTGCCCAGGTTTAGCCAATTGTGCGGTTTCACTCAGGCCGAAGTGAGCGCGTTGTGGACGCAGGTGGCTGATGGGTGCGACCTGCCTGCTGAGGCTCGCGTTGAACCATTGGAACTCATGCGAACCTACTACAATGGCTACTGTTTTAACATGGAGGTCTCTGAGCCGATCTACAACCCGACGCTGACGCTCTATTTCCTCAAGGCGTTCCAGGAGGGGCGGGCCGCGCCCCGCGAGTTGCTCGATAGTAATTTGGCGATGGATCGCGGTAAGATTACCTACATCGCTGGGCTACCCAATAGCGATCCCGTGCTTGCGTCCGCGCTGGACGATGAGCGTCCCCCCGTGATTGAAGCGCTGGCGCGCAGCTTTGGGGTGGCGGATGTGATCGATCAGCCGAAAGATGAGCGCTTTATGGTCTCGTTGCTCTACTATTTCGGCGTCTTGACCCTTGATGGGATCACTGAGATGGGCGAATTGCGCTTTCGTGTGCCTAATTTGGTTATCCGTAGCCTCTATGCTGAACAATTACGCCGCCATGTTTTGCCACCCGACGAGCAGCGCACGGCGAGCGACGCGGCACGCGCACTCTTCCACCAGGGTGAATTGCAGCCCTTGTGTGAGTTTATTGAGACGACCTACTTTCGCGCCTTGGATAACCGTGACTATCGTTGGGCCAATGAGCTGACGGTCAAACTCGCGTTTCTCACATTGCTCTTCAATGATCGCTTCTACATTGTCGATTCGGAGCCAGCCATCGAGCGCAGTTACGCCGATTTGACGCTGCTGGTGCGCCCGGATATGCGCCACTACGCGCTGCAAGACGCCCTCTTGGAATTCAAGTATCTACCGTTGAGCGATCTGGGGCTGAGTGGCGAAGCGGCCAAAACGACGCCTCGGGCCGATTTGGCCGCCCTGCCACTGGTGCAAACCCGTCTGGCCGAAGCAAGGCATAAAGCCGAAGGGTACCGTGCCACCTTGCAGTGTGCCTACCACAACCGCTTGCGCCTGCATACCTACGTGATCGTGGCGCTGGGCTTTGAGCGCCTGGTGTGGGTGAAGTTGTAGCGACAGTATCTTGCAAATACGATGGCTTCTTGACGTAAAGGCGCAAGGGCGCAGAGGTTTCGGCGGTAGTTACACCAACCCTCTGAAAATGAATGGCGTCCATGCTACAATAGCGCATATACGGAGTATCCTATGCCTGCTTTTGAAGTACGAACCGCGACGGTTGGGCCATGGCCAATGAATGCCTATGCCCTTGTCTGCCCTGAGCAGCGTGTGAGTGCGTTGGTTGATCCTGGGGCTGATCCTGAGCGCTTGCTGGCGCTGTTGGAAGGGACTCAGCCTCGTTTGATCATTCTGACCCATACCCACGCGGATCATGTGGGGGCTTTGGCGCAGATGCGCACCCGTTTGGGGGTGCCGCTGCTGGCTCACGCTGGCCCGCACCATCATGATCTGAAGCTAGAACTTGATCGTGCCCTAGCCGATGGTGACGAACTGGCCTTGGGTGCGGGCCGGCTGCGCGTCTATGCGGCACCAGGCCACTGCGCCGACCAGCTCTGCCTGCGTGATCTTGGCGGTACGAGTGTGCTTGTGGGTGATACGATCTTTGCGGGCGGCCCCGGACGGACGTGGTCGCCTGAGGGTTTTCAGACGACGCTCCGCACGCTGCGCGAAGTGGTGTTACCATGGCCCGATACGACCCACTGTTACCCTGGTCATGGCCCGAGCTTCAACTTGGGTGCGGTACGTTCCCAAATTGTCGCGTTTTGTGAACGTGACCACCCCGCAGATTTCTTTGGTCATGCCGCGTGGTAGCAATATGTAAGAGGTTGCCTGAAAAGTCGGTCGCTACACGGTGGAGTGCCGGCTTTAGCCGGCTAAAGCCGGCACTCCACCGTGTGCCGCGTAGTATGGTACGGCACTGACACCCTTTTCAGACAGCCTCTAAGGAGATATCCATGGCTGATTTGCACAAAGTAGCGCTCTTCACTAACGAGTATCCACCCAATGTCTATGGCGGTGCCGGGGTGCATGTCGAGTATCTAAGCCGGGCCTTGGCAAAGTTGGTGCCGGTGGAGGTGCGCTGCTTTGGCGATCAACAGGTTGTAGCTCCCGATCTCAGTGTGCAGGGCTATGCCCAATGGGCTGAGACGAAGCGTAATACCGATCCGCGCTTTAGTGGTGCAGTAGATGCCTTTGCCCGCTCACTCTTGATGGCGAAAGATAACTTTGATGCTGCGATTGTCCATTGCCATACGTGGTACACCGATATGGGCGGCCTCTTGGCGAGTAAGCTCTGGGGGGTGCCCTATCTGCTTACCATCCATTCGCTTGAACCGCTGCGCCCCTGGAAGGTGGAGCAACTTGGCAATGGCTACCACCTGAGTTCGTGGATGGAACGTACCGCCATTGAGCAGGCCGATGCGGTGATTGCGGTTTCGCAAGAGACACGCGCCGATGTGTTGCGCCTCTTCAATATTGCGCCCGAACGGGTTCATGTGATCTACAATGGGATTGATCTTGAGGAGTATCGTAAAGCGAGTGCTACGACGGTGCTGACCCGCTATGGCATCGATCCGACACGCCCCTTTGTGCTCTTTGTAGGGCGGATTACACGCCAGAAGGGCATTATCCATCTGGTCAATGCGATCCCACAGCTTGATCCAGATTTGCAAGTGGTACTCTGTGCGGGTGCGCCCGATACGCCAGAGATTGGCCGCGAAATGGAGGAACGTGTCGCAGCGGTGCGTGCCGTCCGCCCCGATGTAATCTGGATCAGCGAGATGCTGCCCCGCCCCGATGTGATCCAGCTCTACTCCCACGCAGCGGTCTTCTGCTGCCCTTCGGTCTACGAGCCCTTTGGGATCATCAATCTGGAGGCTATGGCCTGTGAGACCGCCGTGGTCGCGTCGGCAGTGGGCGGAATCAAAGAGGTGGTCATCCCGGAGGAGACTGGGGTACTCGTTGATCCCGATCTGGTTGAGGGTAGCTTCGATCCGCGTGATCCTGCGGGCTTTGCGGCGGGCCTAGCGGCAGCAATCAACCGCGTGGCTGGCGATGCGGCGTTGCGGACGCGCATGGGCCAAGCGGGCCGTAAGCGTGTTGAGGAGCATTTTAGCTGGGACGCGATAGCCCAGAAGACACTTGCGCTCTATCAAGCATTAGTTGCGACACGTTCATGATCATGGTGCTGCGGTTTGACGGCTGTGCCGCCAAACCGCAACACCATAAAGATATTTGGAGCGGAGCATCTGCCCCCTCCCCCACTGGATTGACAATGATCTGATGTCCAAGGCGAATGACAATCTTCAGCATGTGCCCCTCAGCAGCATCCTCAACGCTATGGAGGAGGTGATCTGGTCGGTGCGCTGGCCTGATCTTGTGCCGATCTTCATTACCCCTTCGGTTGAACGGATCTATGGCTATAGCCATGCCGAGTTTATGGCCAATGGGCGACTCTGGGAGGATGCCATCCATCCCGATGATCGTGCGGTTACGCGCCAGATTATGACCTGTTTGATTGATGTGGGTGAGTATAGCGAACAGTACCGCATTATCACCAATGAGGGCACGATCAAATGGGTGCGTAATCGTGGCAAGCTGATCTACAACACTGCCAATCAGCCCGAACGGGTTGATGGGATCGTTAGTGACATTACCCAGCACCAAGAAGCGCTACTTGATCTTCAAGCAACCAAAGAGTTGTTGAGCCATACCAGCCGCATCGCATCGATTGGCGGTTGGGAAGTTGATGTTCCCACCCAGCGCTTGATCTGGTCGGACGTGACCTTTGCAATCCATGAGGTTGTTAGTGGCCAAGAGCCGGACATTACAACCGCTATCAATTTCTATAAACCTGGCCCTTCACGTCAGGCCATTAGCCAGGCGGTACAACGTTGTATCGAAGCAGGCACACCCTTCGATCTTGAATTGGAATTTGTAACTGCCAAAGGGCGAGAGTTGTGGGTACGTGTCGTTGGTCAACCTACGATTACTGCTGGGCGCTGCATCAAGGTCTGGGGTGTCATTCAGGACATCACGGCGCGCAAGCAGGCCGAAGAGGGTTTGTGTGTCCTCGAAGCCGCCGTTGAGTCCGCCCCGGTTGGCGTGGTGGTCTGTGATGCGCGTCAACCCGATCTGCCCATTGTCTATGTCAATCCTGCCATGAGCCAGATTTCGGGCTATAGCCACGCTGAAATTCTGGGGCGTAATCCACGCTTTCTGCATGCTAATGAGTATGACCAAGAGGGACTCCATGCATTGCGTCATGCACTCACCCATGGGATGGCATGCCACGTTGAGTTACGCAACTATCGCAAAGATGGTAGCCCCTATATGGTTGAGTTGAGTATTGCGCCGGTATACGATAGCACTGGCCAGCTCAACCACTATGTCGGTATTCAGCGTGACATCACCCAGCAGCGGCGTTTGCAGCAGCAATTGCTCATGGCGCAGAAGATTGAGGCGGTGGGACGGCTTGCCGCTGGGGTCGCGCACGACTACAACAATGCGCTGCAGGCCATTTTAGGCAATACCGAACTTGCCTTGAGTAGTAGCGGCAACGGCCCGTTGATCAGCTACCTCGAAGAGATTCGCACCGCCGCACAGCGTTCTGCAACCATTACGCGCCAACTGCTTGGCTTCACGCGCAGCCAAGTAGCCCAACCAAGCCCAACCGATCTGAACGCTGTAGCCGAGCAGTTGATTGCCATGCTGCGCCGCCTCATCCGTGAGGACATCAAGCTCTACTGGTCACCTGGACGGGACATTTGGCATGTGTTGCTCGATCCGGCGCAGATCGATCAAATTATTACCAATTTGACGCTCAATGCACGCGATGCGGTTGGCGCAAGCGGGACGATT
The DNA here is from genome assembly GCF_002532535.1 of Candidatus Viridilinea mediisalina. Lineage (GTDB taxonomy): Bacteria > Chloroflexota > Chloroflexia > Chloroflexales > Chloroflexaceae > Viridilinea > Viridilinea mediisalina. The sequence continues at coordinate 7,673 of NZ_NQWI01000078.1, forward strand.
ACGATCACGACGGCTAATGTGGTGGTACGCGAAGCCAGTCCCAGCGGGCCACCGCCGGGCAAATTTGTGCTCTTGACGGTACAAGACAATGGCATTGGCATGGATTGCGCCACCAAAGCACGCATCTTTGAACCCTTCTTTACCACCAAACCAATGGGTCAAGGGACTGGTATTGGCATGCCTTCGGTGGCTAATATTGTACATCAAAATCATGGCTTTATTGCGGTCGAGAGTACCCCTGGTACTGGCACCACCGTGCGCGTCTACCTACCCCGTGCGCCGCATCAAGCGCCAGCCCGCAGCGCAGCCAAACCGCCCAGCAAAAGCCTTGCCATCCCCACAACCTCGCTCAAAGCCACCGTGCTACTCTGCGAAGACGACAGCGCCGTGCGTGATTTAAGTCAGCGCATTCTGGCACGCCTGGGCTACAGCGTCCTTACCGCCGCAAGCCCCGAAGCGGCCCTCAGCCTCGCCGCGTGCCACCCTGGTCCGATTGACCTCCTGATCACCGATGTGGTCATGCCCGAACTCTCGGGCAGCGCCCTGCTGCAACAGATGCTGGCGCTCAGACCGGGGCTACGCTGGCTCTTCATGTCGGGCCATGCGGCTGAGACCTTAGCCCAAGAGGGTGAAATCCCCAGCGGCGAACATTTCATCCAGAAGCCCTTCACAATTGCTGATCTGGCGCTCAAGGTCGAGGCGATTGTAGGCAAAGCATAAGGGTGTGCGAGGGAACCAGGTTCCCTCGCGCTCCCCCCTCAATCAAAAAGGGAGGGGGGGCGAACCAGGTTCGCCCTCCCTCCCTTTTTGCGCTATTTCCTATTTTCTCGTTGCTCGATTCTAACCCTTAGTGGCTGCTGGCTGCGCCAGAACCAAACGGGTTACGCACGTTCTCGACCAGTTCCTGGATGTGGGCAGGCGGGGGCGGAGTGAGGTGCGAGACCGTGAAGGCTACCACGAAGTTGAGGATCATACCAACCACACCGATACCCTGCGCCGAGATACCGAAGAAGTCGTTGATGATCGGCTCCTCGGTGCCAAGCAGCAGCGTCGAGCGCATCATCAGGATCATACCGGCGGTGAAGATCAGGCCAACCAGCATCCCTGCGATGGCACCCTGGCTGTTGGTGCGCTTATCGAAGATACCGAGCAGGATGATTGGGAAGAAGACCGAGGCGGCGAGACCAAAGGCGAAGGCCACAATTTCAGCCACAAAGCCGGGTGGATTGACCCCGAAGTAGCCTGCGACCACCACCGCAAAGAAGATCACGATCCGGCCTACCAGCAACTGGCGCTGTTCGTCGGCTTGGGGGTTAATCAGGCGGTAGTAGATGTCGTGAGCCACTGAACTTGAGATCACCAGGAGCAGACCGGAGGCGGTTGAGAGTGAAGCCGCCAGACCACCAGCCGCCACGAGACCAATCACGAAGGGCGGCAACTGGGCCACCTCAGGTGTAGCCAACACGATGATGTCGTTGTTGATGGTGATCTCACCCTCGTCCATACGGACAAATCCATCACCATCTTTGTCATCAAAGGAAAGCAGACCAGTCGCTTCCCAGCTACGCACCCAACCAAGCTCACGCACCTGATCCAACGGCTGATCGTGCAGGGTCGCAATCAGGTTGTAGCGGGCGAAGACAGCAACGGCGGGGGCGGTCAGGTAGAGCAGCGCAATGAAGAAGAGCGCCCACGCACCCGAGTAGCGCGCACCGCGCACATTGGGCACCGTGTAGAAGCGCACAATCACGTGGGGCAGACCAGCAGTACCAGCCATGAGCGCCAAGGTGATGAAGACCACGTCAATCATCGGGCGCGTACGGAAGGCCTCGGTGTAGGGTTTTTCACCGAGAATCTGCTCATGGATGTAGTCCAGATCAGCAACGATATTGCTGAAGGCCAAGCCAAACTGCGGCACCGGATTGCCGGTCAGTTGGAGGGAGATAGCAACAGCCGGAATGAGGAAGGCGGTGATCAGCACAAAGTACTGAATGACCTGGGTCCAGGTGATGCCCTTCATGCCACCGAGGACGGCGAAGAAGGCGACGATCACCATACCAATGACCACACCCCAGACGATCTCGAGACCCAAGAAGCGGCTAAAGACCACACCGACGCCACGCATCTGGCCGACCACATAGGTCAGCGAGATAAAGATCGCAGAGACTGCTGCCACGGCACGGGCGGTCTGCGAGTAGTAGCGATCGCCCACAAAGTCGGGCACGGTATACTTGCCAAACTTACGCAGATAGGGGGCCAGCAACAGGGTGAGCAGCACATAACCACCCGTCCAGCCCAAGAGGTAGATCGAACCATCAAAGCCAAGGCCCGAAATCAGACCGGCCATACTGATAAACGAGGCTGCACTCATCCAGTCAGCAGCGGTTGCCGCGCCGTTTGCGAAGGGCGGCACACCCTGACCAGCCACGTAGAAACCTTTGGTGTCACGTACACGCGCCCAATAACCGATGTAGATGTAGATGCCAAAGGTTATAAGCACCAGAATTCCGGTCCAAATCTCCGCAGTCATGCAAGCATCTCCTCAGATTAATCGTTGAGACCATACTTCTTATCGAGATTGTCCATCAGCTTGGCGTAGGTGACAATGATGATAATGAAGGCGAAGATGCCACCCTGTTGAGCCATCCAGAAGCTGAGCGGCACACCACGAGCGACGCCGTCACTGCCACCAAATTCCGGTGAACCACCGCCGCCAAACATAATGCCTGACAACGGCCCTGCAAGAAAGTAACTGGTGACAAACGAGAAGATGAACCAAAGAGCGAGGAGAATGCCGATAATCGTTACATTACTCTTCCAATAGGCTGCGGCTTCATCGGCAGAGAGTTTGCCTCTTCCCGAACCAGAGCCAGAACTGGAGCCCGATCCTTTCCACTGTGGATTCTTACTCATCCTACACATCTCCTTTGAATAATCTGAAGATCGCACCGCTACGATCCCCCTAGTACAGGCAGTGAGCAAGCGCAAAACGATAGCAAGCCAGACAGTTTCATCCTTACTGTCCAGACCACCTACACGCTTTGGGTTCCCACACAACCTGAGACCTTATTGTGCCGCTTGAATGTGAAGGACGATTAACATCTTTGTAAAGTTTTCGTAAAATTTTTGCATTGAAGCCTCCTGGCGGGGGCGTGGGGGCGGCTTCGCCGCCCCTGAAGATGTTTCGTTCGTGTTGGCGGCGAAGCCGCCAACACGAACGAAACAAGTGGGTTTGGGGCGTAGCCCCAATGTTGCCGCTGCAAGGGCATCAAGCCCGGCTTGAATCAGGCCATGCTATAATCCACCGTATGGATTATGTGCTTGCCGTAGATCTGGGTGGTACACATGTACGGGTGGCGCTCGTGCGGGCTGATGGGCAGATGGTGGCCCATCGGCGCGTGGCGACACGGGTTGAGCAAGGGCCTCATGCCATCACTGAGCGGATCGTGGCCTTGCTCACCGAGGTGCAGGCGGCGCTCCCTGGGGGGCAAACGCTGCGCGGAGTGGGCATTGGTGCCCCTGGCCCACTTGATCCGACGACCGGCATGATCTATGCGCCGCCCAATCTGCCTGGCTGGGATGCCTTTCCCTTGCAGCAACAGATTGCCGCTGCGACAGGCTTGGCGGTGGTGTTAGGCAATGATGCCAACGCGGGGGCCTTGGCCGAGTGGCGCTTTGGGGGCGGGCGTGGTCTACATAACCTTGTCTATGTCACGGTGAGTACCGGGATTGGCGGCGGGGTGATTGCTGATGGCCAACTGCTCTTAGGGCGGCTTGGGGCGGCGGGTGAATTGGGCTTCATCATACTTGACCCCACCAATGGTACTGTCTGGGAGGATCTAGCTTCTGGAACAGCCCTGGGGCGTGCCGCATCCCAAGCGATGCAGGCAAACCCAACCAGCCTGTTGCACCAACTCGCCACCCCCGCAACCGTCACAGCGGCCCATGTAGCTATGGCCGCTGCCCAAGGCGATGGGGTGGCGCAGCAACTCATGGCGCGTGAAGCGCACCTGTTGGGTTTGGGCTTTGCCACCATCCTGCACCTCTTCAGCCCTGAACTGTTGCTCGTGGGTGGAGGCGTCATCCTCAACAATCCTGCGCTGCTCACGGAAGCCCGCAACATAGCCTATGCCCACGTCAAGGTACCCCTCTACCGCGATGTGCCTATCATTCCCGCCACACTGGGCGAGGAGGTGGGGGTGCTGGGGGCGGCAGCCCTAGCACTTGCGTTGTAAGGGGCAGAAAAGAGGAAAGAGAAATGAGGAAATAGTTGTTAGCGCGAAGAAGCCCTGGACCGAACCTGGGTGCGCGGGCCTCCGGCCCGCACACCGGCGCGTAGGCAAACTCCAAGCTTTTTCGCGCTAAGAAGCTGTCTGAAAAGCTAGTGGGCACGCGTTGGAGTGCCGGCTTTAGCCGGCTGAAGCCGGCACTCCAACGCCAGTTCATGGAATTTTCAGACAGCCTCTAAGGATATGGTTTCAGAAACGCACGTTCAGCTTTACCGTCGTAGTGCCGACGTTAGTCGGCATCCGGGGGTTGTCGGCGACCTCAGCCGACTAAAGTCGGCACTACCTACGGCGCAAACGGTAACGTGCCTTGAAACCATTGCTCCCCTGTTCCCCTGCTCCCCTGTTCCCCTGCTCCCCTGCTCCTCTGCTCCCCTGTTCCCCTGCTCCCCTGTTCTCCTGTTCTCCTGTTCCTCTGTTCCTCTGTTCCCCTGCTCCTCTGCTCCCCTGTTCCCCTGTTCCCCTGCTCCCCTGTTCCCCTGCTCCCCTGCTCCTCTGCTCCCCTGTTCCCCTGCTCCCCTGTTCTCCTGTTCTCCTGTTCCTCTGTTCCCCTGCTCCCCTGCTCCTCTGCTCCCCTGTTCCCCTGCTCCCCTGCTCCCCTGTTCTCCTGTTCCCCTGTTCTCCTGTTCTTCTGTTCCCCTGTTCTTCTCCTATGCACCTTGAACATACACCCGCAGCGCGCCATGCCGCACAGCAGCGTACCCTTAATCTGGCTTGGGTGACGCTTATCTTCTTCTTTACCCTCTTCCTCATCCTTTTGGGCTGGGCTCTCTTCATGCTGCGCCAGAACTACCAGACCGCCATGCGCCCTTTGCCCGATGGTGCAACTGTGATCATTCGTGAGCGCTCCGAGTGGGTTGCGTGGCGTCCAGGGGGGCGCACTATTTTCCAAGGGGCTGATGATGGCCAATTCTTGGCTACCGGCGATACCCTGCGTGCCGCTCATTCGGCGGGTTATGGTCAGATTGCCAGTATTCGCCTGTTTGAAGAGAGCCAACTTGATCTCTGGGCTGGGGCAGAGTTGTCGCTGGAGGCGCTCCGTACAACCCGTTGGCACGCTGGGCTATTGGAAGTGACGCTGCGCCAAAAGAGTGGCTATGTACGCTATGATCTGAAGCCCAATCAGGGTTTTACGCAGTTCCGCTTTACCGTGCTGGTGGGTGAGGCCCAGATTGTCTTAGCGCCAGGGGGTAGCTACAGCATCGATCTGCGCTACCCCGAGCGCGCGATTATGCGTGCCGATCATGGCAATGCCTTTGAGGTTGATGTGGCGGTACGCAGTGGTACGGCGCTCATTACCGGATCGGCGGGCGAAATGAGCATGCTGAGTGAACGTGAGCGACTGCTGATTGATCCCGCCGGGCGCTTGGGTTTGCCTGTTCCGGCGCGCTGGAACCTCATTCGTGACGGGGGCTTTCGTCAGTATAGTGAAATTGAGTATAATAATACAACTCTGAATGATCCCACGGCCCCACAATCACAGACATGGACCGTCTACTCAGTCCCCGATCTGCCCCCAGAACAGCGGGGTTACTTCCGCTTGACTGAGGTCTGTCGGCCACCGCTGTTGTATGACTGTAGCCCCGATGAGCGCCGCACTGCGGCATGGTTCTACCGTATGGGTGGGCAAACGACGAGTTTTACTACGGGCATTAAGCAGGAGTTAGGGCCGCATGGTGAGGGGGTGGACATCTCGGAGTTTCGCTCGTTGCGCTTCTCGGTCTGGGTGCGGGTGGTCTACCAATCGCTGGAAGATACGGGTGATCGCGGGAGTGAATGCCCAGTGATGATCCGTCTCGTGGCCAAACGAACCAGTCCGTCTGATCCGGAAGAGCAGCGGGACTTCTGCGGGTTTGTGGATAAGGATCAGATCCCCCCCACGGTGACCGAGCCGGGTATGGAGTACTACCGTCTGCCGGAGGGGGAGTGGGCGCTGATTAGCTTTGATCTGCGGGCACCAGAGAAACTCCCCGACTACCGCTACCTCCGGCGGGTTCAGATTTTTGCACAGGGCCATGACTATGATTCGCTGGTTACTGAGGTTTCGTTGATTGGTGAGCAGTAGGTTTATACCAAAGCCGATAGCCGATAGCCGATAGCCGGACATGGCGTCTCAATGTGCTTGAATGTTATTAGGCATGCGGACTGTTCAATGGTAATTGGTATTACATATGCTCTACCATGGGGTTGACATCATTGAGGTGGCGCGTATGCGTCGGGCGGTGGAGCGTTGGGGCCAACGCTTGTTGCAGCGCATCTTTACGCCAGGCGAATTGGCCGACTGTGCATTGCCTGGCGGCGGTCTACGCTTTGAGGGTTTGGCGGCCCGTTGGGCGGCCAAAGAGGCGGTGGCGAAGGCGGCTGGCCTAGGGCTCGCTGGTCTCGCGGCTGGCCCCGGTATGCATGTGCATTGGCGCGAACTTGAGGTGGTACGCGCCCCCAGTGGCCAGCCGAGTCTCTGTTTCCACGGCGCTGCCGCAGTTGCTCTGGGCGAGATTGAGTGGGTTTTGAGCCTCAGTCATAGTGCTGAGTATGCGGTCGCAAGCGTGGTAGGAATGAGAAGATAATTGCAGAAAATTGTAACCCAAACAGAGATGTATGCCCTCGAACATGCCGCCGTAGCACATGGGGCAACCTGGGAGGGCTTGATGGAGCAGGCGGGCTGGGGGGTCGCTCAGGTGGCTTTGGCCCGCTTGGGTGATCCCAAGGGCCGCCGCGTAGTGGTGTTGGTGGGGCCGGGGAATAATGGTGGCGATGGGCTGGTAGTGGCGCGCCATGTACACGATGCGGGCGCTCAGGTAGCGCTCTACTTCTGGCGGCGCCAGTTTGCGCCCAGTGATGCCAATTGGCAGCGCTGCCGTACCCGTGGCCTTGCGGAAACAATGGCTGCCGATGATCCTACTCAAACCTCCCTGCGAAAGCTCGTTGCAGAGGCTGATCTCGTTGTTGATGCGCTGCTCGGGATGGGCACCAGCCGTCCGGTTGAAGGCCCATTGGCAGCCATTATCGCAACACTACAACCGCCCCGCCGTCCGTTGGTGTTGGCCATAGACCTGCCCAGTGGCGTTGATGCCGGCACAGGGGCCGCACCAGGTGGGGCGGTCTGTGCCGATCTGACAGTTGCCACCGGCCTGCCTAAACGGGGCCTGCTGCTCTATCCTGGCCGTCGCTTGGCTGGAACGCTTGAACTTGCAATCCTTGAACTTCCCCACGACTATTTGGAGACAACGATGAGTGATCTGTTACGCGCCGCTGAAGTCCAACCGCTCCTGCCCGCCCGTCCACCTGACGCCCATAAGGGCAGTTTTGGCAAAGTTCTGGTACTTGCTGGCTCGCTCCACTTTCCCGGCGCGGCCTACTTAGCCTGCGCGGGGGCTGCCCGTGTCGGTGCGGGCTTGGTGACCCTCGCTGGGGGCCGGGCTGTCCTTGGTAGCGCGATGCGCCTGCCGGAAGCGACGCTGCTGCCGCTGGCTGAGGGTGATTGGGGGGCAGTAGGGCCGGGGGCGCTCGCTGAATTGAACAAGGCTCTGCCCAACTACCAGGCTCTCGTACTTGGCCCTGGCATGGGCCAAGGCGAGGCGACGGGCGAGTTTTTGCAACGGCTCTTGGGCCTCGAGACGCCCAAAAGCCGGGTGCGGGTTGGCTTTTTGATTGATAGCAACTCTGATGAAGCTACCGAGAATGCGGCCCCTGACCTGCCCCCCACGGTTCTTGATGCCGATGGTCTCAATCTGCTGGCCAAGATCGAGGAGTGGCATGAGCGCTTGCCGCGTGAGCGCTTTGTGTTTACGCCCCACCCTGGTGAGATGCGGCGGCTGCTGGGGGTGGAGCAGTTACCTGCCGATCTTGTGGCTACCGCATGTGAGGCAGCTAAGCGATGGGGCCAAGTTGTGGTACTCAAGGGTGCGACCACCATCATTGCCAGCCCTGATGGGCGCAACCGCATCCATGATGGTGCCAACCCAGCGTTGGCTACCGCCGGTACCGGCGATGTCCTCGCTGGTGTGATTGGCGGTCTGCTGGCCCAAGGGCTGGCCCCCTACGACGCCGCCAGTCTCGGCGTCTTTCTCCATGGTGCTGCCGCTGCCCGTGTCCGTGCGACCCTCGGTGATGCCGGAGCGTTGGCGAGCGATTTATTGCCGGAGTTGCCCCGGGCCATGCTCGAATTACGTTAAGCCTGCGGCGGGGCAGCCCCGACAACATCGGTTATAATAATGCTACACCCATAAGTTATTGCGCGGAGAGAGAGCCCCCGATGGCCTTTAGATTTATTGCCACCGAACTTGACGGTGTACTGATCGTCGAGCCTGATTGTTTTCGCGATGAGCGCGGTTTCTTTCTCGAAACCTATCGCCAAGCCGATTATGTCGCCAATGGGATTGATTGTACCTTCGTGCAAGATAACCACTCCCAGTCGCGCCAAGGCGTCTTGCGTGGCCTGCACTATCAGGACATGAGCGCACCAATGGCTAAATTGGTACGCTGTTCGCACGGTGCCATCCTTGATGTAGCGGTGGATCTTCGCTTTGGTTCACCCACGTTTGGCTGCTGGATTGCGGTTGAATTGAGCGATGAGAATGCACGTCAACTCTTTGTGCCTGTAGGTTTTGGCCACGGCTTTCTGACCCTCTCGCCTGTGGCCGAGGTGCAGTACAAATGTTCAGGCTATTACCATCAGCCCGCTGAAGGCGCAGTGCGTTGGGACGATCCAGAGATTGGCATTGATTGGCCCATCAGCGATCCAACCATCTCAGAGCGTGATCGCCAAGCCTTGAGTTTGGCTGATTATATTGATCGTCCGGCATTTCTCTTCTCGGCTGATCAACAGAGGTAGTTGGTAAACTTATGCAGCGTATCATCATCCTCATTGGTCTTTTTGCCATAGCCATTCTATCTATGCAGAAGCTTCATGCTCAGTCTACTGAGCCCATCTGCTTCCCTGATGTGCCGGGCATTGACGCTTGTATTGCGTCGAGCTTTGCGGAGTATTGGCGCAGCAATGGCGGCTTGCCCATTTTTGGCTACCCGTTAGGCTCTGCGAGTAGTGCTGAGGCGGTAGAGGGGCAGGCGCTAACGACCCAATGGACGGAGCGGAATCGTTTGGAGTGGCATGCCGCCAATCCGCCAGCCTACCGCGTGCTGTTAGGGCGCATTGGGGCTGAACGCTTGGCCCAATTGGGGCGTGATTGGGCCACCGAGCCGCCTGAAGCCGGCCCGATCCCCGGTTGTCTCTGGTTTGCTGAGACAGGGCGGAATGTCTGTGACCAGGGCGAAGGGGTTGGTTTTCGGAGCTATTGGGAGACGCATGGCCTGCGTCAGCCCGGCCTCAGCGCCTATGAGCGCTCACTGGCACTCTTTGGGCTGCCACTGACCAGTGCGGCCCCAGAGCCGGGACCTGATGGTACGCCAATAATGACCCAGTGGTTCGAGCGGGCGCGCTTTGAGTGGCATCCCGATAACCCTGAAGATTTCCGCGTGCTGTTGGGTCTTTTGGGCCATGAGGTACAGCGAGTTGCCCCAAGCCAGCCTGCGACCCCACCGTGGGCTGCTTTGTCACCAATTGGGATTGAAATCAACCGCAACCGCGTCGGTCCACTGGCCGAGCGCATTGCTGAAGTTGGCTTCAGTTGGGTGCGCTACAACGGGATTCGTTGGGATGAAGTGGAAGCCGAGCGTGGCCAGCGTGATTGGACAACGCTCCAGAGGGTCGAACAAGAACTCGCGGCTATTTCAGCCCAAGGTGGCACAACGATGCTGGTGGTGCGCGGAGCCCCTGCGTGGGCTCAGGCGGTACCTGGTAAACGTTGTGGCCCCATTCGCCCCGAATACCTCGCTGATTTTGCTGCGTTTATGGCTGAATTGGTGACCCGCTATAGCCAACCGCCCTACAATGTTATCTATTGGGAATTGGGGAATGAGCCTGATGCGCCCCATAATCTGCTGAATGGGAATGAGCCCTTTGGCTGTTGGGGTGATCTCGACCAGCCCTTTAATAATGGTGCCGCCTATGCTGCGATGCTTGAAGCGGTCTATCCAGCGATCAAAGCCGCAAACCCCGAAGCCCAAGTGGTCTTGGGGGGGCTCTTGCTCGACTGCGATCCAGCCCGCCCGCAACCCGATGGAAGTCCGTGCATCGCCGGTCAGTTTCTTGAGGGTGTCCTACGGGCCGGGGGCGGTGCTCACTTTGATCTGCTGGGCTATCACGCCTATACCTATTGGTCACCTGAACGCCGTGACTGGAATATGCTCGTGCCCAAATGGGAGGCGCGTGGCGGGGTCTTGTTGGGCAAACGCGACTTTGTGGTGGAAACGTTAGCTCGCTATGGTTACCAGAAGCCGCTGATCATGAATGAGGGTGGGTTGCTCTGTTGGCAAGCCGATCCGAGTTGTGGGCCACGGGGCTTTTTTGAAGATCAAGCCAACCACGCCATTCGCCTCTATACGCGCATTGCGGCTAGTGACGTCATCGGTGCAGTCTGGTACACGCTCAATGGCCCTGGCTGGAATGAGGGCGGCATGCTTGATGCCAACCAGCAACCGCGACCAGCCTTTGTAGCAACGCGCTTCCTCGCGCACCAACTCCGTGGTGCGCACTACCATGCAACCCTCAGTACTGATAGTGTTGAAGGCTATGCCTTTGCTACGCCTGAACGTCAGATTATGATCTACTGGAGCAATGATGCCACCACGGCTACGTTGCCCCTTCCGCCTGGCACACAGACGGCCTATAATTACCTTGGTGAAGCTTTACCGCTTGATGGTGCAAGCTTCACGGTTGGCTTTGAGCCGATTATTCTTGTTGGTACGCCATAAGGGTGAGCGCGGGAACCCGTGGCGGGGGTTTGGGGGAGGCGAAGCCTCCCCCAAAAAATGGGGTTTGGGGCGTAGCCCCAAAGCGGGTTTCAGGGCGGCAGCCCTACACGTCATGCGCATGGGGCCTAGCCCCAAAGCTACAAAACGGTACACACCTATGCTCTCACGTGTTGCTGATAGCCTCTACTGGATGAGTCGCTATTTGGAACGGGCAGAACACACTGCTCGCCTCTTGGGGGTTGGCCTCACCCAAACCTTGGGTCAGAATGCGGCTGCGGCGAAACCGCGTTGGGCACGGATTCTCACCGCGTTGCATAGTGCGTCGTTGACGAGCCTTGAGGCTGATACCTATGCTATCACTGAGGCTTTGACCTTCGATCCTGAAAATAGTAATGCGCTGGTCTCGTGCGTAACCCATGCGCGTGAGAATGCCCACCAAGTTCGTGAGCAGATCAGTTCTGAGATGTGGGAACAGGTGAATCGGCTCTATCTGCGGATGCGTACCACCTCGGCGGAGCAGATTTGGCAAGAAGAACCGATTGATTTTTTCCATTCAGTCAAGGAGGGTGCCCATCTCTTCCAAGGCATTACCGACGCGACCATGAGTCACGATGAGGGCTGGTACTTCATTCAGGTCGGTCGCTACATTGAGCGCACCGATGCAACTGCGATGCTGCTGGATACCCACTTTCGCCCATACCTTGCCACGCTGCCTGATGAGCCACCTGCGCTTGAGTTTAATGATTGGGTGGCGTTGCTCAAGTGTTGCACCGCCTTCGAGTCATACTGTAAAGTCTATACTGCCGATGTGCAACCCACGCGTGTCGCTGAGTTCCTGTTGCTCGATGCCCACTCGCCGCGCTCGGTGCGCTTTGCTGCCGATCATATCCAGCGCGGCTTGCAGGCTATCGCCCGTTCGACCGGCTCGCGTGCTGCTGGACGGGCTGAACGGCTGGCTGGACGCTTGCGCGCTGCGCTCGACTACGGTCAAGTGGACGAAATTCTCGCCGATGATATGCATGGCTCGCTCTCTGCTATTCGCCGTTCGTGTGATGGCATTCACGCTGCCATTTATCAGACCTATGTGGCTTATCCGGTTGAGACCGTCTTCAGTCAGCAGTTTTAATCCGCATCCTATTTCTTCATTTCTTACGTCCTCATTTTCTAACTCATGTATTACTCAATTCTGCACAAGACCCGCTTTCGCTACAGTTCACCTGTGCGCGAGAGTGTGACCGAGGTGCGTATGCAGCCGCGCTCTGAAGGCTTGCAGCGTTGCCTCTCCTTCAAGCTTACTTCTAGTCCAGCGGCTCGAGTGCATAGCTATAGTGATAGCTATGGCAATATCGTACACCACTTCGATATTCCCGCGCCGCACAAGAGTACGACGATCACAGCGGAGGCGCTTGTTATTCTCCCGCCACCACCGAGTATCCCTGAGGCGCTGGATCGTGATGCGTGGGAGCAACTTGAGCTTATGACCCGTGAGGAGGATTATTGGGATTTTTTGGCACCGAGCCACTTTACCCATCCTACGCAACTGCTGACACGCTTTGCCACTGAGTTAGAGGTGTATCGTCGTGATGATCCCCTTACGCTGCTACGCTCGATCAATGAGCGCATGTATGATGCCTTTGATTACGAATCGGGCCATACTGAGGTTGATTCGCCCATTGATCTTGCGCTCAAAACCCGCAAAGGGGTCTGCCAGGATTTTGCCCACATTATGATTGCGCTTGTGCGCCCGCTCGGTATTCCCTGCCGCTATGTGAGTGGTTACCTCTTCCACCGCGACGAAGACCACGACCGCTCGGAAGAGGATGCCACCCATGCCTGGGTTGAGGCGCTCATTCCTGGCTTTGGTTGGGTTGGCTTTGATCCGACCAATAACCTCATTACGGGTGAGCGCCACATTCGTACCGCTATTGGCCGCGATTATGCCGATGTACCACCAACTCAGGGTGTCTTTAAGGGCAAAGCCGAGAGTATTCTCGAGGTTGGGGTCAAGGTTGTTCCTACTGAGCGCCCCATTGATGAAGAAGAGGTTGATCCGCGTCCTACTGGAACCATTACTGCCTTCCTCAAGGCTGAAGCGGCGGCGGAGCAACAGCAGCAGCAGTGAGCCAAGGAAATAGGAACGAGGAAGTAGGAAATAGTGCGACTCCAGACCTCACAGGGCTTTACGGCTCCACCCGTTGCCATGCGGCTTGCAGTATTGCATCAGGTGTGGCCGCCAGATCAAGCGTGGCGTTCCACTGGTAGCTGCGTGGCCACTCACTGAAGATTGGCGCAAGGCGGTAGATCAGGTTGGCGCTCCACTTGGCCTCATTGGGTTCCCAGCCGCCACTAGGCGTGGCGCGTAACACCACCTGATTGCCGCGCCGTTCGATCCAATACTCGCCACGCAGCGTGCCAAGCATGGGGTCTGCGTTGATCTGGAAGCCACCATGGGCGCTTGCTCCGTCGGCCATGGCTGCAAGGTGGGGTAGGGGCGGCGTGAAACTGACGCGCACTTCGTGGTCGTTGAGGCTGCGCCGCATCTGGGCAATCGCCGGGTGGCCATGCTGTTCCACCAAATCGTAGCTTGTGCCGTTGGCCTCGGCCTCGTTGGCACTGGTCTGCACGAGTGGTGCAAGGGGGCCATGCTGCTCTGGGTTGAGCGTGACAATCAACGGATCGTTGCTGTAGCGCATAAAATACATGCGCATGCCGTCCATCGGCATCGGCATCGTATCGGGCTGGTGGGCTACCCCATCAATCAAGATACTCACCTCTGTATCGGCTTGGCGCACAAAATAGAACTCACGCAGATAGACGAGTGGTAGTGCAGAGGGTTCAGTCGCGGCGGCCCCCATTGGGGCGAGGAGCCCAAATGGTTTGCGTGGGGTTGGGTTACGCTCATTGATACGTAATACCACCGGACGGCCCAAGAGATCATCAAAACTGATGTCGGCTTGAACCCCCGCCTCGTCTACCATGAAGCTGGCACCGATCAAAGGGCGCTCGACCAACTCGTTCAGCCCCCCCCCAGCAATCGCGTAGGTCGCTGGATCGAGGCGCAGACCAGGCTGGTGAAAGACATCCACCGTACCATCTACGCGCCAACCAATCACCAGCATACCAACCCCGTGGCGTTCATCAGCAAAAACCTGTGGCTCAAAACCGAGATAGACCTCATCGGGATCATGCTCAAAATTGATCAGCAGCAGGTGCTGCATGGGATCAATCTCAAGCTGAAAGGGCGCATAGAGCGGCCCGGTGGCCGTTGGCGCATACAGCTCGGCTGGGTGCTGGGCCGGATAGACAGGATGACGCGGACGACTCAAGGCCAACACAATGGCCACGCCGACAATGATGAGGCTCACAAAGGCCAGAGGCCGCCAGCGCCGTAGGGTGAACAAGCGATTCATGGACTTACTCCTGCTGGTTGTTCCATGTTGGCGGCGAAGCCGCCAACATGGAACAACCAGCGTTTTTTGGGAGAGGCTTCGCCTCCCCCGAAGAAGTTCTTTCGTGTTGGCGGCGAAGCCGCCAACACGAAAGAAAAAGCGGGTTTGGGGCGCAGCCCCAAAGCGGGTTTTAGGGCGGCAGCTCTAAATGTAATGACTATGGGGCGTAGCCCCAACGATGTTACTATAGCCTTAGGATAGAGCATAGCGCATAGCGTGTGCGCTGGGATCACATCAAAATGTAGTTTCTCTTTGGCACGCTGACGGCGACGCCGCAGAACGGCGAGCGCTGATGCTCACCAGCGTTCACAACCTTGTTCCGCTGATCGGCGTGATCGCGGCCTGCGTTGCCTTGGGAGTGCCGCGCAGCAGCCTGCAATCTACAATCGTAAATGGTATAAGGTCGTCTACAGGGGGGCGCGAGGGAACCTGGTTCCCTCGCATTCCCCCAGTGCCGACTTTAGGGAAGCGGATGTTGTTGATTGCCCCGTTGCGTTGCCACCCTGGGAGAAGGTTCGTCGGAACGTTCCTGTTTGCGCCGTAGGTAGTGCCGACGTTAGTCGGCTTCCCATTGCTGCCAAAGACCTCAGCCGACTAACGTCGGCACTACGATGCCCGCCCATGGACTATATCAGCATGACAGGCTGCTGGGATACGTAACAATTTCTGCTTCCCTAACTAGGTCACTCATCACTCGTCACTCGTCACTCGTCACTTCTTTGGGGCGTGGGATGCGGCCTACGATGCCCACTACGTCTC
>NZ_NQWI01000277.1 GCF_002532535.1 Candidatus Viridilinea mediisalina
GCAGATTGCCGAACATGGCGTCCCAATGGGCGTTAGCGTTCTTGATCATGCGGCATGTTCAAGGGTAATTGGTATTAGGCGCTCCCACATGTTCCGCTGTGCGCTGCAACCACCCCGAAGGCAGATGGCTGGGAGGGGGTTGTTGTGGTTGATCCGCCTGATTCTGGGGGCTTGGATGGCCTGAAGTTGGCGATCCAGCAAGCGCAGTTGGTTGTTGGGCGCACCAGTCCCAATCCGCCAGTGGGGGCTGTGGTGCTGCGTGCGGGCCGGATGTACGGAGTGGGCGCGACGCAAGCCCCCGGTGGGCTTCACGCGGAACGGGTAGCTCTGCAACAGGCGGGAGCGAACGCGCAGGGCGCGGATCTCTTTGTGTCGCTCGAACCGTGTACGTTCCATGGGCGCACTCCACCCTGCACCGAGGCGATTATTGCCGCTGGCATCAGGCGGGTCTTCTATGTTGCCCGCGATCCCGATCCGCGTATGGGTGCAGGCGCAGAACCAGTGCTGCGTGCCGCAGGGATTGAAGTGGTGCGCTGTGCCGATCCGCAGGGCCATGTTGCTGATCTGTTGGCCCCCTTTCGCTGCCGCGTGTTGGCGCGGCGTCCGCTCGTGAGTGCCAAGTATGCCATGACGCTTGATGGGCGCATCGCCACGGCCCAGGGCGATAGTCGCTGGATTACTGGCCCCCTTGCGCGCCAACAGGTGCATCGCCTGCGTGATCGTGTGGATGCGCTTATGGTGGGATCGGGCACGATCCGCGCCGATGATCCGCAGTTGACGACGCGCCTTGACACCCATTGGCGCATGGTGCGCCATCCCCTGCGCGTGGTGGTTGATAGCTACGGGCGTACTCCGCTCAGTGCGCACATCCTTGATCCACAACTCCCCGGCATAACCCTGATGGCTACCGTAGCGCCCAATCCGGCTTGGTGTGCAGCGGTGCAGGCACGCGGAATTCATGTAGAGCAATTCCCGCCCGCTGCCGATGGCCGGGTAGACCTGCATGCGCTGCTAGCATACCTAGCTGAACAACGTGGCATCAACCACCTGCTGGTTGAGGGCGGGGCCGTACTACTAGGAGCACTGGCGCAGGCCGGGCTGCTTGATGAAATATATGCCTTCATTGGCCCCAAATTGGTGGGCGCAAGCGACGCCCCCGGCCCACTCGCGGGTGCGGGGGTAGCACGCATGGCCGAGGCCCCCACCTGGACGCTCCAGCGCGTCGAACGCTACGAGCAAGATGTGTTACTGCTCTATCGTGTCGCGCATGCGTCATGGTGGGGAGGGGGAAGGAGCGGGGAGCGGGGAGCGGGGAGCGGGGAGGGGTCTGCTGCTTGCGCCATTAAGGGAAGCGGATGTTGTTGATTACCCCGTTGCTTTGTCACCCTGAGCGAAGGTTCGTAGGAACATTCCTGTTTG
>NZ_NQWI01000278.1 GCF_002532535.1 Candidatus Viridilinea mediisalina
GAAAGGTGAAAAGCACCCCGAACAGGGGAGTGAAATAGTACCTGAAACCGTGCGCCTACAAGCGGTCGGAGCCAATTTATTTGGTGACGGCGTGCCTTTTGCATAATGAGCCTACGAGTTATTCCTTACCAGCGAGGTTAAGTGCGTAATAAGCACGGAGCCGAAGCGAAAGCGAGTCTTAACAGGGCGCCAGAGTTGGTAGGGATAGACGCGAAACCTTGTGATCTACCCATGGTCAGGTTGAAGCTGTGGTAACACACAGTGGAGGACCGAACCAGTAAACGTTGAAAAGTTTTTGGATGAACTGTGGGTAGGGGTGAAAGGCTAATCAAACTGGGAAATAGCTCGTACTCCCCGAAATGCATTTAGGTGCAGCCTTATAATAGTTTTGCAGAGGTAGAGCTACTGATAGGACGCGAGGGCTTCATCGCCTATCAACTCCTGACAAACTCCGAATGCTGCAAAATGTTTTATAGGAGTGAGGGCATGGGTGCTAAGGTCCATGTCCGAAAGGGAAAGAACCCGGACCATCAGCTAAGGTCCCCAAGTATATGCTAAGTTGAAGCAAACGCGGTATGGCTGCAGAGACAGCTAGGATGTTGGCTTGGAAGCAGCCATTCATTTAAAGAGTGCGTAACAGCTCACTAGTCGAGCGGCCGTGCATGGATAATAATCGGGCATAAGCATATCACCGAAGCTATGGATTGTTAATTTATTAACAGTGGTAGGGGAGCATTCCAAACAGCGCAGAAGCATTATCGTGAGGTATTGTGGAGTGTTTGGAAAAGCAAATGTAGGCATAAGTAACGATAAAACGGGTGAGAAACCCGTTCGCCGAAAGACCAAGGTTTCCTGATCAACGCTAATCGGATCAGGGTTAGTCGGGACCTAACGCGAACCCGAAAGGGGTAGTGGATGGAAAGCAGGTTAATATTCCTGCACCTGTCATACAATAAAAGTGACGTGGGATCGAGGTGCCTGGGGGCTGACGGAATAGCCCGCTGAGCTTAGGCTACGGCCGAAGCGAAGGTAAGCAGATTCTACCGAGAAAAGCGAGTATGGCAGCTCGTACCGTAAACGGACACACGTAGTTGGGTTGAGTATACTAAGGCGCTCGAGTGATTCATGGCTAAGGAACTAGGCAAATTAACCCTGTAACTTCGGGAGAAAGGGTCCCTGCTCTTAACTGAGTAGGGCGCAGAGAAATGGCCCAGGCGACTGTTTATCAAAAACACATGGCTTTGCTAAATCGAAAGATGATGTATAAGGCCTGACACCTGCCCGGTGCTGGAAGGTTAAGAGGAGATGTTATCTTCGGAGAAGCATTGAATTGAAGCCCCAGTAAACGGCGGCCGTAACTATAACGGTCCTAAGGTAGCGAAATTCCTTGTCGGGTAAGTTCCGACCTGCACGAATGG
>NZ_NQWI01000079.1:0-8750 GCF_002532535.1 Candidatus Viridilinea mediisalina
AGTTCAAACTGAGCAATGCGGGTCAGAATATCCTGAATGAGTTCCACGAAATCGCGCAGGATTGGCCCCTCGCCGGTGCGTTCAAAGTCAATTGGCCAAGCGTGAAGGGGGGTCACAAAGAGATTATCGCCGTGGAGATCGCCGTGGGTAATCGCCTTGCGCGGATTGGCGACAAGATTGGCCGTATGGTGGTGATCACTGAGCCAACGCAGCGGGTTGGTCAACGCTTGGCGCAGCGCTGGAAAGTACGCATCACGATCCAGTGCATGCCACTTCTGCATGCTCAAACTCAACTTACCGTGGAGCATCGCGTCATAGGCTTGGAAGATAGAACCATCTAGGGGTTGCACCCCAGTCTGATACCAACGCCCCCAATGTTGACGGTGAAAGAAATGCTGCAATGGCTGCAGGATGATACTAGGGTCATGCTCAGTACGATAGAACTGACTGAATGAGTGGGGGCCATCGCTGTTACTCACATCGGCATTCCCAACCAAGCCATAGATGACCCCACCCATGTTCCAGAGGTACTTATGACCGCGCATCTCTGGGCGGAAGAGTCCTCCCAAACCATGCTCAACATAGCGCCGGTAGTTCTCCACCTCACGCTCAATCTTCTGATGCTTGCCCAATTTCAGCACAAGGCGCACAGGTTGATGATCCACTTGGGTCAAAAAGATGCGGGTCTCACGGCGCAGGTTGGGTGAGGTAGTTGAGGCAAGAGGCGCATCGGAGGGGAGTTGCTCATCAACAATAGGAACAAGCACGACCCGTTGTGCATCAACAAAGAGGCGTCCGATCAGGTCATTTGCCTCATCTTCAGGGACATAGCGCTTATCCTCCATGAGACTCTGCCGAAGCGAGGTTAGGCTTTGCCCTCCATCAGACCACTCGATGTCAGTACGGCGAGCATCGCTGGTATAGCGGGCAATGGCATGTTTCGCAACCACCCGTTTTAAGGCCCGTTCAAGGACTTCAGGACCGTCCTCTTTGGCTACAAAATCGGCAGCACCATACTCATGGAAGGCATCAGCAGCATGGCGTACATGGCCAAAGGCGCTGTTGATGATCGTGAAGGCCGGGCGTAGTTCGGGAACCAATTCCAGACCACTGATGTCTTGGGTACTGGTGTCGTCGAGCAGACGCATATCCACGACGGCCAACTGGCAACAGTGCGCGGCTGCGGTGGTTATTGCTGCATCAAACAACGCCTGGCCCGTATCGGTTGGGGCAAAGGCTTGACAGCCCCATTTTTCAAGGAGCGCCACTGTCTGTTGGCGCAATTCGGCATCGTTATCTACCACGAGGACGCGCAGACCCGCGAGGGTGATAGGAGAGTGTTCGCCATTGATGGTCATGGTTCTGGCTCCTTGAGGGGCAAGGTGAAGGTGACGGTTACCCCTTGTTTGGGAGTAGCAAAGAGCCGCACCTTGCCGCCCATCATTTCGACCGCCGCACGGACGAAGAGGAGGCCAAGGCCACCTTCGGCCCCCTCAGGGCGGGCATGTTTGGTACTCACTGGCTCCGTCCAGAGTCTGGGCAAGATAGCTGGATCGATGTCTGGCCCGCTATTCTGCACCCGAACACGGGCGTATTGGTTGATTCGCTCAATGGAGATATTAATCTTAGCATCACCCTCACCCTCAGCCGCTTCGGCGGCATTACGCAAGATATGGAGCATGACCCGTTCGAGCAGCAGTGGAACGGCAACGATGTGGAGGTCGAGGGTACTTGGCTGGAAGGTGCAATGCAACCTCTCCGGCACATCGTAGTGATCGAGGTAGCTTTGCAGCCAGGTGTTGAGGGCGAGAACTTGCGATTCTGTAGCGCTAGAAGCCTTAACGAAGGTAACAATCTGTTGGGCCGCTGTAGCAATCTGATCAAGGTGGGGTTGGTGTTCAGGATCAACTTGATCCCTCAGCAGGTAGGCGCGGTTGCGAATAAGGGTAATCGCCTTGTTGATGTCGTGGCTAAACTCGTGGCTCCAGACGGTTGCCTCAGCCACAGCGGCATGAAAGCGCAGTTGGCTACTCTGGTTGGCCCGTTCGATAGCGATGCCAATGGCGCGGGCGGCGGCAATCGCCAACTCCTCATCGTCATGGTTAAAGGCGTTGAGTTGTTCACTCTCGAGTACCAAGAGGCCCAAGAGGTTGCCATGATCGGCCCCCACGAGGCTGACACAGAGTTCGGAGCGGGTGTGGCAATTGGCCTCGAGGTAGTCAGGGGCTTGGCTCACATCGCCTACATTTTCACATACAACTCGACGCTGGGCTAACGTCGTGCGGGCCACCCGACAGGCAATGGCCTTTGTGCGATCAATCCTGATTGAACAGTAGTAATCAAAATCATCCTTGAACGTGTAGTGTTGAGTACTATTAGGAGCAAAATTGAGGGCGCGTTCTTCATCATCATAGAGCATAAGGCAGATCTGCATGCCGACAAAGTTGGCACTCAAGGTGGCTAAGACCTTCTGCTGGATCTGCTCAATGGCGATGGTGGTACCAATTGCCTCGGTGATCTGCTTGGCAAGATCAAGCCGTTGCGTTTCACGCTGAAGCTGTTCAAGGTGAAGGGCGTCACGCACGCTGGCTACCGCAAAGGCGGCCATGGTCTGGAAGAGGGTCTGCTCTTCAGCGGTGAAGTGGTGGGTGGTGCGGTAGTTGAAGAAGAGTACGCCTACCGCCTCTTCATAGGCCACCAGCGGCAGTGCTGCGACGGAGACAATCTGCTCAATGTGGATAAAATCACCATAAAGGATAGGGTATTTGTGCAATTCACTGGCAAAAATCGGTTCCCCATACGCCATCACCTTGGCTACAGGACTCTCAGGATCAGCCGGATGTTTACTTGTGCGACCGGGATGCATCAGCCCGAATGAAGCGGAGTAGGGGATGATCTGTTGCTGCTCAGGTGCCTTGTACCAGAGGGTGATCGCGCTAACACCGGGGGCAACCTGGCGTGCGGCCTCAATCAGCGCTTTGAGCGTCTGTTCCAGATCAGAAGGTGCAACCACCTCTTGGGCAGCAGCCATGACCCTGCGCTGGTATTGTTGGCGGCGCAAATTGCCTAATGCCAGGGCAGCGGTGGCTGCCAGACGTTCGATCATCAGTTTGTGTACGTCGTGGTATGCACGAGGAAGGGGCGATTCAAGATCGATCACGCCAAGTACCTGGCCATCAAGCACAATAGGTACATCCAGTTCGCCGCGTGTTCCTGTGCTAGGTGAGTACTCGGCGAAGAAGCGCTCACGCCAAGGTGACTGCTGCACATCATCAATCAGACGCGACTGAGCATCACGAATGACAAGCCCCACAATCCCACGATCAATATTCTTTTCTGTTGTCTCTATGACTTCGTTATCAACCAGAAAGTATTGGTAGCGTATCTCTGTGGCGATACCATCATCTGCCGCTTCCCAGCCGCGCATAAAGATGGCCACACGGCTCTCGGGCAGGGCCAAGAGTTGGGAGGCTGCCTGCAAAAGTTCATGGATGAACTTTGTTTCAGCCGCTTTCCCTTCTTCCCTAGGACGCAAATTGAGCGCCACCTTGAGCAGATCGGCTTGCAGCAGCAACTCCTCCCGTCGGGCGCGATGGTAGGCTTCGGTGGTGTGGATGACTGCGCCAGCGAGATCGGCCAGTAGTTTGGCTTGGTGATGATCCTCAGTTTCAAGGCGCAGCGCATGGCGATAGTAGAGTTGAATGGTGCCAACGCAGATGCCATTTTCATGGTCGAAGATGGGGAACAGCAACGCCACAGCGTAGCCCTCACGTTCAAAAAAGGCGCGGGTTAGCGGATCGAGGAGATCGGCCTTGGGGTTCGTAAGCTCAATCGTTTCGCCTTGGCGCAACTGCTCATAAAGATCAGATGCCAGATAGATCGCTTCATCTTGGGTTTGGAGACCAGCGGAACCGATCTGAACTACTTCAAAGTGGTTTTGACCCTGCTGTTGGAAAGGCAGAATCAGCGCACAGGATGCGCCGGTGAGAGTGCATGCCACCTTACAGATGCGGTTGAGCGTAGCGGTTAAGGGTTGATCCGCCACCGAAGAGAGGGTTTGTTGGCTCACTTCGAGCAGTGAGCGGCTGGCCTGACGTTGCAGCAGCGTCTCATGCACCAAGGCAACCTGACTCAACAGGCGCTCAAGATCGGCGAGCGGCATGGTTGCAATGGGAACCAGATTGAAGAGATTGTCCACCACCAGCAGGCCAATAATGCGATCTGCCGCTGCAATGGGGAAGAGCGCATACTCAGCAGAGCCAAATGCGGCAATGAAGGGCGACGGCATGCGCTTTGTGGCCTCATCGTGAGCAACGACAGCGTATTTCCGTTCGTGCAGAACGGTAGCGAAGGCGTGGTCGGCACCGCGCAGCTTGATACGCATCCCCTGTAGATGCTCATCCACTGGTGTTGAAGGGAGCGCACCCTGATCAAGCTGCTTGAGGAAGGTTGTCAGGTTAACATTACGCTGCGCATCGCGCCGCCAACTCTGACGCGCTTGACGACCTTGCAGATGACCAACGCCATAGCGACCCACCAGCGTTGCCCCAGCATGATCCAATAAGAAGAGCATTGCGCGATTAAAGCGCAGACCATACTCAGCGGTGATGCTATTCAAAGCCAAACGCCACATCTGACCCTCATCAAGCAGCGCACGCTTGGGTAGCTCCTCGCCAACGCGCTGCAGGACGCTGAAGCGTCTTGCGGTGCGGTGTTCCGCCTCGCGTAAACGCGAGGCTTGCAAGGCCCCAGCCACATGATCGGCAATTGCACTAAGCAGCAGTCTGTCATGCTCTTTGAAGGCATGTTCCTGGGTTGTACTAGAGATCACAATGGCCCCAAACGCACGTTGACCAATACGGAGAGGAACACCAATCCAACTACGTGCTGGTAGACCACGTGGCTGGATAAGATGGTGCTGACGGAAGGCTTTGATCTCAGCTTCACTTGCCAAAAGAATCGCTTCGTTATGCTTAATAATGTGGCTTGTTAACCCACGACCATACGGAAAACTTTCTTTGCGATATAGTCTTCCATGGCGATACTCTAATTTCTTTTCGATCATATCTGTATGCTCGTTGTGAAAAGCCAAGAAGAAATGCTCAATCTGCATACTCTGCTTGATCAGCGCGAAGATCTCTTTAATCAGTTCGTCGCTAATCAGTTCGTCACTGCTCGTCTCAGTCGCGCACTCAGAGATATGCCGCCCAATCGCCGCCAAGAGTTCTACCTCTTTCCGGCGCTGTTGTTCCTGCTCATAGAGTTGGGCGCGCTCCAACGCCGCCGCTACAAGGCGCACAAAGAGCGCGAGTTGCTGCATCTCTTCACGGCGGATGGGGCGCGGGCGATCACCATTGTCCAACACCAATACACCCATGCGTCGCTCTTCCGACCAGAGGGGCAGAGCGATCCATTCGCCACTGGTGGGCCGATAGCCAGTTGCCGCATAGCGCTCCGTCAGGTAGGTTGGCCCATCGGGAAAGCCATGAAAGCGGTAGGGTTCGCGGCTTTGGGCAACTTTGGGCAGGTAGGGCGAATCGTGGTAGGCGAGGCGACAGCTCTGAAAATCCTCAATGCCTACATTGCCCACCTGCTCCACACCAACGAGCGTCTTGCCGTCACCATCAACCATCCAGAGGCAGACGCGGGTGAAACCAAGACGCTGAGCGCTCTTCACCACCTCTTGCGCCATTGCCGCTACATCCAATGGTCGCTGTGAGGCTTCGGCAATGGTGGCAAAGATGCGGAGCCAATCTCGCTCCTGCTGTACCTGGATCAACTCCCAGAGCGAGCGCAATACCAATTCCAGTTCAACAAGATCGAGGGGTTTGTGCAGGTAGCGATAGGCACCCGCACGGTAGGCCCGTAGCCCCGCTTCGTTATTGTCCGCCTCGGTAAAGACAATCGCTTGGCTGGTGGGGCTGAGGCGTTGTAGCTCGCTCAGAACTTCAATGCCATCGTGGACTGGCCCAAGGCGCATGTCAATCAGGAAGAGATCAAAGGGCGCTTCGGCCTGTGCGACTGCCGCATAGGCCGCCGTTTCGCTCTCGGCAGTGCGAACCAGACAGCGCAGATGCTCATTCCGCTCCAGCCAACGCTGGAGCGTGCGATTGAAGAGGGCGTCATCATCAAGAATTAAGATCCTGAACATGCTTCCTCCGGTAGTTCAAGCACAAAGGTGGTACCCCAGAGCATGAAACTCGCCTCAACAAAGACCCGTGCTCTAAGGGCTTCGGCGAGGCTGCGGGTGATGTAGAGCCCCAAGCCACTCCCCTGCTCGCTGCGCGTAGTAAAGCCCAAATCAAAGACGCGCTCCCAAAGTTCACGATGTAGCCCTGGCCCGTCGTCTTCGATCCTGATCTGTACCCATGGTTGACCATCACGCTTACAGATGCGTAGGTCTACTAAGATATGCCCCGGTTGCTGCCGATCGTGCAGGCTGATCTGCTGAATGGCGTTGAGCAACATGTTGAGCAGCATCTGCTGCACCTGAATCGCAGGCAGCACGAGATTCGGCAGAGCATCATCAATCCGTAGCCCCAACACAATCTTATTGCGGTCGGCCATGTCACGCACCAACTCAATCGTCTCGCGCACGGCCTGCTCCAGGGGTTGCTGCTGGGCGCGGGCCTGCACCATCACGCGCCCAAACATCTGCGCGGTCTCGCTGAGGCGGTTGAAGCCCAGACTCAGATCATCAGCAACCAGTTGCAATTGGTTCAGATCGCGGGTCAGGGCGGTGTGGCTGCGCCCATCGCTGGCCATGCGCTTGATACTCTGAAGTAACTCGCTCACTGTGAAGTTGACCGGGCTGAGGCGATGGTTCACTTCATGCACGAGGGCGCGGCTCAGTTGGCCCAAGAGGGCGAGGCGCTGGGTGTCGAGGGCTTTGCTATGGAAGCTATCCCGCTCAAGCAGCGTTGCGAGGGCAAGGGCTGTTGCAGCACTATACTCCTCCAGATGGGGGTTCAATTCGCGTTGGCGGGCGCTAAAGACAAAGAGGGCGTAGCGTTCGAGCAGTTGCACCGGCAGCGGAATGCCGCTACAGGCACGAAAGTCGAGCAGTGGGCGTAGGTAGCGCACTCGCGGATCGCTCGCTTGGACTGCGTTGATGCGGAAGTGATGGCCGTCCTCAGCCACATCGCGCACCGGGCTGTAGATCAGGTCAGCAATGGCGGCCTCGTTGAGCGGTGCACCACCCGCTGTGGCCACCAACTCAATCGTGCGCCGGACGGGATCGAGGCGAAAGAGAATGATCTTGGTGGCATGTGTGCGCTTGAGTTGGCGTTGCAGCAGCCGCTGCACCTGTTCCTGCAATGGCAGTGGCGTGCGGAGTACATCCAACAGACTCGGCTCGGCCAGATGATCAGTGGCGAGGTGGGGCGCTACAGGTTCAGGCGCAGCGCTAAAGCTCGTGTGGAGCAGATCATGCATGTCTTCAGGACGCAGCGGTTTGAGCAAAAGCGCCACACCCTGCCGACGCAACCCTTCCAGCTCATTGCCCGCAGCGCTACTGTGCGTCCAGTCGCTCATCAGAGCGCAACGCACCTCCGGCCAGCGTCTACGCACACCCATCAGCAACTCGGGGCCACTCATCGTAGGCAAGCCCCAATCGCTCAAGAGCAGATCGGGCGGATCGGCCTCCACCAAGGCAAGCCCCGCTTCCGCCGTGGCGGCGCTACGCACCTGATGCCCGGCCTGATGACACCAGCGCATCAGCGCCTCGCGGTGCAGCTCATCATCTTCAACCACCACCAAACGCCAACTTGGTTGCTGTGGCGGCAACGGCTCATCTGCTGGCGCTGGAAGTGGGGGGCGTGCCAGTGGCATGGTAGGGACCAGCGTAGCCCAATCGTGAGACCAACGCTGGGCGCGTGCCCGCAAGAGGCTTAAACCAATCTGGCGGTGTACCGTATCGAGGCGCTCAACCATCACACGCACACGATCGCCAATCCAGAAGAGTTCTTGGATCGGACGCATTTGGGCGCTCGCAGGCAGACGTGATTGGTGGAGCAACCCGGTAATGCCTGGTTCAAGCTCAATGAAGGCACCATACGGCTGCACCCCGGTCACACTCCCATCCACCAGCGATCCCAGCGGGTAGCGTTCCACCAGATCAAGCCAAGGATCGTGTTCAGCCAAACGCAGACTCAACTCAAGACGGGGCTCATCTGGCGTCCCCAGCAGCACCGCCTGCAGGCGATCACCGGGCTTAAAGCGCTCACGCCAGCGCTGAAGCTCACGACCACTCCAAGCCAACTCGCGCTCACGAATAAGGCCCTCACGCCCATCCTCTAAGCGCACCAGTAGGCCAAAGGGTAGTAGTCGTTCAACCGAGACGGTGATGGTATTCATGGTTTTTCATCCTGCCCTTTGGCGCTACGGAGGCTTCGCCTCACCTCAAGAAATTCTTTGTTAGCACGAAAAAGCCTTGGGTTGGCAGGCGACCTCGCGGTGGCTTCGACAGGCTGGCTTCGACAAGCTGGATTCGACAGGCTGGCTTCGACAGGCTCAGCCACCGAGCCAGCGGTGCGGTGGCTTCGACAGGCTGGCTTCGACAGGCTCAGCCACCGAGCCAGCGGTGCGGTGGCTTCGACAGGCTGGCTTCGACAGGCTGGCTTCGACAGGCTGGCTTCGACAAGCTGGCTTCGACAGGCTGGCTTCGACAGGCTCAGCCACCGAGCCAGCGGTGCGGTGGCTTCGACAGGCTGGCTTCGACAGGCTGGCTTCGACAGGCTGGCTTCGACAGG
>NZ_NQWI01000079.1:9520-22625 GCF_002532535.1 Candidatus Viridilinea mediisalina
CGACAATGAGCCCCCACCGCCGCCTGTCGGCGACAATGAGCCCCCACCGCCGCCTGTCGGCGACAATGAGCCCCCACCGCCGCCTGTCGGCGACAATGAGCCCCCACCGCCACCTGCCGGCGGCGATGAGTCTCCGCCACCCGATGAAGCCACTGGTACTCCCGACACCCCAGTGACTGATGACAATCGTCCGGTGAGCCCGATTGACGATGGCTTCATTGAGCTTGATGGGGCGCGTACCCCCTATAGCCGCGTCTTTCTTGGTGAGCAGGATGGCCGCACGGTGGCACGCATCCAGCGCTTCTTTACGCCGGTGGATTTCTATGATGCGGCGAGCGATAGCTGGTTGCCGATTGATACAACCCTCGTAGCAAGTCCAGCGGGTTATCGCAATGCTGCTGCCGACTTTGAGGTTACGTTTGCTGCTGGTAGCACCGAGCGTGTGCAGACCGACCGTGGCCCTCCGTTGCTCACTCTGGGCCGCCCCGGTGAAGCGCAGTTGGCCAAGCATGTGCCGAGTGGTTCAATCCCTGAACCCATTGTGGCTACCAATAGCATCACCTACCCCGCAGCGCTCGCTGGCAGCGATCTGGTCTACCATGTGGTGCCTTGGGGCATCAAGGAGGAGATTGTTCTCCACAGTGCCGCTGCTCCCGCCAGCTACGAGTTGCTGCTCGATCTGGACGGGGCCAGTGTGATGGCCAATGGCACGGCGGGCTGGCTGGTGCAGGATGCCGCAGGTGAAAACATCTGGCGCATCTTGCCGCCGATTGGCTACGATGCGGCTGGGGCGACAACCCCATTGCAACTGGAATTTACGCCACAGGCTGATGGACGCTACAGCGCCGTGTTGAGCGCCGACCCCGCGTGGCTCAACGATCCCGCCCGCGTCTACCCGGTGCGCCTTGATCCGACCTTTGCCAACCCGAGCTATGTTGGTGGTGAGACCTATGTGCAGAGTTTGGCTGCTACGACGATCTCCTACAACCAACGGGCACGCTACCTGGGCTACTCGACCTCGCAAGGGCCGAAGGGCTTCAACCGCATCTATGTGCCGGTTGATCTCTCATTGCTACCCGCAGGTTTGCGCGAAGAGCAACTGCTGGGCGTGCAGGTCGTGTTGAGCCAGTATGTCACCGAGAGCAGTGGGGCAGGCTTTGCAACCTCGGCCCACGTTGTGCCCACCGCTTGGTTTGACCTCACGCTCCACTGGAACAACCAGCCCGCTCAGGGTGCCCGCATCTCGGGCACACTGGTCAGCCCCGTGCTAGAGCATAAGCGTTGGGACGTGACCACCTGGGCGCGCGATGTGCTTGGCGGACGCCACAACAACCACGGCATCATGATTCGTGCCGACAACGAGAGTGGCACGGGTGATGGCGCTGGTATCTTCTGGTCGAGCCATTGTGGTAACTTCTGCCCCAATCCGACCATCAATCTGCCGATGGTTGAGTACACCATTGGCTTCGACAGCGGCCTCAACCCCTGGCTCGATACCTGGGCCTGGCGCAACCGTAGCGGCATCACCGACTTCGAGCAGTTTGTGCGTGACTATGGGCTTGAAGCGACGACCCACCTGATTACGGAGACGCGCCTGATCCAGACCTTCAGCACAACCGAGGAGTTTACCCTGCCGGTGAGCTTCGAGCCGATTGATCTGAATTTGAGCATCCCGCTGAGCATAACCAACTCACTCAGTATGACTGAGGTCATAACTGATGAGCATGGAATGCTCTTCCCCCGTCCGATTGCCTATGCCTACGAAGAGGTGTTGGTCAGACGGGTCTTTGACGATCCCTTCGCAGAAGTTTTTAATGCCACCATGGAGGGCGGCCTCTGTTTAGGCATGGCCGCTACCGTGGGCGATCTGCAGCGCGAGGATGGGCCGCGGCCCGTTGATTATGGTGGTGAACTGACGGTCGAGAGTATCCCTGATGCTGAAGCATCGCAAGAATACATCCAGACAATCCACGGGCGTCAACTTGGTTCGCAGGCGATGAACTGGCTGGCCACGCCGGGCTTGGGGCAACTCACGGTCAATCAGTACTACCAGCGCCTCTTGGCCATGATTGGCACTGCCGAGTGGCAAACGAACCCCGAAGTGGTCGGCATCATTAGTGGGGGCGGCTGCGACGACCTAGAGATCGGCCACGCGCTGCTGCCCTACAAGCTGATCTGGCTACCCAACAACCAGGCCCGCGTCTATGTCTACGATCCCAACTACCCCCCGGCTAGTGCGGCTGACGCCGACAATCGCTTCATCACCCTGGATCTTGCCAACAACACCTGGAGCTACAGCCTAGCCCAGGGTGTGCAGTGGCAAGGACGCACCATCTTCAGCACACCATTGAGCATCCTGTTGGAAGAGCCGATCCTGCCGACCGCGAGTGGCAGCGATATGCTCATGGTTCAAGGTGGCCATAGTCTCGCCTTTGGTGGGCACAGTCTCGCTTTTGGCGGCCATAGTCTTGCTTTTGGCGAAGATGGCACCAACACCCACACAGGCTGCTATGTAAGTTCCGATGGGCAGGTGCAACTCACCCAAGAGATCAGCCGATCCTATCGCGTGGTACCGCTCAGTGGTAGCTGGCGGCAGCAGGTCTTCCCCAATACCCTCTTTATGCCCGCAGGTCAGCCGTTGAGCTTCAATGGCTATGGGAGCCGCGATGGTGGCGTGGGTGATATGCTGGTCTTTGGCCCCCATGCTATGGTTGGAGCACTTAGCACCGTTGAAGCAACTTCACGCGATCGTTTGAGCTTCGATGCCGCGTTCCTTGAGGCGACCATGACCACCGCAGATAGCGACAAGCCGGTTACGCTCTACCAAGTGCGCGAGAGCGATGACTGGTCGCGCGTCTATGCGGTCTCCAACACCTCGCTCGCTGCGGGCGAAGAACTGCGGTTAGCGGTCAGCCCCGACTTTGAGCAACTCATTCTGTTCAATAATGCCCCACGAGCCAAGCGTTTCGATCTCGGTTTTGCCCATATTGGTAACGATGGCATTGGCCAGATCACCCATCGCGATCAGGAGATTGAGGCGGGCGCGACGATCATCTATACCCCACTGCCCTGGCACATGCTGCCTGACGCGCCCATTTTGGTCGAGATTGACGAGAATAGTAATGGTACCATTGATCATGTAGAACTGCTTGGTGGTACCGTCCTGCCGGTGGTTGCCCCTGTAGCGAGCATACCCACGACTCCAGGGGCAATGGTGGAGTTGCTGACCCACAACGAACGCGCTGCGCCTGGCGACTTTGGTTGGGTTGCGCCCCAGTGGGTGCTCTGGGGGGGCGAGCCGCCGACGCGCCAGATGCGTGGCAACCATACCACCCTGCGAGCATGGCTAGAAGATCCAGAAGCGATCTGCATTGGCATTGGTGCTGAACTGGTCGGTGTGCCAGGCACTCACGGCGGGCTGATTCGCAGCATCACCGCCCCGCCCTCCGATCCAGCCGGTCTCTCGTTCAGTGGGCAAGTGGTGATCGTGCCACTCTATGATCGCACCGTCATTCGCCGTGGCGGGTTACCCAACACCTATCACCTTGGTGGCTTCGCGGTGGTACGCATCCTCTCTGGCGAGGATGTCGGCGGCGATGATGCTGACTGCAAACCGCAACAGGGTTGCCGCAAGGTGATCCGTGGGGAACTCTTGGCCCTCAAAGTAGGTAAGTAGTGCGCTAAACGTCCCTCATCCCAAGCTGTTAGAGGCTGTCTGAAAAGTCTATGGCTTGGCGTTGGAGTGCCGGCTTTAGCCGGCTAAAGCTGGCACTCCAGTGTGTGCCCCCCGGCTTTTCAGACAGCTTCTTAGGCAGGGGATGCGCGGGAACTCGGTTCCCGCGCATCCTGCCACCATCCAACAGAGATAAGGCAATGTTATGGATACTGAGCAATCGCCCAAAATCAGCATAAACGTAGCTCTCAATCAATTGCCCATCGAAACCATCGAAACCTTGGTGTGCCAAATGTTTGCCGACCAAGCTCATGTCCATGAGGTCACAGTAACCGAACTGCGCGATAGTAGTATCGGTATGAGCCAGATCAGCCTGCTCTTAGCTATCCCGCAGGGTGCCGATGGGGTTCAGCACAACCCGATTGCGCTACGAATTGGATTGACGCCTGCTATTCTGCGTGAGCAAGAGAATTTCGAGCATTATGTGGAACCATATCTAGGTTTTGAGACAGTACACCTGAAGTATAAGGCTGTGTATGCCGCTGGTACGCCCTACGCCGCCTTGGGCTATGAGTACCTGCAGCGCAGCAGCGAGTCAATCCAGACCCTGCGGAGCATCT
Organism: Candidatus Viridilinea mediisalina; assembly: GCF_002532535.1. Taxonomy (GTDB): domain Bacteria; phylum Chloroflexota; class Chloroflexia; order Chloroflexales; family Chloroflexaceae; genus Viridilinea; species Viridilinea mediisalina. The sequence continues at coordinate 13,814 of NZ_NQWI01000079.1, forward strand.
TGACCTATGAGCGTGAACATCAAGCAACCATCAATGCGCTCAAGCTCCTCTTTACCGATACCATTGCAAATCCAGAGCGCCCGCACAATGGCTGGTGTGGTAATAGCGAACGCTACGCTGCACAACGCCCGCTCTGGTTCTACAACCTCGTGCTGCCCCCAACCCTCACGCTACGTGAGGTTGAACCAACAGCAGAAGCTCTGCCTGCGGAAACAGTCTTGGCCATGCTTGCGCGTGCTGATCAGGCTGATAGCCATACGCTCAATGGCACACCATTGGCCTTCGCTAGTAACGCGGCCTACCGTGTGAGCATAGCACCCGAGGAGCCAGAGGAGGACGCAGCGGGGCTGATCAAGTTGCGCTGTCTGCTGCGTGAATCTCAAGCGCCCCCGCAGGGCATTAAGCGTCCTTTTGATCCGATCATCGCTCGCATTGAACTACGAGTAACACCAGCAAACCTTGCAGCGGTACAAACGGCTTTGCAGGATGGTACGGCGCTGATGGGGACGGTTGCGGAGACGCGCTACCAGTTTCTGCATGAACTCGTGCTACGTCACGATTTGCGCTCGGCTCAACTCACGGCACAAGGCAGCATTGCACTCGTTGACCCGCTGGCATCCTACGCCAAGTACCTGCAAGGCCCAGCAAATCTCCACACCTGCATCATTCACGGCGATCTGAATCTGGGGAACATCTTGATGCGGCGCCAGCGCAGCGGCGCTGAACAAACCCAAATGCTCGCATGGTTGATCGATTTTGACCGCACCATGGCGGGTGGTCATGCCGTCTATGATTTTGTCAAGCTGGAGACCGAGTACAAATGTCAGATTTTACCCTTTAAGCTACGACAGCCTCATGACATTCTACGCCTCGAAGAGGCGCTCTATCGGGCAATTTTTAATCCAGATGCAGTCCATGAGATACTTGGCGATAATATTGAACTTGTTTTAGCATATGATTTTTTATCCACACTACGTCGTTTAGCGATGATCAGCCTGCCAGCCCCACGCCCATCGCCGCACGAGTATTACCTAGGGCTGTTGTTGACCAGTTTGGCAACGCTGAAATACCGTAACCTCTACGGTGATCAGCGTGAGCGCTGGTTACAACCAGAGGCTGCGATTGAGCCGCTCGCCCGTGTGGCCTATCTCACGGCCAGTTTTGCGGCCACCGTCATTGATCGCGTTGCCACACTGCACCTCAAAGCCGAGAGTTATCCGATCCTGCCCTACGCTCGCCTACCAGAACGCCCACAACTCCTCGGACGCGATCTGCTGGTGGGGCAGATCGAGCGCTTATTCAACGCACAGCGCCATGTTGCGGTGATCTACGGCAGCGCAGGCAGTGGGCGCGATAGTGTAGCGACAGCGGTTGCAGTAGGTTTAGAACGTACCGGCTACGTTCCGCTCACCAATCTGATTGAAGCAACCGGCATGACGCCAGTCAACAGCGAGAGCGTCTTGGATCACTTGCTCGCCGCTTTGGAGTTACACCAAGTGGCAAACTTGCCTGCACGCGCCAATTTCGCCGCCACGCCCGACCCGGCGCGCCGGCGCGCCCGTTTGAGCAGCGCGATCAATCAACTCGCCGCAGCCCTCGCGAATGACAAACAACGCTTTATCATCAAAATTGCCTTGCAGCGCGGCGATCAAGAGTTGGAAGAACTCACGATCCAGCTTGCCCAACGCTTAACCCATGGGGTCTTGCTGCTTACCGCCGACCAGCCCTTGGCCAGTTTGTCTTCTGAAGTTCAATTCAAGGTCGAGCCGCTCAATGCCAAAGCTGTGCGTGATTACAGTGAACGCAAGCAGCTTAAACTGGATGCAACAGCCCAAACCAAGCTCTTGACGCTCACCGGCGGCTTACCGGGACTGCTCATACCTCTGCTCAACCAACTGGGTGATATGCAGACCCGAAGTTCATGGGATGATCTGTTAGCAAAACTGCCCCTCGACACGACCCGCGACCATTTTGCTCAGGATCTGCTCCAACAGCAGCAGCCAACCAACCGCATCCTCGCTGAACTTGATGCCTGTTTGCAGCACTATGGCTACGTAGAGGCCCACGATCTGGAGGTGTTGGCAGTGCGCTCACAACGCATCATGGCACAGCAAGCTGATTCAGTACTGCAACACTACACGCAGACCCTCGCGCCCATTCAACCGATTATTGGTGAGACTGCGTTGGCACAGTTTACTCGCCGCGACTACTACCGCGCCTTTGCCCTCGAAGCTGCCGCCTACTATGCCCAGCATCCCACCCGACCGCGCCACCTCGAAGCGCGCTACGCCCTGCTTGGCGGCGATTGGGAATGGGCCGAACGGGTTGTCCAACACCTGATTGCTACGCCCGACCGGGCCTACCAACTACCGCGTGCCTATCTCTTGAACCTGCTCGAAGAGCTCTTGAAGAGTCAGCAACTCCGTAAGCCAGGGGCAATTCTAGCCCTAACAGGCGATATTGCCGCCTTTTTGAGCAACTACACTCTAGCCGAAACCTACTACCAGCGGGCACTCTTTGAGCTCCCCCCCGATGCAGAAGCCACGCAACGCATCCTTGGTCAATTGCTGCGCATCTACCAAGCCCGTGGTGATCAGAACGCCGCCAACAGCGTTGCCGAAGAGTTGTACAGCGTCGCACCAGAAAGCTCACCACTTCACAGCCTCGCACTGGCCCACCAAGGTCATTCAGCCTTGATGAGCGGCAATCTCCCTCTGGCAGGCAGCACCTTTGCGCGGGCCATTGAGCAACTACAGGCAAGTCGCTCGACATGGGGCAAAGAACATGACTACTACCAAGAACATCTGATCCGCCTCACCGATATGCTGGCCCGGGTTGAGGCAATGCTGGGACGTAGCGACCATGCGATCCATCTGATTGGGAGTATCCGTACTGCAGCAACGGAACTTCATGACCGTGCGCTTATTGCTATGTTGGATAGTAATCGAGCAGCCTTTCACACGATGCGCGGACGCTTCCGCGATCCCATCCTCGCCCGTCAAATCTTTAGCCATGTATTGGTGGAACGGCGCGATCTCGGTGACTGGATTGGCACCATTCGTACCGGCCAGAATCTCGCTCTGCTAACGACTGAACTGGCGACAGCACAGAGCGATTGGGATACTGCCGAGGCGATCTATGCTGAAGCTGAAGTCTTGGTTGAGCAGGTTCAAGACTATGATGCCATCCAGATCTATGCCAACCACCTTGAGTTGCTCAATCGGCAAGGTGACACCAAGCGTGCGCAGAGTTATGCTGAGCGCATTGTGAGTAAAGCAGCCTATCAACAGGGGCGCAGTCAACTCAATATTGCCCGCACCCAATTGCTCGACGGTAAACGTAACGAAGCCAACCGTATCTTGATCGATCTTGCCGCGCTCCTGGGTCATAGTGGTGCCGATACCGAACAGCGCCGCGAATGGGCATGCCTCTGCCTTGAGTTGCACCTGCGCTTTGGGTACGACTACGATGCCGCAGCCCTTGCGTCCGCCCTACAAGCCCCCGAAGCTGAGCCTTTAGCCCCCCTCGATGAAGCACGCCTACGCTTTGGGCAAGGGCTTTGGGCCTGTACTCACGGCGATCTGAGCAACGCAGCAGATCATTTGGCCCGCGCCGAACAGCTTTGGCAGCAGGTGGGCTACCACTACCTCGCCACCAGCGCCGTCGTTTGGCAAGGCTTTGCCGCCCAGCGTGCGGGTGACCTTGCAGTTGCCCAGCAAGATTATGAGCGAGCCATTGAGCGCCTCATTCCTTTTGACAATCCCCCCTTGCGCCGCCTGGCCCAGACATGGCTCGCTGGTGACCAGGAGCCACCTGTATGAGCCGCCGCCCTAATGCCCTCCCCGCGCCTGCTGCAACCAACCTCAACCCGCTGACCCCCTTCCCGCCTCCGCCAGAGCCATTGATCGGACGCGAGCGTTGGCTGGAGCAGGCCGAAGAACGCCTGGCCCTCCACGGTGTTGTCGCCATCACCGGGCTGAGCGGCAGCGGCAAGAGCGCCCTCGCCGCCACGTTAGCCCGCGCCGCCCAGCCCAACATCCACTGGCTCACCATCTACCCCGAGGTGAGCAGCAGCAGCGACGATCTGCTCTTCCAAGTAGCGCTGCCCCTCGCCCAACTCGCCCCCGATACTTGGCACAGCCTGCATCTACTGCACCAGACGGTACGCGCCTACCCTCTGAGCGTGCGCCTGCAGATCGTCTTAGCAGCCTACAGCAGCATAGCCAACACAACCACCCTGATCCTCGACGGCATCGAACAGCTCAACGATCCCGGCGCACTCGCGTTGGTGTGCGCCCTCTGCGACCACGTTGCGCGCAAGGGTGGGGCCAAGCTCCGCATGATCATCGCCGGGCGCGAGTTGCCCTACGCGCTCACGCGCTACGCACTGGAACCCCTCGCGCCCCTTGATGCCACGAGCATCAGTGCGTGGGCCACACAGCTTGGACAACCGCTCGACGAAGCCGAGGTCAGCCAACTGCTCACCGCCAGCGCCGGACTGCCTGGTGCGGTTGCAGCAGCCCTGCAGCCCAACCTTGCAACCCACCTCAGTGCCGACATCGTAATCTGGCAGCAATTCCGCCAACTCAGCCCCGCCGAGCAACAACTGCTCATCGAACTCGCCCGTGCCGCCAGCCCGCCCACCCTCAGCTTTGAACAACGCATCCTGCTCACCCGCCTCGAAGAGCTCCACCTCGTCACCCGGCGCAGCGGCGCACCGCCCGAAGTAGCCCCGCAGATACAGGCGCTGGTGCGGACGTTGGGGTAGGTGGGGAGGAGGCGAACTCCAACTCTACCACGGCAGCTTTAGTGGTTCCGCGCCGCAGCGGGCACGGGCGCGACGCGAGATTCTCGATCCGCAGCGCCAACGCCTAATCCTGCTGATGAGTGATTGTGTCGGTACGGCTTGGCACGATGGGCGCATGCGCGCACTGCTGCATGAATGGGGCCAAAGTAACCTTGTCACGATTGTTCAGGTGCTACCCCAACACCTTTGGCGCCAGACCGCACTAGGCATACAGCGTATGGTGCGCTTCACGCAGCAGATCAGGCTGCTCAATAACCGCAATCTGGCGACCGCCTTTGTGCGCGCCTTTGCTCAAGCAGAGAGGCCACAAGGTCTCGCTATTCCCGTCATCGCATGCAATAAAGCTGCGCTCACCGCATGGTGCAAGCTGCTTGTGGCCCCAGAGCAAGCGGAGTTGCTGGGGTTCTGGTTTGATCAACCTACTGCGCCTCATAAGCAACACGCGGCAGGCGAGCCGCACAAGCTACTCACGCCGCAAGAGCGCCTGGACCGCTTTCGTGCGCTTGCCTCCCCACAGGCGCGTAAGCTGGCCGAATACCTGGCGATGGCCCCACTGAGCCTGCCGATTATGCAACTTGTGCGCCAGACGATGATGCCCAAAGAAGCTGACCATGAGCATCTCGCCGAGGTTATCCTGGGGGGCCTCATGCGCTCCAATGGCCCTGCCGAGCAGCGGCCCGCCTATGCCGCCCTGCACTACACCTTCATTGATGGAGTAGACGAACTGCTCAGGCATGCGCTACCGCTTGACGCAGCGGTCAAGGTCTGGAATGAGCTCTCAAGCTTCCTGCAGAGCCATTCTGGCCAACCAACCAGCTTCACCGCCTTCATTGCCGATCCCGAGGCCCTCAACCTAGAAGATTCCGCCGTTGGTGCCGCTTTTGCGGGCATCACTACCCGTTTTTTAGCGGCACTGGGCGGGCGTTATGCGCAGGTCGCTAAACGTGGTGGTGGCAGGTCGAAAGGAAGATCTGAGCAACCGACACCTCCTCAAGATAAACTTCTCTATAGCATTGAGATCAATCTTAGTGAGAAATTTAAGCTTCCCCATCTGAATTTAGAAGAGACAACAACGCTCATCAAGAAACTGATTGCACAGATGTTTGTTGATCAAACCGACATCGCTACGATTGAAGTTGCGCCGTTACCAAAAAGTAGCGCCGGTATCAGTACGATTGGTCTACTTCTTGCATTTGCATACACCTATGATGGTGTGTATCAGAATCCGATAACAATCCGCATTGGACGCACACCAGCCATTCGACGTGAACAAGCAAGCTTCCAACGGTATGTGGAACCCTATTTGGGTTTCGAGCGCGTGCGCCTCAAGTTTCAGGCTTGGGATGAATCCTACTCAGCTTTGGGCTATGAGTATGTACAGCGCAGCAGCGAGCCAATGCAAACATTGCGTAGCGTATTGGGCTATGAGCATGAACATCAAGCAACCATTCAGGCGCTCGAATTACTCTTTACCCAGACGATTGCCGATCCAACACGCCCGCGCAATGGCTGGTGCGGTGACATCCAGCGCTACACTGATCAACGCCCGCTCTGGTTCTACAACCTCGTGCTGCCCCCGACTCTCACGTTGCGTGAGGTTGAACCAACAGCAGACGCTCTGCCTGCAGAAGCGGTTTTAGCCATGCTTGCGCGTGCCGATCAGGTTGATAGCCATACGCTCCATGGTACACCATTAGCCTTTGCTAGTAGCACTGCCTACCGCGTGAGCATAGCACCCGAGGAGCCGGAAGAGGACGCAACGGGGCTGATCAAGTTGCGCTGTCTGCTGCGTGAATCCCAAGCGCCCCCGCAGGGCATTAAGCGGCCCTTTGATCCGATCATCGCTCGCATTGAACTACGAGTAACACCAGCAAACCTTGCAGCGGTGCAAACGGCTTTGCAGGATGGTACGGCGCTGATGGGGACGATTGCGGAGACACGCTACCATTTCTTGCATGCTCTGGTCAAGCGCCATGGTTTTGGTTTCCCTCTCCCCCAATCAGCAAGCATAGAGGGTCTCCCCGTTGTAGATCCGCTGGCATCCTATGCCCAGTACCTACAACGCCCAGGCGATCTGCATACCTGCATCATTCATGGCGATCTAAACCTTGGTAACGTCTTGATCCGTCGCCAGCGCAGCGGCACTGAACAAACCCAGATGCATGCCTGGCTGATCGATTTTGATCGCACCATGGCGGGAGGCCATGCCGTCTACGATTTTGTCAAGCTGGAGACCGAGTACAAATGTCATATTTTGCCCTTTAAGCTACAACAGCCTGATGATATTCTTCGTCTCGAAGCGGCGCTCTATCGGGCGATCTTCAATCCAAAAGCGGTGGCAGAAATTCTTGGCAATGATGTAGAACTCAAATTGGCCTACGACTTCATCGCTGCAATCCGACGTTTAGCCCTCGTCAACCTGCCAGCCCCACGTCCATCGCTGCGCGAGTACTACCTAGGGCTGCTGCTGACAAGTGTAGCGACGCTGAAATACCGTAACCTCTACGGTGATCGGCGTGAGCGCTGGTTGCACCCAGAGGCTGCGATTGAGCCGCTCGCCCGCGCTGCCTACTTGGCGGCCAGCTTTGCTGCGACGGTCATTGAGCGTGTTGCTACATTGCACACCACGGAGGAGAGCTACCCAGAGCATACAAAAGCTGAAGCCCTAGCTAAAAGCAACCTCGCAGGTCTGCGCGTCCTTGTAGTGGATAACGATCCCGAATTGCGCCAACAGACGGTTGCGCTCCTTGAAAAATGGGGCTGTCAAGCCTTTGCCCCAACCGATACGAGCCAGGCGCTGCTTGCTGCCGCCAAATCTGCCGTTAAAGCCTACTGCTGCCAGTTGGCAGTTGTGGATATGCGCCTGCTCGACGATACCAGCACCCAAGACATCAGTGGTCTGGAATTGGTTCCCGAACTACGCCCGGCCTTCACGATTGTCTACAGCGCCTTTGCCAGTGTACGCCAGGCTGCTGATGCCTTCCATAAATATGGTGCTGCCGATTTTGTGGCCCAAGAGGACGGCCCTGAAGTCCTTGAACGGGCCTTAAAACGGGTGGTTGCGACACATGCCATAGCCCGCCATACCAGCGATACACGCCGTATTGATATTGAGTGGTCAGATGGAGGGCAAAGCCTGGCCTCGCTCCGTCAGAGTCTCATGGAGGATAAGAGCTATGTCCCTGAAGATGAGGCGCATGACCTGATCGGACGCCTCTTTGTTGATGCACAACGGGTCGTGCTTGTTCCTATTGTTGATGAGCAACTCCCCTCCGATGCGCCCCTCGCCTCAACCACTTCGCCCAATCTGCGCCGCGAGACGCGCGTATTCCTTGCGCAAGTGGACAACCAGCATGCTCGCCTCGTGATCAAACTGGGCAAGAGTACGAAAATCAAGCGCGAAGTGGAGAACTATCGGCGCTATATCGAGCATGGCTTAGGCGGCCTCTTTCGCCCAGAGATGCCCGGCCATAAGCAACTCTGGAATATGGGGGCGCTCACCTACCGCTTGATTGGCTATGGTGAACTGGGATTGCATGACGATCCCCGCTCCTTCACCCAGTTCTATCGTACTGAGCATGATCCTAGTATCATCCTGCAGCCATTGCAGCATTTCTTTCACCGTCAACATTGGGGACGTTGGTATCAGACCGGGGTGCAACCCCTAGATGATTCCATCTTCCAAGCCTACGACGCGATGCTCCACGGTAAGTTGAGTTTGAGCATGCAGAAGCGGCATGCACTGGATCGTGATACGTACTTCCCAGCGCTACGCCAAGTGTTGCCGAACCCTATACGTTGGCTGAGTGAACACTACCAGACGACTAGTCGTGTTGCCAATCCGCGCAAGGCGATTACCCACGGCGATCTCCACGGCGACAACCTCTTTGTGACCCCCACCCACGCCTGGCCGATTGATTTTGAACGTACCGGCGAGGGGCCAATCCTGCGCGATTTCGTGGAACTCATTCAGGATATTCTGACCCGCATTGCTCAGTTTGAACT
>NZ_NQWI01000080.1 GCF_002532535.1 Candidatus Viridilinea mediisalina
CGATAGCCGATAGCCGATAGCCGATAGCCGATAGCCGATAGCCGATAGCCGATAGCCGATAGCCGATAGCCGATAGCTGAAAGCCGAGCATGGCATCTCAATGAGCTAGATTGTCATTGGGCATGCGGTATGTTCAATGGTAATTGGTATTATGCACCTGAAACCGTAACTTTTGGCCCACTTGAACGGTATATTAGGGAAGCAGAAATTGTTACGTATCCCAGCAGCCTGTCATGCTGAATAGTCCATGGGCGGGCATCGTAGTGCCGACTTTAGTCGGCTGAGGTCTTTGGCAGCGATGGGAAGCCGACTAAAGTCGGCACTACCTACGGCCTCTCAGGATGGCAACGCAACGGGGCAATCAACAACATCCGCTTCCCTTAAGTAATCGTGATCACCCGACCTACAGTGTGGTATGGTATGTGGGAAGGACTGGCGCACATGATGAAGGCCAGCACGAACGCACCGATCTGGAGCGTCATACGTAATGACCGCTACGGTATTCCCGAATCCCCCCTGATCAGCAAGTGGCGGGAAGAGGGGCGGCTCGAAGGGAAGGAAGAGGGGCAATTGCAGTTGGTGCTTCGTCTCCTCACCCACCGCTATGGCCCGCTGGGTGCGGTGCTAACAGCGGACATAGAGGCGCTTACCGCGGCCCAGGTGCTTGATCTAGCCGCAGCCCTGCTCGATTTCACCAGCCGCGATGACCTTGAGCAGTGGTTGCTGCAGCACGGGTAGAGAGGGGTACTGAGGATTGCACCACAGCGGCATTGAGGGCACAGAGGTATTTGTAGTGGAACGCGCGCCAACAGGTGGTTGCTTTGCCACACATTTCTCTGTGTTCTCTGTGTCTCTGTGGTGCAATTCTCTGCATCTCTGCAAAAACTCTATAGTTGTGTGAGCGGGGCGCAGGCAGTTCCGTTTTGCTGCGTTCCTGTGCGTTCTTGATACCCCTCCAACCTGATGTATAATCTAGCCGGACAAGACAGTCTGATTGTACATATGTTCTCAGGTGAATGGTTCGGAGTAACGTTGCCGTTTGCGAGGACGCGAAGCTCTCGCTGCTTCGCCTCACGCATCCTCGCAAGATGCTCAAGCAACCTTACACGTTTCTGAAACCTTCCCATAGGCACACCTACACTATTCGTGAGCCCGACAAAATTCTACGCGATCCTGCGTGACCTGCTCTGGAGCGGTGGCCTTGCCCCGCTCTTGGTTGTTGTTGCCATCCTTGTCAGCGCCCTGGCCTATCAGGTGCCGGTTGCAGGCCATGAGTCGTTGGCTGCGAACCCTTCGCCTCTGGGTTTTGCGGCTGCCCATCCACCCGAAGCGGCAAGCTCCGGCTTTCAGCGTTGGACGAGTGATTGGACGCGGGTGACTATTCCGGGGTTGGGGCCGCAAGCCGCAGGGTTGCGCTTGCGCTTTTTTGCAGGTGAGCATGCAACGCCCGTACGTTACCTCACTATTAAGACCTTAGAACGCGAATTGGTGCAGGTGCCCCTGCGCCATGAAGGTCAAGAACTGAGGCTCTACCTGCCGCCTGGTACAACTGATCGGCAGAGTGGCGATCTGCACCTGATCTTTCAGGTGGATCGTCCGCTTGTTATGCCGTCTGATGAACGTCAGTTGGGGATTGCGCTGAGTTGGCTGGAGGTGAACCAATCAGCGGGTACGACGAGCCTCCAAGCGCCGCCATGGGCGCGGGTGGGCCAATTAGCTTTGGTGCTACTGGCCATGCTCTGGTGTCTACGCTTGGTTGGCCTGCCTACGCGGCTCGTGGCCCTGCCGCTGCTCCTCTTTGCTGGCTGCGTGGGCCTGCTGTTGAGCGGCTGGCCGAGTGGTGCATTGGGGCTACGCATGCAGGTTGCCCATGGCCTGCCGGTGCTACTCCAGGTCTTGAGTTTTACCTTGCCCTTGGCGCTGGTGCTGCGGTTTTTGCCGTGGCCGCGTAGCAACCCCCAAGCCAGCTTTCCTGCCGCTGCGCTGCTGCGCCTTGCGGTGCTGCTGATCTTTAGTCTGCGGCTGATTGGTCTGCTGCACCCCCAGTTTATTTTGATTGACCATGGCTTGCGCGCCAATCAACTGTTGCAGATCGCGGCGGGCCAAGAGGCGTTGGTGCGCGAACGGCTTGAGCAGCAGTATGAGTGGGGGACACGCGATCCGGTGCCCTATAGCCTGTTGACCTACTATCTGCTGCTGCCGCTCACGACCCTATGGGACTCGATGCACCAATTGGTTGTGGCGGTGAAGGTGGTTACGGCCCTGTTGGAGGCGAGTTTCCCGCTGCTCTTTTTGGCGCTGTTGCGGCAGCAGCCCCACGGCCTGACGGCGGCAGCCTGGGCGGGGCTGATCTATGCTGCGCTGCCAGTCGGGTTCCTCTTCTTTCACGATGGGAGCTTCCCCACCACCATTGGCATTTGGCTCACTCTGATTGCCCTCGTGACGCTCCAATGGCTCGTTGCGGCAAGTGCCCCAGCGCTCGCCCCCTTCCCATGGCTCGGCGTGGGCCTTGCGAGCCTTGCGCTCGCGTTGGCCATCGGTGCCTACGTGACCCATATTGCCTTTGTGCCCTTTCTGGTTGGCGTGATGGCGCTGAGTCTCATAGGTCTGGGTGGCATCCAGGGGCGTTGGGCGGGACGCAATCTGCTCATTAGTTTAACCCTTGGTCTGCTGCTCGGCTGGATCATGGTCTATGGGAGCTACACCATGACCCTGATCCAGCGCACGATTCCGAGCTACCTGGGGCTGATTGTGAGTGAAGGGAGCGTGGGGCGCGATGCTGACGCTTTTTTTGGTACGCCGATCAATAGCTTTCGCCAACATATGCTGGCCCACTTTCGGCTCTGGCCGGTGATTATGGCCACGGCCAGCCTGCTGGTGCTGTTGGCCAACTGGCGCGAGCGGAGCATCACCCACCTGTTGCTCGCCTATGCCAGCTTGCTGATCGCCACCTCGATTGCCGAACACTGGTTTGGCCTCTGGAACAAACACATGGTCTTTGTCGCCCCCGGCGTCGCCCTCGCGGCGGGCATTGGCTACACATGGCTCTGGCAGCGCGGACGCGCCGCACGTCTCGTTGCCCTCAGCCTGCTCGCCTATCTCTTTTGGGAAGTGCTGATCGCCTGGGGCAACCGGGTACTCTGGTACCATCTGCCGCCCAGTGCCTTGTGAAGAGCTTTAGGTAGAGCATTTCTGAAGAGGCACAGAGTGTTTCACCACAGAGGCACAGAGGACACAGAGTGGTTGGAGATAATGAATCGGGCGCACTCAATCTGTAGTTGCAGAAGTCCATGCATGAGCTATAATTGCACGGCTAGAGGGGAGGATCGGGAACCGCTCCCTGCTCGTTGCTCCCCGCTCATCACTTCCCCATACTACCAATTAGGCTTGAAGTGTCCGCATTATCAAGAACACTAAAGCGCATTGGGACACCATGTTCGGCAATCTGCAATCTACAATCTGCAATCTGAAATGGGATAACACGGAGACTTCTGCATATGGTCTTTGATTTGAACCAGATTACCATTGGACTCTTGCTCAGTACCGCTGTTGGCGGCCTCGCTTACTGGCGTCAGTCGTTGACTGCCGGGGGGTGGTTTGGAGCAGTCATTACTGGTACGGCGACGCTGGGCTTTGGGGGTTGGGCCTGGGGCTTTACCTTGATTGCCTTTTTTGTCAGTAGTAGCGTCTTGTCGCACTACAAAGAGCGGTTGAAGGAGCAACGGGCGGCTGAGAAGTTCTCAAAGGGCGGACGGCGCGATCTCGTGCAGGCGATGGCTAATGGCGGGATTGGGGCGCTGATTGCGCTGCTCTATGCGCTGTTGGGTGCGCCAGAATGGCTGCTGGGCGTCTTTGTTGGCGTGATGGCCACGGTTACCGCTGACACCTGGGCGACTGAGTTGGGCGTGTTGAGTCCCCACCGCCCCCGCCTGATTACCAATGGGCAACCAGTGGAACCCGGTACATCCGGGGGCATCTCGCTCATGGGCACAAGCGCCGCTGCCGCAGGCGGGCTCATGATCGGCCTTGTGATGTTCATCGGCCTGAGCCTGGGCCAATGGCTCAGCGGTGAACCTCTCAGCCTGCCTTGGTGGCTGCTGCCCGGTGCGCTCCTTGGTGGGCTTGGCGGTGCCATGGTTGACAGCCTGCTTGGTGCAACAGTGCAGGCCATCTATCGCTACCCTAGCGGTAAAGAGACCGAACGTACCGTTGGGCGCGACGGCACCCCCAACGCCTTTGTGCGCGGCTGGCGCTGGATGAATAACGATATGGTCAACCTGCTCAGTTCCCTGGCGGGTGGCGCGATCACGGTGCTGATCTATTGGCTGCTTGGGGCTTAGGGGCTGTCTGAAAAGTCGGTGGATATGCGGTGGAGTGCCGGCTTCAGCCGGCTAAAGCCGGCACTCTACATGCCGCAAGCCTATTTTCTATCTTCTCGTTTCTGTATCCTTAAGATGCACCACACGCCCAGCGGCAGCGCGGGTGAGCCGGTCGCTGATGGCGCGGGCCAGGCCGTTGCAGCCAAGATCGCGGGCGAGGATGAGGTCGGGTTGGCGTGCGTCAAGGGCCCGCAAGGCGGCATAGAGTTGCCGCGCAATCTGGGCGAGGTCGCTGCTAGAACCGAGGCGCTCGCAGTCGGCAGCAAGGTGCGCGAGCGCTTGGGCGTCCTCGTCACAGAGTAGCAAGCCTACGCGCCGCCCCGCTGCAAGCTCCTGCTCGGTGCGGCTACGCAGCCACGCCAAGGCGGGATCGGCTGGCCCGACTACCAGCCAAAGGCTGCTCTCTGGTGCATAGTGGCGCTCCAATAGGCCCGGCGACGCCATGCCCGCTGCGCTGCTCTGGCGTGGCGCAAGGGCGACCTCGCCCAGCAATGCACGGAGCTGTTCGAGGCTCACCCCGCCCGGACGCAGCAGCGTCGGAGGGCTGGTGGTGAGGTCGAGGACACTCGATTCGAGGCCCAACTGCGTTGCGCCGCCGTCAATGACCGCCGCAATCCGCCCGTCAAGGTCGGCCAAGACATGGGCAGCCGTGGTTGGGCTCGTATGGCCGAATCGGTTGGCACTTGGTGCCGCAAGGGGTCTGCCGGTAGCCGTAATCAGCGCCCGCGCCAGGGGGTGATCGGGTACCCGCACCGCAACCGTCTCGCGCCCCGCCGTGACCGCCAGCGGCACCTGGGGGCCACGCGGCAGAATCAGGGTGAGCGGCCCCGGCCAGAGGGCTGCGCCGATCTGTTGGGCCAGAGGCGGTACCATCGCAACCACACGGGGCAAGGCGGCAAGCTCGGCCACATGGACAATCAACGGATCTTCAGCGGGCCGCCCCTTCGCCGCAAAGATAGCGGCCACCGCCTCGGGGCAGAGCGCATCGGCCCCAAGGCCATAGACCGTCTCGGTAGGAAAGGCGACCAACTGGCCCTGGCGCAACAACGCTGCCGCCGCCGCAAGGCCCGCTGGATCTGCTGGGAGCATTTGGGTTTGCATATGGGGGCATTATACCAAATCCGATAGCCGATAGCCGATAGCTGAAATCCGGACATGGCGTCCCAATGCGCTTGAATGTCATTAGGCATGCGGCCTGTTCAATGGTAATTGGTATGCTATAGCCTTTTGTTGCGCTCACCCCTCATCATCAAGGCTGTGTACCTTTTCCAAATCGCTAAACTGATGAATGTTCATTGGAGCACGATCTGGAAATTGTACAACAATGTTCAATTCCCCCCCCAAGGCTTCAATATACGACCTCAGGGTATTGAGGTAGATATCGGTGCTTTGCTCAATCTGCGAGACCATGGCTTGATTGACATGGAGAACTTCACCCACTTTGCGCTGTGACATGGCACGGATGCGCTGTAGTTCACGGAGCGTCATCTCTTCTGCAACTAACCGTTGAGTTTCCTTGGCAATAGATGCTTGCATTTCATCGGAAAGATTAGCAATGAATTGTTCCATTGTACGTGCCATATCTTGTTACTCCATAGTATCGAGATGACGCTGATACCGCTGCTCTGCAATCGGTATCATTTCACGATACCAGCGTGATTGTCCTTGTTTACATCCACCAACCAGCAGAATTGCCTGTCGCTTCGGATCAAAAGCGAATAAGACTCGCCATGGCGCACCACGATACTGGACGCGCAATTCCTTCAGATTGGTGAACTGGCTACCTTGAAGCGTATCAACATATGGACGCCCCAAGCTAGGGCCACGTTGACTGAGTAGGTTTGCATGGGCTGCAATTGCAACTTGTACACCCTGCTCTTGCTCGCTTAGCCACGTCTCAAAATCAGGGTCAAGCAGTATTGTCCACTTCATTGGGTAGATTATATTCCTTTCAGGGAATATGCGTCAAGCATTCACCGACAAAGTGCCTATTTCCGTGTACAATAGAGGTGCTAGACCTTTTTGGATTCTGGCCCTCTTTTGAACGGGGCCTCGCCCCGGACGCGCAATCACTATGACTGAGTTGATTGGTCAGCGCCTCGGTGATTACCAGCTTGAGGCTCTGCTTGATGAAGGGGCCCTTGGTGCCCTCTATCGCGCCCGCCACGTTCGCCTTGATCGTACAGCGATGGTGCAGCTCTTTGATGCTGGTTTGCTCCAACGCCCTGGGCTTCAACCGCGTCTCTTTGCTGCCCTACGCAGTGTTGCGGCTTTGCGCCACGCGCATCTCGCCGAGATCTATGATGTTGCAGAGCAGGATGGGCGGCTCTTTGTGGTGACCGATCTGGCTTCGGGGGGGACGCTGCGTTCGCTTGATTCCGCTACGACGCCTCTGGCTGCCCGCCTTGAGCTACTGGCCCAAGCGGCTGATGCGCTGGCTTATGCCCACGCTCAGGGCATTGTCCACGGGGCGTTGCGCCCCGAATTGTTGCAACTTGATCAGCAACGGCCCCAAGCGCCAGCTCAACTCAAGTTGGCCGGCTTGGGCATTGCGGGCCTGCTACCCGAATTGGCGCTTGAAGCGCCTGCCTACCTTTCGCCTGAGCAGTGTCGCGGGATGGCGCTCGATGGCCGTAGCGATATCTATAGCCTTGGGGTGATCCTCTATGAGCAATTGATTGGCGTGCCGCCTTTCAGTGTTGATAGCCTTGAGTCGGCGATTACGAAGCACTTGGAGGCATCGCCTGTGCCGCCGCGTGAGGTGCAGCCCCAGTTGCCCGATGCGCTTGATGCCTTGGTGTTGCGCTGTCTGGCGAAGGCACCCGCTGAACGCATTACTGATGCCCAAAATCTAGCTGAGACGCTGCGCCAGATTGCGGGCGAGTTGGCCCCTGCACCCCCGCAGCCCGCGAAGGCGACGCCCACGAAGACCCAGACGCTTGCCGCTGCCGGTGCCGCTGCCCCAACGGCTCCCCAGATTGCGATCCTTGATCAGCAGGGGGCGCAGTTGCGTAGCGCCGATATGGCCGCAGGTACCTTGACGCTGGGGCGTAGCCCTGATTGCGATCTCTTCCTTGATGATGCCCAGCTTTCGCGTGAACAGTTGCGCCTCACATGGAGTGACCAACAGCTTACGGTAACCGATTTGGGTTCAACGAATGGCAGTTTCCTTGGCGGGGCGCGGATTCCGCCTGGCATCGCGATTCCTTGGGATGGGCGGGTGCCTCTGCGTGTTGGCCCCTTTACCCTGCGGATCGTTGGGATTCCTGCTGCTGATCTGCCGGTTGGCCCGCCCGCACAGCCTAGCCCCCCCGAACCCTCGGCGCTGCGCGACGATCCCTTCTTGGCCAGTCTGCTTACCCCCAGTAGCGCTCCGGCCACGCCGCCGCCCGCTATTGCCCGCATTGAATTGCAGTGTGACCAGGATCGCGTCACGCTTACCCCCGGTAGCCCAACCGTTGTGCCGGTGCGCATGATCAATAGTGGCACCACCACGCTTGAGGCGACCCTGAGTGTTGAGGGTATTCCTGATACATGGATCCGCAAGGCCGACATCCCGGTGCTACGCCTCGAAGCAGGCGGCCAGGCCAATAGCTCACTGCTTGTCAATGTGCCCCGCAATGCCAGCGCAACTGCGGGCGACTATCCGGTAACCCTGCGCGCCCAGAGCCTTGGTGCTCCTGCTGAGACTGGGTCGGCGCGCATGCAGTGGACGGTTGCTGCCTACGCCGATCTTGATGTGCGCCTCTTGCCTCCTAGTAACAAGAGCAATGGCCCAGCCGACTATCAGGTACTCCTGCACAACGCCGGTAATGCGCCCATTACCACCTTCCTCAACTTTGAAGATGATGGTTCCCTTGGCTTTACGCTGGCCCAAGATGAAGTACCGCTTACTGCCGGGCAGTCGGTGCGGATTGGCCTGAATGTTGAGGCGGCAGGACGAATCTTTGGCAATCCGCAAACCCGACGCTTTGCCATTCGCGCCGAGAGCAATACGGGCCAGAGCCGCCTCGCTGAGGGCGAGTTGGTGCATCTGGCCCGCCTGCCCGCATGGACGCCCCTGGCCATCGTTGGTGCGGTGGTGCTGCTGGCATTGCTTGGCTTCATCAACATTCTCTTGGGTGGTTCAGAGCAGCGTGAGGCCACTGTCCCCACGCCGATTATTGCGACCATGCCCACCGCGACGGCTACGCCCTTCCCAACCCCGCTGCCCGGTGCGCCGCAGGTCTTGGAGTTTCGGGTTGAACCGGAATTGACCGCACCCGGCGAGTTGGTGCGGGTGATCTGGAGTGTGCAAGGGGCCGAGTGGGTGCAGATTGATCGCTTTGGCGATGTGCCCCCCGTTGGTGAACGTGAGTTTCGCCCTGAACAGAATACTGAGTTTCGTCTGAGTGCCCGTGCAGGTGAACAAGAGAGTTCGGTTATCACCTATGCCTATGTGGCTCCACCTACGCCCGTGCCTACCGAGGCACCGCCGCCTGTAGAGGAGCCCCCGCCCCCGCCGCCCGTAGAGGAACCGCCGCCACCTGTGGAGGAACCGCCGCCGCCGCCCGTAGAGGAACCACCGCCGCCGCCCGTAGAGGAACCACCGCCGCCGCCCGTAGAGGAACCACCGCCACCCACGGAGGTGCCACCGCCGCCGCCCACGGAGCCACCACCACCAGCGGAGGAGCCACCGCCACCTGCGGAAGAACCACCGCCGCCTGCGGAGGAGCCGGTTGCTCCGGCCTCAATCAATCTGATCGAACTGGCGGCACGGGCAAGTTGGAGTACCAATGCTGGGCGTTTGGGCTTCGGACAACCCTTCTTCTTCGCGGGGCGGGGCGGCTGGGCCGAGATTAGCAATGCTACACTCGAAGATGGCCAAGCCTACCGCAGCCTGCTGCAAATGGTGCCGCCCAATTCCACCCCGCGCAACGCCCCGCCCGAAGAGCGGCCCTTCATCCAGGTGGAATTTAGCCTGCCTGCCCTCGCCCCCGGCCAAAACTTCATTGGTGATCTCGGCTTTGGCCAAGGGGTGAGCAGTGAACCGATAAGTGTTACGATCAGCTTTGAGGATCAGGTAATCCTTGAGACAAGCAAAGCCCCCGATGGCAACCTCTTGCCCATCTTCGCCGACCTCAGCGCCTATGCGGGGCAAGCGGGTCGCCTGAGCATCCATGTCAGCGGGCCGCTCACCAATGCGCCCGAAGGCATCTTCTGGCTCAGACCCCGCGTGGAGTAAGCAGATAGGATTCCCATGACTGACGATGCACGCCAGACTCTGCTCCAGCGCGCCGAAGAGGATCGCGTCGCCTTTGTGAACCTTCAGTTCAGCGATGTCCTCGGCATGGCCAAGACGGTCACGATCCCCGTTGATGAGCTTGAAGATGCGCTCGATCACGGCGTCTGGTTTGATGGCTCTGCGATTGAGGGCTTTGCCCGCAGCGTCGAGAGCGATATGTACCTTGTGCCTGATCTTGCGACCTATGCGCTGGTGCCTTGGGAGCAGCACGATGATCTGGCTACGGCCCGCATGATCTGCAATATCTACACGCCCGATGGGCGTCCCTTTGGGGGCGATCCGCGCCACATCTTGGCCAGCGTCAGCCGTCAAGCTGCCGATCTCGGCTTTAGTTTCCACGTCGCCCCCGAGTTGGAATTCTTCCTCTTCAAGCTCGATGGTGACGGACGGGCTTCGCACCTACCCCAAGATTATGCGGGCTACTTTGATGTCTCAACCGACCAAGCGACCCTTATTCGTCGCCAGATGGTGCGGGCGCTGCAACGCTTTGGCATCGTGGTCGAAGCAGCCCACCATGAGGTCGCCGCTGGTCAGCACGAGATTGACCTGCGCCACGCTGAGGCGCTCCAAGCCGCCGATCAGACCGTAACGGCACGCCTGACACTCAAGGCGATTGCCCAGTTCAACGGCCTCTATGCGACCTTCATGCCCAAGCCGGTGGCGGGGGTCAATGGTAGCGGGATGCATCTGCACCAGAGCCTCTTCGATCTGGTGACGGGTCAGAATGTCTTTGCCGATCCCAACGATGCCTATGGCCTTTCGGCAACGGCGCGCCACTTCATTGCGGGCTTGCTCGAACATGCGCGGGGCATGTGTGCCATTCTTGCGCCGCTGGTCAACTCCTACAAGCGGCTGGTGCCCGGCTTCGAGGCGCCGGTGCATATCTCGTGGGGGCGCACCAACCGCTCGGCGCTCGTGCGCGTCCCCAGCATCACCACGGGGCGTCATCAGAGTACCCGCATCGAACTGCGCTGCCCCGATCCCTCGTGCAACCCCTATTTGGCCTATGCCGTCATGCTGGCCGCCGGGCTCGACGGGATCAAGCGTAAGTTGCCGTTGCGCGAAGCAGCCGAAGAGGATCTCTTCCATGTCGATCCGCGCGCACGCGGGCTGCAAACGCTACCCGCATCATTGGGCGACGCGCTCGATGCCATGCGTCAAAACACGCTCATCCAGCAAGCCTTAGGGCCGATTGTCTACGAACGCTTTGTCGAGGCGCGGCAACTCGAGTGGGATAACTACCGCTCGTTTGTTTCCGAATGGGAACTGTCGCGCTACTTGGGGGTGTTTTGAAGCTTTGAGGTAGCCAGACCTTGACGACTTCCACGCTCACCATTGCCGAATTGATCACACAAACTGACGGGGCCAAGGCTCCCGTGCGCTTGGAGTATGTGCGGGGGCGCATGAAGTGGGAAGCCTCGCCCGCGAGCCGTCACCAGAAGATGGTGCAACGCATTGAGCGTTCGCTGCGCCTCGCTCCAAGCCATGGCGGTGACTGTGGCTGCTTCACCTTGGCCGATACGCTCATTCGCTTCCCCGATCCCGACCGCTCGATCAAGCGCCCTGATTTGGCCATCTTTTGCCTTGAACCACCCGATAGCGATGAGGCACTTGAACTGATCCCAGCGGCGGTGGTAGAGGTCTTAAGCCTGGGCTATGAAGAGAAAGACCTTGGGCCGGACGGAGCGCCCTTCTACCTCGCCTATGGCGTGCAAGATGTGGTGATTGTTGACCCACGCGAGCATCTGGTCTACCACGACACACTGGCCCAAGGGCGTCGTGCCTTCAAAGCCCCACTGACCCTTACCTTGGCTTGTGGGTGCGTGTTGAGCGTATGAGGTTGGGGGGCGCGGTGTGGCTTTCGGAAGCCGCTGGTGCGCTAGAGCCGCCCCGACGGGGCGGCTCTACATCATCTCCGCTGAAAGAACGCGAAAGCCCATTGGGACGCCATGTTCGGCAATCTGCAATCTACAATCTGCAATCTACAATTGGCCTAGCGCTGATCCATCGGCACATAGTCGCGCCGTTCGGGGCCAAGGTAGATCTGGCGCGGGCGCATGATCTTCTGCTCATCGTCGTTGAGCATCTCCTGCCACTGGGCCAGCCAGCCCGAAGCGCGCGGGATGGCGAAGAGGAAGGGGAAGTACTCGATGGGGAAGCGTAGCGCCTGGTAGATCAAGCCGCTGTAGAAGTCTACGTTGGGGTAGAGCTTACGTGCAATGAAGTACTCATCCTTGAGCGCAATCTGCTCCAACTCGACCGCAATCTCAAGCAGCGGGTTGGTCTCGGTCGCTTCAAAGACATCGTAGGCCACCTTGCGGATGATCTTGGCACGCGGGTCGTAGTTCTTGTAGACGCGATGACCAAAGCCCATGAGGCGGCCTTCGCCCTTCTTGACCTTCTCGATAAAGCCGGGGACATGCTCCTTCTTGCCGATCTGCTGAAGCATGCGGAGTACCGCTTCGTTGGCCCCGCCGTGAAGTGGGCCGTAGAGCGCCGCTGCCGCCGCCGAAAGGGCGCAGTAGGGGTCGGTGTGGCTTGAACCAACACCACGCATCGTCGCGGTCGAACAATTCTGCTCGTGGTCGGCATGCAGAATGAAGAGCACATCCAGCGCCTTGGCCAAAACCGGGTTGACCTGATAATCACGCTGGTTCATATAGTCCATCATGTAGAGCATGTTGGCCGTATAGCTCAACGAATTATCGGGTTGGTTAAAGGGCCGTCCGATGCGCTGGCGATAGGCAAAGGCAGCAATCGTGGGAATCTGGCCAATGATGCGCCAAATCTGCTTCTCGCGCACCGCCGGATCGTGAATCTGCTTCGCCTCAGGGTAGAGCGTAGACATGGCGGCCACCGCACTGACCAGAATGCCCATGGGGTGGGCATCGTAGCGGAACGCCTGGATCACCGAGATCAGGCTATTATGCAAAAAGAGGTGACGCTTAATGCGGTTCTCCCACCAAGCCAGCCGCTCCTGAGAGGGCAACTCGCCATAGAGCAGCAGGTAGGCCACTTCAAGGTAGGTGCTATGTTCCGCCAATTGCTCAATCGGATAGCCGCGATACTCCAGAATGCCCTTATCGCCATCAATGTAGGTAATCGTACTACGACAACCAGCCGTATTCATGTAGGCCGGATCGTACGACATAATTCCGAAATCGTCATCTGAAGCTTTAATCTTACGCAGGTCGGTTGCGCGAACGGTACCGTGGGTAATCGGCACCTCATAGGTCTGCCCAGTACGATTGTCGGTGATCGTCAAGGTCTCATTGGCCATGGAGCTTGCTCCTTACAATACATCGGCTCAGACGCAGGTCTGAGTAGCACATGGTAATCTGCACAAAGCAGTTTGTGCCTACAGTATAACCGCGCAAGAGATTAGGTGCAATATGTGACGTGAATCACAAGGGTGCTGCCTTAGGCAGCACCCTTGTGTTGTGGTTGGGGCGTAGCCCCAAACCCTGTTTTTCGTTCCGTGTTGGCGGCGAAGCCGCCAACACGGAACGAAAAGAGTTTTTTGGGAGAGGCGAAGCCTCCCCCAAACCCCTGCCGTAGGCGTAGCCTTGCTTAGGGCCGGGTTTCGGGCCAGGGCCAGTGATCCGCTGGCGCAGGCTGGCCATACTCGCGCCAATCGTCAGGATTGGGGTCTACGAATCGTTGATCGGGTGGGGTCGTGGGATCATTGTCAATTCCGATCAGTGGCATAACAAAGTCTGGGCTAGTGACAGTGCCGCTGGTCTGTTGCAGCGTAAAGTTGGCGATGATCAGTTGGCGACTGTTGGCACCCTGGGCGGTCAGTTGGTAGAAGCCGGTGGGTAGACGCTCGTCAAGTGCGACTTCAACCATGAACTGGCCCGCGATCTCGTCGGCAAAGGTAGAGGGGAAGCCGCGTACCGCGCCGTCGGGTAGGGTGAGCCAGAGATCAACCCGCTCACCGGGGAAGAAGAGGTTGCCATTGATGTAGAAGACGGTGCGTTGTGGCCCGGCTTCGTTCATGGGTACAATCACGTCCAGTTGCGCTGGGCCGCGCTGCTCCACTGGGCGCGAACGCACCTCAAAGCTGGCGAAGACGCGGAATTGGCTGTGCTGGCCCAAGGCAGTAACGGTGTATTGACCAATTGGGTTTTTGCCGCTAAATTCAAATGAGGTGGCAAAAGCACCGCCAGGAGTGGCTTGCACAACTCGCTGTCCGAAGGGGAAGTTGACCACGGTGCCATCAGGGGCGGTGAGCCAGAGCGAGACATCTTCGCCGCCAATGAAGCCCCGTCCGTCCACTTCGAGTACTTGGCCCTGCACAATCACGCTGGTCTCTTGGGCATTCAGGGTTGTTCGCAAGGTTGCGGTGCCGCGTGGCCCTGGTTGGCCGCCCGGAATAACCATGAAGGAGCTTTGGGCACGATGGGCGCGATCACTCATGCCCCGGGCCGAGATGGTGTAGCAGCCGTAGGGCCATGTGCCCGGTACTGGGATCGTTAGGGTCAGTTGTCCGGCCCCATTGCTCACGAAGCGGCTGCCGGGGGGGAAGTTGGCGGGCAGATCAATCACTCCATCGAGCCGCTGACTAGCCGGAATGGTAAAGATGCGCCCATCGGGGAAGGTGAGGTCCACCTCAATGGCCTCTGGCCCGCCAAGCTGAGGCGCACGGACGCGAAAGAAGTCGAAATTGGCCATCAGGGTATGGCCCTGGAAGATCGCCGGGGCCTGCGCCCCAACCCGCTCACACAATGCGCTACCATGGGGGGTGTGTACGGTGATCTGACCGGCTGACGCAAAGCTCTGGTAACTAAAGAGCGCCAGCGTTAACCCCAGCGTAAGCGCAAAACCGACAGCGAACACGAACCGCATGTGTCTTTGCGTATCCATCATTCCTCCTCTGCCTAAGCTGACATCCATCTGATCATTGGATGATTAGCATACGCCTATGGCCAAGCCACGAACAAGCAGCGTAGATTACGCGCTTGTGACAGGGAGGTGACGGGAAGGTAACCGGGATGAAGAGAAGAACAGGGGAACGGAAGAACAGGAGAACAGGGGAATGGAAGAACAGGAGAACAAGAGAACGGAAGAACAGGAGAACAGGAGAACAGGAGAACAGGAGAACAGGAGAACAAGAGAACAGAAGAACAGTTTGTTCCTCTGTTCCTTTGTTCCTCTGTTCCTTTGCTCCTCTGTTCCTTTGTTCCTCTGTTCCTTTGTTCCTCTGTTCCTCTGCACCATGCTCACCAGTTCGGCTTTGCCGGTGGCGCTGGCACCACGGCCACAGCCGATTGTGGCGACACCTGCGTGTCCGCAGATCTACTATGCTGATGCGGCAGCATTGTTGGCGGCGTTGCCCACCGCCGATTATGGCTGTACTGAGGAGTTGGCGCGGGCGTTGCGCCCCCGTGCGGATCAGGCGCTGGTAACCGAGTTGTTGGCGTTGGCGCAGACGGGGCCGGATGCGCGGGCCCAGCGGAATGCACTGCGGACGCTGGGGCGTTTGGCCGCAAGTGCGCCACGGAGCCATACCTATGAGTTGTTGCACTACACCAATGGGGCCGCGCTCCAGAGTCTGGCCGTTGACCTGCTTGCCACCAGCAACGATAATTTTTTGCTTCAGGATGCAGTTTGGTTGCTCGACACCTTCTTCTACCCTAGTCTTGGTGCGGCCCCGGTACTCGCGCAGGTGGCCGATACTGCTGAATTGGCACCTGCTTTGCGCTACCGCGCCGCCGCCGCCCGCGCCCGCCTGCTGCTGGCCCGCCCCGGCCCACTTGATCCCAGCGACCGCGCTTTTATCCTGAATGGTTTGACGAGTGACGATGCGGGGGTACGCAGTGCTGCGGCCACTGCAATAGCCCACCTGCGCCCAGCCCAACAGCGCGAGGCGCACCATGAACTAGAGGCAGCCCTGGTTGCCGCATGGCATGCCGAGCCAGCGTTGAGCCTTGCGCCCGATCCGCCCGATCCGCGTGCCCTTAGCCAGTTCAGTTTCCAAGAGAGTAGCCCGACCAGTCTTAGTGCCCGTGCGGCCATCGCCCGTGCCCGTGATCGGCTGGCGGGCCACCAGCACGCATTCTATCTTGAAGCTCTACGGGTGGAGTATGAAGCCCTGGCGCTGCCTGCTACCCACGTGCAGCCTGGCGCTTGTCCTATGCCAATTGCCGCACAGCGCCTCCCGCTGATCAATGCGGTCATCAATGTAGCCCGCTGTGCAACCGAATGGAGCATCATCCGCAGTGGCTTGCCTGCGGCCCAATTGCCCTCCTTGAGTGCCGAGGTGGCCCGCACCCATGCGGCCTGGCATGCACTGGTTGGCCCCGCCTTGGCCCAGAGGCTGCCTGATGCTCATGGCAGGCCGCTAACCATCATGATCTTTGCGCGCCAGGGCATCTACCGCGACTACATGCGTGCCTTTACATCCTTCAGGGTTGATGTGGATGGTGTCTATGATCAAGAGAGCGCCACCATCTACACCTACCAGCGCACAGCGGCGCAGAGTGCCAATAGCCTAGAGGAGAGCTTACGCCACGAGTTGGCGCACCACTACGCGGCAACGCGGCTCTTTCCGGGCGATTGGCACACTCCGGGCTACCACCGCGAGCCGAAGGGTTGGGCCGATGAGGGCTTGGCTGAACTGTTTGCCGGACTAGGGCCGGATGGCTTTGCGCCGCGCCCGGCCCAACTGGCCCGCCTCTGCGCCCGCGCTCACGCCCCACCCCTCACTACCCTCCTGGCCCAACGTACAGGCTACGATGCCTTTGGCCACTTCGACTACGACGCGGCATGGGCCTTCACCTTCTACATGCAGCGCCAGCAACCTGTCGCACTCCGCCGCATCTATGCAGCCTACCGCAGCAACAGCTACCGCCTTGCCCATTGGGAAGCCAGCGCAGGCATCAGCATCGTCCAAGCCGAAGCCGAGTGGCACCAAGCGATCCGCGTGTGGTGTAGCTTCTAGGAGTGATGGTAGCCTGCTGCTCCCAGCCAAGCCAAGGCAGCATAGAGGCCCACGAGTGTCTTGCCATCTTCGTAGACGCCCGTGGCCAACGCCTCGGCCAACTGGTTCAACGGCTGTTCAACCGGAGTCAAGCGTTCATCCCAATCGGGATTTGCGGCCACTGGGCTCAGATCGAGGGCCAAAAAGATCGCCGTGGCCTCATCGGTAAACCCAGGCGAGGTATGGTAGGTCACCAAGTGTACCAATTGGCCAGCGGCATAGCCCAACTCCTCAGCCAACTCTCGGGCGGCGCACGCCTCAGCCGTCTCACCAGGTTCACGCAGGCCCGCAGGCAATTCAACCATATGCTTGCCCGCAGCCAAACGAAACTGGCGCACCAGCAAAATCTGATCGCCCAACACCGGCACCACACCCACGCCACCGCGATGGGCCACCACATCACGCCGCGCCACCTGACCATCATCAAGACGTGCATTGCCCGTCAAGACGCGGAAGATTGGCCCTTGGAAGACCTCGGTTTGATCGATCCATGTTTCCATGAGGTTCCTTTATTGAGTAAACAAGGTTTCAATTTCACGAATCAAACCCGGAAGATTTGGCTGCCTAAAACTTAGATCAGGCGCTGGCACACGGTGATGTTTGATGTTGGGTGGTATATGCTTATGGTGCGGATAAGATACTTGTAAGCTTGGATCATTTGGGTGTGGCTGCGGATCATACCAATATAACTTCTCCTCAGCTTGCCAAACCTCGTATCCATATGCATCTATAACCATAGGTAGGCGATCAAAAGTTAATCGCTCACGTACAATGAGACGAATATCAGCAGCAAAATAAAGTTCTCCTGCAACTCGTGCCAACGTAGCGCCATGGCGGACAAAAATCAAGGTTGAACGACAAATTGATGAGAACTGCTCTGTAATCGTGTAGATGAACAACTCATAATCTTCTGGTGTACGCAAGGGATTACTCATGCTGCAACTCGTATTAGAGCCATAAGTCCTGGCTTATCTTGTTGAACCCGTTGGACTTCATTACGATACTCTGCTTGGCGAGAAAGCCACGTTTGATAGACGCTAGCCCATTCGCTAAAGTCCAGTACCCAGCTATCATCTTCGGGCTCTTCGCCACTGATGTAAGCCGCATAGAAGGTCTCGGAGCGCACACCATACTTACGCTCAAAGGTCAAGGTAGTCTCTTCAAGAGCATGGATGTCAGCAAGTAAATCTTGTAGTCGCATCTATAAGCTCCCTTCTCTCTGCAATTCTCCCTATTGTACCATTCTCAAAGCGGGTATTGTGTGTACACCGAGTGTACTAGCATGCCTTTGCTTTGTTTTGGTGGGGAATCCGCCAAAACAAAGCAAAACGGTAAGCCTACTCAATTCAACAACGCTGCACAACCCGGCCCTTCAATCAAGTCTTGGATGACCGGGTTGACGGCGGAGAAGAAGTCGAGGCCGGTGCGTTCTTCGATGCAGCGCACGCTGGTAAGGTAATCTTCCCATGCGGTTCCTGCCACCGAGTCGTCGTTGGGCGTCCAGATGGCAATTACCTCGGTGTCGGGCGTGACGCGAGCCGCATCGTCGCCCGCTGCTGCCGGTAGCACCAGGAGGACTTTCCAGAGGCTTTCGGGGATGTTGAGCCGCCCGTCGGCGAGAGTGCCGAGGCTGCCGTGCCCCCCAGAGACGATGTAGACCTCGTTGCCGTCACGCACCAAACGGCGGGCGTGATCCTCAAGTTGCGCCCAGATACCCTGGTTGTTGGCGGGGGCCTGGGGCACAATGTTGGTCAAGATGAAGGTGGCGATATTATCCTCTTCGGTCGCCGTGCGATCACCCGAAGGGGTCATATGACCACGGTCGTAGCCCGAATTGGTGTAGTCGGCGTGGGTCACCCGGTACCAGCCTTCGGGCAATGAGGTGTCGGTGATGAAGCGCCCACTGTAGCGTTGCACATCGCCGAGATCGCTCAACTGGAGGTGCCACGCGACCCAATTGGGAATGCCTTGGTCGCGGTGGTAGGAGAGGGCGTACTGGTCGCGCACAATCAGGTAGTTGGTTGGCTCGCGCACACTAGCGACAGCATCACTGGGATTGCCCAGCGCCAGGTGGCGGCTCACCGTGGGATCACTTGGGGGCACCGGAGGCGGTGCTTGCGCCTGCGGCTCTGCATCAAAAAAGACCACCAAGAGCGCAAGCAGGACGACGAGGGCCACAATGACGCGAAAGCGGGATGGTTTCTTCTTCGGTTTACTCACACGAGTACGACGAGCGGGCATGCATCACTCCTATGTTTCAACGACCATGGTACGCAGGCCCAGCACTTGGTCATTGCGGTCACGGCCAACAAGAATGAGGGTCAGTTTGATCGTTCCGACGCGATAGAGCGTAAGCTCGCGCAGATGCTCGCTCATCGTCGTACGCAGTTGGGCAAAGCGTTGCGCCAGGGCGCGCTCTTCGTCGCCAAACCACGAGCGTTCAGCGGCCAATTGATTGAGCAGCCCAAGGGCATCGCCCGTCTCGACGGGCGTAGCGGGGTCAAGCTCGAGCTGGCGCAGCAGAGCCCCACTCGTCAGCGGCGCATCCGCCTGCCAGCGAAAAGGCTCAAAGGGTGCATCGGTCTCACTGGGCATCAAGAGCCCCTCGGCGGCCTGCATAATCGCCTGAAGCGCCTCAGGCGGCTCAGGTGGCGGGGGCAGAGTAGCGGGGGCATCCTCGTGCTCAACATTCGGATCATTGCTAGGAAGCGGCATAGTAAATTTCGTTCCTCCTTCGGCAGCAGTGCGCAAGCGATAGCGATCCTTGCGAGCCACATAGCGTTCAGCGGTACGGCGAATCGTTGCGGCCTGATCCGCACCAAGGGGCCGTATGCGCCCAGGGATGCCCAGCACCAGCGAACCTGGCGGCACCTGCATCCCCTCCGTCACCAGCGCTCGCGCCCCAATGATCGAACCCCGGCCAATGCGGGCACCATTGAGCAGCACCGCACCAATCCCAACCAGTACCTCATCTTCGATCACCGCGCCATGGATAATTGCACCATGGCCTAACGTAACCCAATCACCAATGCGTACCGGAAAACCCGGATCGCCATGGATGATACACCCATCCTGGACATTACACCCAATTCCCAAGGTAATCGGCACCGTATCGGCGCGCAAGACACTCATCGGCCAAACGCTACACTCCGGCCCAATCGTAATCATCCCAGCCAAAAAAGTTTGGGGAAAGATATAGGCACTTGGGTGAATCGTAAACAGATCACGTAGCAGTGAAGGCTGTTCGTTCATGTTTCGTTACTCCATGCTTAGGGATGGTTCAGGGTATTTTACCGTCTTGAGGTATCCAAGGCATTCTGAAGTCGCAGCCCTATTTCCTATTTCCTGTTTTCTGTATCCTTCCCTGTAGGGGGCAATCCTACTAGTGGGTGGAACCCTATTGTAAGGGAAGGAGCCAGAAATGAGAAAATAGGCAACATCCCTCAAATATCCATGGTAACATCCTTGCGAAGGTTGGTAGTTGGTTCCACAATGGTCAGACATACTTTGAATATGTGCGTTAGGGAAGGATACAGGAAATAGGAAAGAGAAAATAGGGTCAGGTCGTCAACGTGCGCTGAAAGCGCCTACACTATACTCAGACCTGAAATCATTCCTTACCACAAACGAAGTGCATAGGAACGCAAAAAATGGAAGCACGCGCGCCTTTCGTTGGCCGTACAGCCGAGATAGAGCACGTCCTTCAGCATATCAATGGGCTATGCTATGGTGCCACACCCCAGTTGTGTCTCGTCAATTTCTGTGGGGTGTATGGAATCGGGAAGAGTGCGTTACTCGCGGAGTTGGCCGAGCGCACTGAGGGATATGCGGATGTGTTTGGTCTATCGCTGCAACTACCAGCATTACCTGTTGGAGCAAAGACAACGCCTTTGGATGCACGTCAGGCGATTATTCGGCAATTGCACCCGCATGATGGTGAGTTGCCACCCGATAATGCCGCCGCTGATGGCGCTCTAGCTGCCTGTGCTGCCGCCTTGTTGCGCCGTCGTCAGCCTATTCTGCTGCTGATCGAGGCTGAAGCGCGCCATGCCGCTCTGAGCTTCGGCTGGATTGAACGCGGTCTGCTGCTGCCCTTGGTACGGGCTAATCGCCTTGTGGCGGTGGTTACCAGCCATACGCCGTTGCGTTGGCGTGAACTTGATACGCGTCGTCGCGCTGAAAGTCGGATACTTCAACCATTGAATCTGGCTGAAACAGCGTTACAATTGGGGGGGGGCTCCAATGCTGCAACGGCGATCTACCGCTTGACGATGGGTCTGCCCTTGGCTAATGCAGTTGCACAGCATGTTTTGCTTGAGGTGGCCGAGCCAGAAGGATGGGATCAGTCACTTCAGGTTGCCTTGTTGCAACGTAGTGTTGATGCGATCTATGCGCGCATTGGCCCCGAACTGACCCGCGAGTTACGTTTTGCGCTCGAAGCGTTAGCGGTTGTGCGTGAATTTGCCATCCCGCTGTTGCAACGACTGTTTAATAGCTGCGATCTGCCAGGCCAGTCACGCAGTCAAGCGGCGCAACTGATGATGGTGCGCCAACTCCAAGAGCTTGATCTGGTCGTGTGGGATCAGACGAATAACGCATGGCGGGTTGTCCCACTGCTGCGTTCACTGCTTGCACAGTTGTTGCGGCTTAAACATCCCGCACACTATGCTGCCCTTCAGCGTCTCGCCTGTGACTACTATCGCCAGATGCTTGATGATGTGATTGTGGCACGCCATATTCACGTAGCCGAACTTTTCTGGCATACTATAGAGAGTCAGCAACATAATGGTACAACGGCGGATGAAGTGCTACGCGATTTAGTCCAACGCTACTTGGTTAGCCCCGATGGTCAGCAGGTTGATTCTGCGGCACTCTATGCGCTCCGTGATCGCTTGCTGCAAGATGCTGAACAGCCTCAACATGTATTCGGCCAGATGGAAGATCTCACGACGTTGGTGGCCCTGCTTGACCAAACGGCAACTGAACGATGGTAAAGCAACCTTTCACGTTTCTGAAAGCACCCCTAAGCTCAATACCTTATCAAATAAGCTCGCGCAAAGTCGCAAAGCTGCGAAGGTATTGTCCCTAAGCCTCGCAAACGTATCGTTCTATTACTGTAAGATTGTAAGAGGGAGTGCCGACTTATGGTCTTCCAGAAATTAATCCGGTGTCGCGGCACGGACTAGACCTGATAGATATGCCAGATCTGCGAGGTCTGGTTAGCGGATTATTTACTGGAAGACCATTAGTCGGCT